>CALQEM020000064.1:0-15054 GCA_943329595.2 Bifidobacterium breve
GCCGATTCGGACGTCATGATGACCGACGTCGCCCCTGCCTCGCGCAGGATGCTGGCGCTGGAACCCTCGCGTGCGGCCACCGTGATGGCGACTTCCTTGTTCACCTGGTGCGCGGTGAGTGTGATGAGTACGGCGACGGCATCGCTGTTTACCGCGACGATCATCTCCTTGGCCCGCTCGAGTTGCGCCTCGCGCAGCACGTCCTCACGGCGGGCGTCTCCCCGCACGACCACCACCCCGAGGCGGCCAGCGTCAGCGCATTCGAGACTATTCTCCGCGATCACCACGATCGACTTCGAGTCGCGCCCGCTCTCGAGCAGGGTGTTCACCGCGCTTCGGCCTTTGACTCCGAAGCCCACGACGACGGTGTGGTTGCTCACTCGTTCCCTCCAGCGTTGACGTCGGATCTGCGTGCGGCCCCGGCTACTCAGTTGCTCAATCGTGGTGCCAATCAGGGTGATCAGGAAGATGAAGCGCAACGGCGTGATGATGAATACGTTGACCAGCCGCGCCGTGGTGGTGACCGGCGTGATGTCGCCGTAGCCGGTGGTGGAGAGCGACACGGCTGCGTAGTAGAGGCACGACCAAAAATCGTTGAGCGTGCCGTCGAGATCGCGGTACCCGTCCCGGCCGAACCAAACCACCAGCGTGGTGATCAGCAGGCACCCCACAGCGATGCCGACGCGGATCCAGATCGTGGTGAAGGTTCCGCGCTCGCGCTGGGGGAGCAGGATCTCGCCCGCTCCGTGCTGATGCGTTGCCACAGCCTGACCGTAGCGAATTGCGCGGCCTCACCGCCGACTCCCGACACCACTTGACGGGCACGTCAACTTGACACTAGCGTCAAGTGGGTGAACGCCAGCCGGGTCGACGCGCGAGGTGAGCAGTTCGCCGCCAACCGCGAGGCCATGTTGACCGCCCTCGATGAGATCGATCGTCTGCAGCGCCAGGTGGTGGCGGGTGGCGGATCCACCGACCCTGCGAAGGTTGCCAGCACGCTGGCACGGCTGCGCTCGCGGAACAAGTTGCTACCGCGTGAGCGCATCGCGCTGCTGCTCGACCGAGACTCGCCCTTTCTCGAGCTCAGCCCGCTCGCTGGCTTCGACACCGACGACCCGCTTGGGGGCGGCATCGTCACCGGAATCGGAACCGTGAGCGGGGTCGAGTGCGTCATCGCGGCGAACGACCCGACGGTGAGGGGCGGTGCACAGTCGCCCACCAGCGTGCACAAGGGTTTGCGCGCGATGGAGGTCGCGCGCGTCAACCGGCTGCCACTACTGAGCCTCACCGAGTCGGCCGGGGCCGACCTCGCCAAGCAGGCCGAGGTCTTCGTGTACGGCGGCGCCAGCTTCAAGCACCTCACGCAGCTCTCGCGCGCGGGTATCCCCACCATCACGATGGTGTTCGGAAGCAGCACCGCGGGCGGCGCCTACATGCCGGGCATGAGCGACTACGTGGTGATGCAGGCTGGCGCGGCGCAGGTGTTCCTCGGCGGGCCGCCGCTCGTGAAGATGGCCATCGATGAAGACGCTGATGAGGAGACGCTCGGTGGCGCCGAGATGCACGCGCGCACCAGCGGCCTCGCCGACTACCTCGCGCGCGATGAGGCCGACGCGATTCGCCTCGGGCGTCGCATTGTGGCGCACCTCAACTGGAGCAAGTTAGGCCCCGCGCCGGCGCGCGCGCCTGTCGACCCGGTGCTCGATCCCGAGGAGCTGCTCGGCATCGCCAGCGCCGACGTGCGTGTGCCCTTCGAGGTGCGTGATGTGATCGCACGCGTGGTCGACGGCAGCGAGTTCGAGGAGTTCAAGCCGCTGTATGGTTCCACACTCGTCACGGGCTTCGCCCACCTCGCCGGCTACCCGCTCGGCATCCTGGCCAACAACGGCATCCTCTTCAGTGAGGAGGCCGAGAAGGGCGCGCAGTTCATCCAGTTGTGCAACCGGCACCACATTCCGCTGCTCTTCGTGCAGAACATCACAGGCTTCATGGTGGGCACGCGCTACGAGCAGGGCGGCATCATCAAGGACGGCGCGAAGCTGATCAACGCCGTGTCGAACTCGACGGTGCCCCACCTCACGCTCATGATTGGTGCGTCTTACGGTGCTGGAAACTACGGCATGAGCGGGCGCTCGTACGATCCACGCTTCGTGTTCACGTGGCCCAACCACCGCATCGCGGTGATGGGACCCAAGCAGCTTGCGGGCGTTCTCACCATCGTGGCTCGCCGTAAAACCGAGGCGGCAGGGCAGGTGTTCGACGAGGCTGCGTTCGCGCCGATGCGCGATGCGTTCGAGGCTCAGGTTGAACGCGAGTCGACCGCTCTGCACGCCACCGGCCGCCTGTGGGACGACGGCATCATCGACCCGCGCGACACGCGCACCGTGCTGGGCCTCGCGCTGTCGGCCTGTCACTCCGCCCCGGTGCAGGGCACCGGCGAGTACGGCGTCTTTCGGATGTGATGGCGATGACCCGACCCATTCGAACCCTGCTCATCGCCAACCGTGGCGAGATCGCCGTGCGCATCGCCGAGGTGTGCCGCGAACTCGGAATTCGAAGCGTGGCCGTGTACTCCGACCCCGACCGCGACCTGCCGCACGTGCGCGCGGCCGATGTCGCGGTGCCGATCGGAGGACGCAGTCCCGCCGAGTCGTACCTCGACGCCGCGAAGGTCCTCGCGGCGGCTGCGCGCTCGGGTGCCGACGCGATTCACCCGGGCTATGGCTTCCTGTCGGAGAGCCCCGACTTCGCGCAATCGGTGATCGACGCCGGACTCGTGTGGGTGGGACCCACTTCCGAGTCGATGCGATCCATGGCACTCAAGGTCGAGGCGCGGCGAATCGCGGGGGCGGCCGGAGTGCCGGTCGTTCCTGGTGCTGAACTCGATTCCGACGCGTCTGCCGACCAGCTGCGCGCGGCAGCTGAGAAGGTCGGGTTTCCGGTTCTGGTGAAGGCGTCGGCCGGCGGTGGTGGCCGAGGTATGCGCGTGGTCGAGAGTGCCGACTCGCTGGTTGAGGCCGTCGAGTCTGCTCGGCGCGAGGCGCAGTCGGCCTTCGGCGATGCCACGGTGTTCCTCGAGCGGTACCTGGCTGGGTCACGGCACGTCGAGGTGCAGGTGTTCGGCGATCAGCAGGGCACCGTGCTTCACCTCGGCGAGCGCGACTGCTCTGTGCAGCGGCGTCATCAGAAGGTCATCGAGGAGACGCCATCGCCCGGGCTCACCGACTCGGTGCGCGAGTCGATGCTCAAAGCGGCGGTTGCTCTGGCTCGATCGATCAAATACGTCGGGGCGGGCACGGTTGAGTTCATCGTCGCGGGCGATGGTGCAGCGCAGGAGTTCTTCTTCCTCGAGATGAACACGCGGCTGCAGGTAGAGCATCCGGTCACCGAACTCGCCTACGAGGTGCCGCTCATCGAGTGGCAAGTGCGGGTTGCCGAGGGCGACCCGCTTCTGGTTGATCAGTCTGACCTCGTGGCCATCGATTCGGTTGTTGAGGTGCGGCTCTACGCCGAAGACCCCGCACGCGACTATGCACCTGGTTCGGGGGTGATGCGTCGGTTCGTAATGTCCGACGACGTTCGGGTCGACCCTGGCTTCGAGTCGGGCAGCGAGATCGGTACTCACTACGATCCGATGCTGGCCAAGCTCATCGCGGCTGCACCTTCGCGTCGGGAAGCCACGCTGCGGCTCGCCGGCGCGCTGCGGGCGGCGATCATTCACGGCCCTGTCACCAATCGCGATTCTCTGGTGGCGGTGCTCGAGAGCGACGACTTCCTTGCGGGCCGCACGTCTACCGCCTTCCTCGACGAACACCCCGAACTGCTCGCTCCGAAGGTGCCGGTCGCGCGCGAGCGGCTGCACCTCGCGGCGGCCGTCATCGCTGCGGCGTTCACGTCACGCGTGACGTTGAGTTCCGAGCCGGCGTCAGCCACTGCGTTCGCACCGACCGGGTGGCGCAACGTGGCGGCCGTTCCTCAGGCTCGTGCCTTTCTCGTGGGCGACTCGCCTGTGACGGTTGTGTACGAGGTGCGGCGCGACGGCGCGTGGCGGGTGGGCTTTACTGCTGCTCCGGTTGAGCTCATCGGGGCGGCCGATATCGAGTGGCTCGACCTTCCGATTCGCGCTTCGGCGGTGACCACAGGCGAGGGCGATGTCATGGTCGACCTTGAGGCTGACGAGCGGGTATTCGCGCGTGTCATCGACGCCGACGACATCGTTACGGTGCACGACGGAGTGTGGAATAGCCGCTTCGGCCCAGTGCCGCGATTCGCGGGCGAGGCAGACGATCAGCAGGCCGGTGCCTCCACGACTCCCGTTCCCGGCACAATCACCCTCGTACTGGTGTCGGTGGGCGACATGGTAGTCGCGGGTCAGACGCTGGTGGTGCTCGAGGCGATGAAGATGGAGCACCGCATTGTGGCTGCGGCCGATGGCGTTGTCGACGCGGTGTTCGTCGAGGTGGGTCAGTCGGTCGATGCGCATCAGGTGGTCGTCACCGTCGAGGGAGTCGAGGCGGTCGAGGCGTCGGGGGTGATGAAGTCGTGAGTGAGGTCAGACGCCCGGTGCGTATCGCGAACTGCTCGGGCTTCTTCGGTGACCGGCTCTCGGCGGCCCGCGAGATGGTCGACGGTGGCGATATCGACGTGCTCACTGGCGATTGGCTTGCCGAGCTGACGATGCTCATTCTGGCGAGGCAGCGCATGAAGCACGGTGCCGGCTCGGGCTACGCGGGCACCTTCCTCACCCAGATGGCCGACGTGCTCGGCGACTGCCTCGATCGAGGCATTCGTGTGGTGTCGAACGCGGGTGGGCTCGACCCTGCGGGCTGTGCTGCCGCGCTGCGCGAGCAGGCCGACGCGGCCGGGCTCGGGCGGGTGCGCATCGCATGGGTCGAGGGTGACGACCTCATGCCGCGACTGGGCGAGCTCACCGACGCGGGCGAGCAGTGGGTGAACCTCGACACCGGCCAGACACTGGCCGAGGCTGGCGTGCACCCGCTCACGGCTAACGCCTACATCGGCGGGCGCGCGATCGCTGCTGCCCTAGCCGAGGGTGCTGACGTGGTGATCACCGGTCGCTGCACCGATGCCGCGCTGGTGGTCGGACCCGCGGCGTGGTGGCACGGCTGGTCGTTCGACTGCTCTGTGCCAGCCGATCTCGACCGGCTCGCGGGTGCCGTCGTCGCGGGCCACATTATTGAGTGCGGGGCTCAGGCCACCGGCGGAAACTACTCGTTCTTCGACGAGGTTCCGGGCATCGAGCACATCGGCTTCCCGCTGGCTGAGGTGGCCGACGATGGCTCGAGCGTCATCACCAAACACGAGGGCACGGGCGGGCTGGTGTCGGTGGGCACGGTCACGGCCCAACTGCTGTACGAGATCGGGGGGCCGCGCTACGTGAACCCCGACGTCGTGGCGCGCTTCGACACGATCTCGCTCGAGCAGGTGGGCGTCGATCGGGTTCGTGTCAGCGGCGTGGTGGGCGAGCCCGCGCCTGAGCGGCTGAAGGTCGCCCTCAACTACCTTGGCGGCTTCCGTAACTCGATGACTTTGGTGATTACGGGCATGAATGTCGAGGCGAAGGCCGACCTGGTGCTACGGCAGGTGGTGGGGTTGAGGCTGGAGCAGTGCCTCGATGGTCGATCACCTGCCGAGCTGGCGGCGGCGAGCCGACTGGGCGTGGCCGAGCTGCTGGTGCGCTTCGTCAAGCGTGGGTCACCGGATCCGACGTCGGTCGAGCAGTCGCAGTCGCTGCTGCAGATCTCGGTGAAAGACTCCGACCCCAAGCAAGCCGGGCGGGTCTTCACGAGCGGCGTGGTCGAGGCCGCGCTGTCGTCGTATCCGGGGATGTTTCCCACGGCACCGCCCGGAGAGGCAACGCCGTTCGGGGCGTACTGGCCCACGACGGTCGCCGCCTCCTCCGTGACCGACGCCCTGACCCTCCACCACAATCCGCATCGGGGGCACCCAAGCGCGAACCTATCGCGCAAAGCGCACCCAGGCGGTGAGCCCACTGTCGCTCCGGTCGAGACGCTGGGGCGCCGCAACGCGATAGGTATGGGCTTGGGTGCCCCCGACGCAGAAAGGAAGAGAGTGCCGTTGGGAACGCTCGTGGGGGCGCGGTCGGGCGACAAGGGTGGCAACGCCAACATCGGCGTCTGGGTCGCACCCGCTGCTGGCTCTACCGGAACGAGTGCGACTCCCTCACCCGCTGCTGGCTCTACCGGAACGAGTGCGACCCCCTCACCCGACGACTCCGAGCGCGTCGCGGCCGCCGTCGGCTGGCTCACCGAGTGGCTCACCCCCGACCGCGTGCGGCAACTACTGCCCGAGGCCGCGCACCTCGACATCGACTGCCACCCCCTACCCAACCTCCATGCCGTCAACGTCGTCATTCACGGAATCCTCGGCCGCGGCGTGGCCGACTCAGACTCGCTCGACCCCCAGGCGAAGGGCCTCGGAGAGCAGTTGCGCGCCCGCGTGGTCGAGATTCCCCGCCAACTCCTGCCCCCCCACTCGCGATGACGCCATGACCGCCGCCGCCCACGGAGCGACCGCGCCCCTCACCGACCGGGGTCGCCGCACCCGCGACGCGCTCCTCATCGCCGCGCGCAGCACGTTCGAGGAGCGCGGCTTCACAGGAACTCGTATGGGCGACGTCGCCGCGGCCGCGGGAGTCAGCCACGGAACGGTCTACACCTGGTTCGACTCGAAGGAGTCGATGCTGGGTGCCCTCGTCGACGACATGGTCACCGACCTCCGCGAGGTGCTCCGTGCGAACACCGACGTTGAGCCAGTCGAACGAATCGCGCTTGCCAACCGCGGCTACCTCGATGCCTACCAGCGCAATGCCCGGCTGCTTGAGGTGGCCGAGGAGGTGGCCACGGCCGACGCGCACTTCCGAGAACAGCTCGCGGGGATCCGCTCCTTCCATGTGGAACGGGTGGCGCGCGACATCACGCGGCTTCAGGCCGACGGCCTCGCGGCCAGCGACCTCGACCCGCACACCGCAGCCGCAGCCCTGTGCGGCATGGTCGAGTCGTTCGCTCGCCACTGGTTCGGTCGTGGCGAGCGACGCGACAAAGCCCTTGCCGTGGGCACCCTCACCCAACTCTGGACCCGATCGCTGGGAATCACCCCTGACCGACCCCGTAGGAGGAGCGTCCGATGAAGCTAACGTCAGAGCACCAGCAGTTCCGACAGGTCGTGCGCAGCATCGTCGAGAACGAGATCAACCCCCACGTCGACGAGTGGGAAAGCGCGGGAATCTTTCCGGCCCACGAACTCTTCCCCAAGCTCGCCGCCGTGGGTGCGCTGGGCCTCGAGTACGCCCCTGAGGTGGGCGGGCAGGGGGCCGACCACCTCTTCACGCTTGTCCTCGCAGAGGAGCTTGGTCGCGCCGACTGCGCCGGGGTGCCCATGGCGATCGCGGTGCAGACCTCGATGGCCACCCCCGCACTCGCTGAGTTCGGTAGCGCCGACCTGCAGCAGCGCTACCTTGCCCCGGCCCTGCGCGGCGAGATGGTCTGCTCAATCGCAGTGTCGGAGCCCGACGCCGGATCCGACGTAGCGGGCCTTCGCACGCGCGCGGTGCGCGACGGCGACTCGTGGGTGATTAACGGCCGCAAAATGTGGATAACCAACGGAACCCAGGCCGACTGGCTGTGCTTGCTGGCCCGCACCGTGGAGCCCGGCGAGGAGCCCGAGACCGGCTATTCGGGAATGTCGATGATCGTCGTGCCCACCGACGTTCCCGGCTTTGGAGTCGGCCGCAAGATCGAGAAGATGGGCAACCGCTCGAGCGACACCGCGGAGCTCGTCTTCGACAACGTGCGCGTGCCGGTGTCGAACGTGATCGGTGAGGTGGGCCGCGGCTTTCAGCAGCAAATGGCGCAGTTTCAGATTGAGCGCCTCGTCGGTGCTTACATGGCGGTGTCCGGCTCACGCCGCGCGATCGACCGCACGATGGAGTACCTGAGGGTGCGCGAGGCGTTCGGAAAGCCGCTGCTCGCCAACCAGGTTATCCAGTACCGCCTCGCCGAACTCATCGCCGAGATCGACGTCGTGCAGCAGTATTGCTACGCGGCGGCCGACCTCTTGGTGTCCGGTGAAGACGCCACTCGCATGGCCACTATCGCGAAGCTGAAGGCTGGGCGTCTGGTGCGCGAAGTCGCTGATGCGTGCGTTCAGTACCACGGCGGAATGGGCTACGCCGAGGAGATGTGGGTCGCACGCTACTTCCGCGACGCACGGCTAGTCTCGGTGGGCGGGGGCGCCGATGAAGTCATGCTGCGCATCATCACGATGCTCGAGGGAATGGGAAAGCGATGAGTGACGAGTCCACCGAACCGACGGTCCGCTACGACGTGGCGGGAGGCGTCGCCACGCTGACCCTCAACCGCCCCGAGGCGCGCAATGCGCTCGACGTCGCCAGCATGGAACTGGCGATGACGCTGCTCGCAGAGGCGGCGACAAACGACGCAGTGCGGGTGGTGGTGCTCACGGGTGAGGGCACTGTGTTCTGCTCGGGCGCCGACCTGCGCGACGCAACGACCGCAGGCGGCGGGTTCGGTCGGGGCACGCAGGTGCTGGCCGACCTGCTGGCTGCGCTGAACGACCACCCCAAGCCCACGATCGCGCGAGTGCAGGGGCACGTCGCTGGCGGCGGAAACGGCCTCGTGGCGGCCTGCGACCTCGCGGTGGCGTCCGACACGGCCAAGTTCGCATTCACCGAGGTGCGCGTCGGCGTCGCACCGGCGGTCATTAGCGTGGTGTGCCTTCCGCTGATGCGTCCGCGCGACGCCGCCGAACTGCTGCTCACCGGCGAGCGCGTGAGCGCCGAGCGGGTGCGCGAGGCGGGCCTGATCAACGCGGTCGTACATGCCGAGGCGCTCGACGCGCATGTGCGGGTGTGGGTCGAGCAGCTCAGCGCTGCGGGCCCCATCGCGGTCTCCGAGACGAAGAAGCTGCTGCGAACCGTACCCACGATGTCGCGCGACGACGGTTTCGCGATGACCGCTGCGCTCTCGGCGCGACTGTTCGCGTCGGATGAAGCCCGCGAGGGTATGACCGCGTTCCTCGAGCGTCGTCCCGCGGTGTGGGGTGCCTGACCACTCGGATGTGTACGCGCCCGATTCTCACCCACGCCGTGTCTGACCGCTAGCGTGGCGTCATGAACCTGAGCGAGGAAAGTGCGGCGACCATTACCGGCAACGTGGCGGCGACGATGCCCTCCGTGGTTGCCGCGCTCGAAGATCTGGTGCGCATTCCTGGCATCGCTTTCCCCGGCTTTCCTGTAGCGGAGGTCGACCGCGCGCGTGACGCAACCGTGCAGATCCTGCGCGACGCCGGCTTTCCCACGGTGAAGGTGCTCCCGATCGAGGGGGGCTCCGACGCGGTGTTCGCCGAATGCCCGGGGCCCGCGGGCTCTCCCACCGTGCTGCTCTACGCGCACTACGACGTGCAGCCGGCGGGTGACGAGTCGCTCTGGAACAGCGAACCCTTTGAGCCCACCGAACGCGACGGCCGACTGTACGGACGAGGTGCGGCTGACGACAAGAGCGGTGTGGTCATCCACGCAGGCGTGCTGAAGGCACTGCTTGCGGCGAACGGCGGCACGCCGCCCTGTACGGTCCGCGTGATCGTGGAGGGTGATGAGGAGTGGGGCGGATCGCTGGAAAGCATCGTGCCCTCGCATCTTGACCTGCTGCGCGCCGATGCCATCGTGGTAGCCGACGTAGGAAACCTCCGCATCGGCGAGCCGACTTTCACCACTGCGTTGCGCGGCATGGCAGCGATCACCATCGAGGTGCGCACTCTCGAGGGGGCGGTGCACTCCGGAATGTTCGGCGGGCCCGCACCCGACGCGCTGATGGCCGTCATCATCACGCTCGCGTCTCTGCGTGATGCGCAGGGTGACACGGTGATCGAAGGGTTGAGCGGATTCGACTGGGACGGTCCCGACTATCCCGAACCGCTCTACCGCGAGCTCGCGGGCGTTGTCGACGGACAGCCGCTGGTTGGCACGGGGACCATGTCAAGCCGGCTGTTCTCCCGACCCGTGGCCAGCGTCGTGGGCATCGACGCACCGCGCGTTGAGGGCGCCATCAACGCGGTAATCCCCTTCGCCCGCGCTCAGGTGTCGCTGCGGGTGCCACCGGGACACGATCCGCGGGTGGCTCAGGCCGCGCTCGCAGAGCACCTGCTCGCGCACGTGCCGTGGGGCGTGCACGCCGAGATCACAAAGGGTGGCACGGGGGCCGGCGTGAGAGTGGCCACCGACGGCCCCGCCTACGCTGCGGCCCGACGCGCGATGCAGCAGGCGTACGGCCGAGAGTCGGTCGAGATCGGCTCCGGAGGGTCGGTTCCCCTCATCGACGTGCTGCGCGAGGAATTCCCCGATGCTGAAATTCTGCTGTTCGGTGCGCAGGACCCCGCCGCGCGCATTCACGCACCCAACGAGTCGGTCGACCTCAACGAACTGCACCGCGCGGTGCTCGCCGAGGCCCTGTTTATTGCCGAGCTCGCCGCAGATGTCGTTGCCTAGCGAAGCGCGAGGAACCTGAAGAGCGGTACCTAGTCGGTGCGTTCAGCCGCTGGGGCGGGGGCGAATGACCTCGCCCGACGAAGCTGATGGAGCGGCCCTTCTACGGCCGAAACGTCCAGTCGGCTGACGCTGGGCGAATGAGCCCGAAGACGGCACCCTCAGGATCGGAGAGGTACGCAATCCGTCCGGTGTGCATCGTTTCCGGACCCATCATCAACGATGCGCCTGCAGCGACGGCACCAGCGACCGCCGCATCGGTATCGTCGACATTGAAGTAGACGCTCCAGGCCGACGGAACACCGTCGGGCGAGCCTGGGAACACCGGCATTGTTCCGGCGAAGTCACCAGCGTCAGTGCGAAGTGTGGCGTAGTCGAGGGGTGCAACTTCGGAAACCGCATGCACGGTGGCATTCAGTAGTGCTGCATAAAAAGTGCGCGCAGACTCGACGTCGTGTGATGCCAACTCGAACCACAGTGCTGAGCCGTGACCCGTATGGGTGAGGCCCGGGTTGGCGCCCTGCTGGGCGAGGCCGAACAGTGCACCCGTGGGGTCGACCATCAGAGCAATCGTGGTCATCAGAACCCCATCGATCACCACGGGCATCGGCGGCATCATTGCGCTGGCACCGAGCTCGGTCGCCCGCGCCACCGCTGCGAAGATGTCGGACGTCCCGAAAAAGACGGTCCACATTGATACCGGCACGCCCTCGGGCCGAGGTGACAGCCCGCCCGCGTACTCGTGCCCCACCATGGCGGCCCGCCATCCTCCTGCGTCGGGGTGCTGGGGCGGGTACGACCAGCCGAAGACCGACCCGTAGAAATTGGTCGCGGCGTCGAGATCGTAGGCCGATAGGTCAATCCAACAAGGGGCTGTCACGAGTGAAGGCATGGGGTCACGCTACCCGCGCGCGCCTACGCTGGGGGTATGAGTCAGCAGAACCTTGCCCGCCGTGAACGCGAAGCCCTGTGCGACCTGATGCTCGAGGTCGGACCCGAAGCGCCCACGCTCTGCGGCCCGTGGACCACGCGCGACCTCGCTGCTCACCTGGTGCTGCGCGAGGGCCGGCCCGATGCTGCGGGTGGCATCCTCATCGCAGCACTCGCGTCGTACACGGCCAAGGTGCAGGGCCAGATCGCGGCGCGGCAGTGGCCAGATCTCATCACGACGCTGCGCAGTGGCCCGCCTCGCTGGTCGCCGCAGTCGATTGAGCGGCTCGACGTCGAGAGCAACACGGTGGAGTTCTTCGTGCACCACGAGGATGTGCGGCGCGCGGTCGACCCGTGGGTGGTGCGCGACCTCTCGGCCGACGACTCGGCCCAACTGTGGCCGCGCGTGGGCCGCATCGGAAAGTTGCTGCTTCGACGCTGTTCGTCCGGGGTGATCGTGCGGCCCACCGATGGTCCGGCTGCGGGCACCAGCGTGCGCCTACGCGCGGGCTCAACTGACGTAACCCTCGACGGGCCTGTCGGTGAGATCGTGCTGGCGCTCTTCGGGCGGACCACGGCGGGGCTTGAGATGCCGGGTTCGGCGGCTGACGTCGCGGCGTTCCTCGCGTTCCCGCGCTAGCCAACGGTGCGCGTGCTTGACGATTAGCCCCCGAGCGACAGGCTGTCGAGGTTGTTCACCGCCGGGTGCGACAACCCCATCGGGCCCTTCGCCATCTCTCGTAGCACGTTGTCGGTGACGGTGCCCACGAAGTTGGCGCTGCGCTTCGACGAGGCGGCCCCGAGGCCGCGCAGAATCCACCCCATCGAGCCGGTGCTGAACACTCCCGCTCCCGATTTCACGGTGTAGTACGACGACGTCGACCACGTGCTGGTCGAGCCGCATGTGGTGCGTGACCTTGCCACCACCTGAAGCGGGCGCGGAGTCGATGCCGTCACTTGGGCGCGGTCGACCTCGACCTCGAGCACCCCTCTGTACGTCGAGCCCTTGACGGCGCCGGTGCCACGAAAGAGGAAGAAGCCGGGGTTGATCACGGTGTAATCGCCCGTGGCCGGGTAGCACTCGTAGAACTGCCCGGTCATCAGGTTCTCGCCGCGCCCCACGTCGCGAAAGAGCACGGTGGCCCGGTTGCCCTTCACCGGGTCGGCAGTGCGTGACTTGTACACGTCCATCACGCGGTTGGTGCCCAACGGCCCTGCACGCAGGCGAACCTGCCAGTACGACACGTTCGCCCCCAGAAAGGCCAGGTTCGTACCCGCGTCGCGCGCGGACTCCACGGCGTCGCGTTCGCTGGCGGTCCAGTACTCGTCGTGGCCGAGCGAGACGTATCCGCGGGCGCCCTTGAGGAGACCTGGACGGGTGGCGACATCGAGGACGGTCTCGTATGCGAGAGGGATTCCGAGCCGCTCGGCGCGCAGGATGACGGGGAGCTCGTAGCTGAGGAACTTGCCGGTGCCCTTGCCCTTCACATACGGACGGTCGAAGCTCGCGGCGTAGGCGCGGGTCGAAAAGCTGCCACCGTCGTCGGTTGAGGTGTACGTCGAGGATCCGCCCCAGGTGTTGTAGGCCTGCCAGGTGAGCACGGCGTTCGCGATCACGACCTTGCCCGCGGTGGACTTCGAGCGCACGGTGAGTGGCACGTACGACGCGGACCCGTCGGTGGCGGCGAGCCGGAAGAGGTACGCGCCCTCGTTCCAGCCCTTCGTGCTCACGGTCACGGTGGGCTCCCAGTCCGCGGCCACGCTGCGGGTCGCTCTGGTGGCGATGGTGGCGGTCTGCCGACCGCCGGTGAGCCTCGGCGACCTCCACACGCGAAGAGCGCCCGACGTCGCGGTGCCGGTCATGCGGTAGGCGTCGATGGTGAAGGCGCGGGTAGGACTGCTCACGAAGAGCGTCACGGGCTCGCCGGGAAGGACGCTCACCGCGTTGGCATACCCCTCGATGCCGCCCTCGCGAAACTGTGAGTTGCTGATGCGCCAGCCCGGGTCGTTGACGCCCTGCAGAACAATGGCCGCGGCGTCGATGGGCGCCGTCGTGGGTGTGGGCGTAGATGCCGTGGTGGAGTCGGCAGTCGGAGTTGCAGACGAACAGCCGGCGAGCGCCACAACGAGTCCGGTCGCCAGGGCGAGAATGCGTGGCGAGACGGCGGGATGTTTCATGTCTCCTACGGTACGTCACGAGATCGGCGAATCGGTGGCTCAGGTGTGCCCGTGCTCGAGAGCACGCCGTAAGGTGGGGGCTGCGCGATTCGCGCTGGAGGGCTCGCATAGTGGCCTAGTGCGGCGGTCTTGAAAACCGCTGTTGGGTGATCCCCAACCGTGGGTTCGAATCCCACGCCCTCCGCGCAGCGGAGGCTCCGGATTCGGGAGGAGCGTAGCGACGGCTCCCACGCCCTCCGCGCAGCGGAGGCTCCGGATTCGGGAGGAGCGTAGCGACGGCTCCCACGCCCTCCGCGCAGCGGAGGCGCCCGATTCGCCGAGGAGCGTAGCGACGGCTCCCACGCCCTCCGCCGGGTCCCCACCGAACTGTGGTGCGAACCGATTCGAACTGTGGTGCGAACCGACATCGTGCGGTGCTGTTTCGCACCATAGAACGAGCCGAGGGGGTGGAGGTTTCGTGCAGGAGCGGGGGTGACGGTTCCCACGCCCTCCGCCGCTTCCCCACCGAACTGTGGTGCGAACCGACATCGTGCGGTGCTGTTTCGCACCATAGAACGAGCCGAGGGGGTGGAGGCTCCGTCGAGGAGCGTAGCGACGGCTCCCAAGCTCTCCGCCTCTTCCTCACCGTTCTATGGTGCCAACCGACACGAACTGTGGTGCGAACCGACATCGTGCGGTGCTGTTTCCCACCAAAGAACGAGCCGAGGGGGTGGAGACTCCGCCGAGGAGCGGGGTGACGGCTCCCACGCCCTCCGCCGCTTCCCCACCGTTCTATGGTGCGAACCGATTCGAACTGTGGTGCGAACCGACATCGTGCGGTGCTGTTTCGCACCATAGAACGAGCCGAGGGGGTGGAGGCTCCGCCGAGTCAGGCGCTGGTGACCCGCTCTTCGGTGCGTGAGTACGGCACACCATCACGCAGTACCGATACCGCGCGCCCGTTAACCACCGGCCCGCGCACGAGCCGCTCCGGGAGCCAGTTGTCGGCGCCGATCCGCCACGCGCCCTCACCCACCGGCACCAGCGGCTCCTCCGCCTCGGGAGCCTCGACACCGCCGGGTGCCGCCAGGAACAGTGCGCCCTCTCGCTCAACCACTCGCAGCCACGGGTACCACGCCGTGTGGCTGCGATAGGTGCCGACCACGTCGCTGTGCACGCGAGGAACGGTCTGGCCGGCGGTGGTTCGGAAGCGGTGGGGGCCGTGCGTCCAGCCAGCATCGGCGGCATCCCAGTGGAAGGTGCGGAGCCCGGGCACGTCGCACACGAAACGCCCCGACCACACGCGAGTCAGCGTGCCATCGCCGAGAGTGGAGCGCAGCGTGAGGGTGGTGGTCGAGGCGCGTGACACCTCGATGGTGAGGTCAGGATCCGCGTCGCTGATGAAGGTGCCGAGCCAGCCCTCC
>CALQEM020000065.1:0-14977 GCA_943329595.2 Bifidobacterium breve
CGATCATCTGACGGCGAGGTGCGTCGCCCAGGTCGGCGACATGAAGGATCGGCGCGAGATCGAGTCCCTTAGCCTTCCAGTGGTTCACGGCCTTTCGGGTATCGAGCACCTCGGCCCGGCCGATCGCCTCGTCCAGAGTCCGGAAGCCCAACGTGGCAAGTATCTCGCGCACCTCCTCGGCGATGTACTCAAAGAATGTCTCGACGAACTCCGGCTTGCCCGCGAACCTCTCGCGCAGCACCGGATTCTGTGTGGCCACGCCCACAGGACAGGTGTCAAGGTGGCAGACCCGCATCATGACGCACCCCATGACCACCAGCGGTGCAGTCGCGAAGCCGAATTCCTCGGCTCCCAGGAGGGCCGCGATTACGACGTCGCGACCGGTCTTGAGCTGTCCGTCGGCCTGCACCACGACTCGGTCGCGCAGCCCATTGAGCATGAGGGTCTGCTGCGTCTCGGCGAGGCCGAGCTCCCACGGCGCGCCCGCATGCTTGAGCGAGGTGAGCGGTGACGCTCCCGTGCCTCCGTCGTGCCCGCTGATCAAGATGACGTCTGCGTGTGCCTTCGCCACACCGGCAGCCACCGTGCCCACCCCCACCTCGCTCACGAGCTTCACGTGCACCCGCGCGCGATTGTTGGCGTTCTTGAGGTCGTGGATGAGCTGGGCGAGGTCCTCGATGGAGTAGATGTCGTGGTGCGGCGGCGGCGAAATCAGACCGACGCCCGGCGTTGAGTGGCGCGTCTTTGCGATCCACGGGTACACCTTGTTGCCCGGGAGCTGCCCGCCCTCCCCCGGCTTGGCCCCCTGCGCAATCTTGATCTGGATGTCATCGGCGTTCACGAGGTACTCGCTCGTCACCCCGAAGCGACCCGACGCCACCTGCTTCACGGCCGAGCGCTTCGAATCGCCGTTCTCAAGGGCAACAAAGCGCTCGGGATCCTCGCCTCCCTCACCGGTGTTCGACTTCCCGCCTAGGCGGTTCATGGCGATGGCGAGGGTCTCGTGGGCCTCTTGTGAGATTGACCCGTACGACATGGCCCCCGTGGAGAACCTTCGCACGATTTCGGTCACCGGCTCAACCTCGTCGAGGGGCACGGCGGGGCGATCCCCCTCGCGCAGCTGGAAGAGTCCACGCAGGGTCATCTGGCGAACCGACTGCGAGTTTACGCGCTCGGTGTACTGACCGAAGACGTCGTAGCGCTGCTCGCGGGTGCTGTGCTGCAACCTGAATACGGTCTCGGGGTCGAAGAGGTGAGGCTCACCCTCGCGACGCCACTGATACTCGCCGCCCACGTCGAGGAGCCGGTGCGCTGGCGAGATGCCCGAGTGCGGATAGGCCACCGCATGCCGCCGGGACGCCTCCTCGGCGATGACGTCGAGCCCCACCCCGCCCAGCTTGCTCGTGGTACCCGTGAAGAACTCGTTGACGACATCGTGCGAGAGCCCGATGGCCTCGAAGATCTGAGCCCCTCGGTACGACGCCACCGTGGACACACCCATCTTGCTCATGACCTTGAGCACACCCTTGCCCAGCGACTTGATCGTGTTGCGCACCGCCTTCTCCGGGGCAACTCCTGAGACCACCCCCTGGCGGACGAGGTCTTCAACAGTTTCGAGTGCGAGATACGGGTTCACCGCAGCGGCGCCGTAGCCGATCAGCAGAGCGACATGGTGCACCTCGCGCACGTCACCGCTCTCAACGAGCAGGCCCACCATGGTTCGGGTGCGCTCACGCACCAGGTGGTGGTGCACCGCGCTGCACAGCAGCAGTGACGGGATAGGCGCCATCTCGGCATCGCTGTCGCGGTCGCTCAGCACGATGAATCGCTTGCCCTGACGGATCAGCGCGTCGACCTCGCGACAGATCTCGCGGACTCGGTCTCCGAGTGCCTCTCCCCCGCCACTCACCCGGTAGAGGCCACGCACCTTCGCGGCAGCGAACCCCTGCATCTCACCGTCAATGTTGATGTGCAGCATCTTGGCCAGCTCATCGTTATCAATGACCGGGAAGGGCAGCAGCACCTGGCGGCAGTGCGCCCTTGTCGCCTCGAGCAGGTTGCCCTCGGGGCCAATCATCGTCGCGAGCGAGGTGACGATCTCCTCACGGATCGCGTCGAGTGGAGGGTTGGTTACCTGCGCGAAGAGCTGACTGAAGTAGTCGAACAGGAGTCGCGGTCGATCAGACAGCGCCGCGATGGGTGTGTCAGTACCCATCGAACCAATTGCCTCGGTGCCGGCCCGGGCCATCGGCGCGAGGATGACCCGCAATTCCTCGTCGGTATACCCAAAGGTTTGCTGGCGTCGGGCGACGGAGTCGTGGGTGTGCACAATGTGCTCTCGGTCCGGCAGCGCGTCGAGGTGCACTACTCCCTGTCGCAGCCACTCGCCGTAGGGCGCCTGCGCGGCCAGCTCAGACTTGATCTCATCGTCCTCGACGATGCGTCCTGCTGCGGTGTCGACGAGGAACATGCGACCTGGCTGGAGCCGCCCCTTGCGCACGATGCGCGCGGGCTCAATGTCGAGCACCCCAGACTCGGAGGCGAGCACCACGAGCCCGTCGTCGGTCACCCAGAATCGTCCCGGGCGCAGCCCATTGCGGTCGAGCACGGCCCCGATCACGGTGCCGTCGGTGAACGACACGTTCGCTGGGCCGTCCCAGGGCTCCATCAAAGTCGCGTGGAACTCGTAGAACTCGCGGCGATCAGGCGACATCTCAGCGTGGTTCTCCCACGCCTCGGGGATCATCATTAGCACGGCGTGAGGCAGGCTGCGGCCACCGAGGTGCAGCAGTTCGAGCACCTCATCGAACGAGGCCGAGTCGCTTCCTCCCGGGGTGCAAATGGGCAGCAGGCGCTCGATGTCACCGGGGATGAGGTCACTGGTCAGCATCGCCTCACGCGCGCGCATCCAGTTGCGATTGCCCATCACCGTGTTGATCTCGCCGTTGTGTGCGATGAGGCGGTAGGGGTGTGCGAGCGGCCACGACGGGAAGGTGTTGGTCGAGAAGCGCGAGTGCACCAGCGCCAGGGCACTTGCGACCCGCGGGTCAGACAGGTCGGGGTAGAACGGCTCGAGTTGGCCGGTGGTGAGCATGCCCTTGTACACGAGCGTGCGAGACGACAGTGAGGCGAAGTACACCGCGACCTCATGCTCAGACCGGCGACGAAGCACGTAGGCGAGTCGCTCAAGCTCGAGTCCCGTCGCGGCGTTGTTCGCCTCGACAAATACCTGAGCGAAACGAGGCATCACACCTCGGGCAGTGGACCCCACGAGAGACGGGTCGACCGGGACATCGCGCCAGCCCAGCACTCGCAGTCCCTCGGCCGCAGCGATGGCGTCGATCGACGACTTCGCCTCGGCTGCGAGGTCGTCGTCGACGGCGATGAAGGCGATTCCGGTGGCGTAACTTCCGGCTGGGGGCAGGTCGAATGGCACCACTGCCCGCAGGAACGCGTCGGGAACCTGCAGGAGGATGCCTGCGCCGTCGCCCGAGTCAGGCTCTGCCCCGGACGCGCCACGGTGGTCGAGGTTGCGCAGGGCCGTCAGCGCCTGCTGCACCACCTCGTGGCTGGCCCCCCCGGTTAGGCGAGCCACGAAGGCAACACCACACGCGTCACGCTCGGCGGAAGGGTCATAGAGACCCTGCGTCGGCGGCACGGCACTGAAGAGAGAGAAGGGGCTGCTCACGGTTACTACTCCTGGTCGTCCACGGCCGCAGAGCCTCGCCTGCGTCTGACGACGCCGGACGGGTCATGCGGAGCAGGGGGACGACATTGGCCCGGGCTGCTGTGCACAGGTTACCAGAGCAACCCCGCGCGTGCTCCCACACGACGTCCCGTGACCGCTGTCCGACTCATCGCATCGAGCGCGCCTAGCACCCCTAGCGATGGGTCGGACAGCAGTCGTAGTGACAGGGTCAGCAGCCCACTACGTCGTGGCACCAGCGACAAGCTCGTCGAGCTTGGCCTTGTCGGAGAGAACGTCGGACTGGATCTCGGTGCCGTTGAGGTATCCGGCAGGTGTGCCAGGAACCGCGGCGTCGTTGAACGCCTTCAGCGAGTTGACGGCCCAGCCGAGGTAGGTGCCATCGTTCACGCATGTCTCGAAGGTCGTGTACGCATCTCCGGAGATTCCGGACTGCTTGCCGAAATCGAGCAGCGCCGCGCTGGTGTAGCCGGTGCCCTCGATGGCCGGCTGATTCTTGTAGGCGATGTCGTGGTACTCGGCGCTCTTGCCGGCATCGATCGCGCAGCCCCACGCGGCGATGGCACGGTGCGACGAATCAGGTGCCTTGTTCTTGAGGTTGTCAACAGCCAACTTGGGGTCGAGGAAGGCTGTGGGCCGCCAGAACAGCCTGGCCTTGCCGCTCGTGGCCAGCTCTTCGATGCCCTGGCCGTTGGCGTCCTCGAGCGACTTGCACGCCGGGCATTGGAAGTCCTCCCACACCTGCAGCAGCGGGGCGGTCGCGGGAGCGTTGCCATAGGGGACCGCGTAGGCATTCTCGCCCGAATTGACCACTCCCTTGGGAAGTGGTGCGTCAGGGTTGGGGCTGGGAAGCACGGTCGAACCGTTTGCCGACGAATTGCTGCGCGACTGCCACACCGCCCCACCGATGATGGCACCCACCACGACGAGCACCCCGAGCCCGCCGACGATCTTGATCATTCGGTCGCGGCGCTTCTCGGCAGCCTCCTGCGCTGCACGCGCCGCGGCGGCCTTGTCGCGGCGGTCCTTGGCCGACACTGGCTTCTGCGACTTGCCCTGACTGTTGGCGCTCATCAGTGTGCCTCCGTGGCATCGAGGTCGTCGAGCGATTCATCATCGAGATCGCCCTCAGGATAAAGATCGGGGTTGGGCTTGGAGTCGAGGGAGAACAGCGTGGCCGGCCAGGTCACCAGCCACACCGCCATCCCCGTGAAGAGCAGGTCACGCAGTATCTCAGAGCTGTAGCGCCAGGTCTTGCCCTCGGCGCTCACCTCGCCGCCACCGCCGAAGCACCCGCAGTCGATCGAGTACCCGCGGGCCCACACGCTGGCGATTCCGACGATGAAGCAGGTCATGAGCAGGGCCGTCGCGAGAGCGGCCCAGCGCGTGAAGAGCCCCACGAGGAGCAGCACCGCAAGCAACACCTCTCCGGCGGGCATGAGCCACCCGAGGATGTCAGCGATCTGGCCGTTCATACCCGGAATCCGGTAGGCGATGATGGCGTCGCTCGCACCCCCCGGCGCAACGAGTTTCACCAGCCCGGCAAAGCCAAGAACGCCCGCGAGCACGAGCCGGAGCACCAGCCCCACTACCCGATTGCCGGCAACCCGCCGTGCCCGAGGGGGCGCGGGAGCGTCAACGCTCATGTGCGGAACACTTCCTCTCTCGTCTGCCACCCTCGTCGCGACCACTGTCGGACGACCCTCTCATGCTCGGTCAACGCGGCGGCAGGCGCCGCGGTTCCCGGCTCAGCCCCGCGCTGCCCTCACACCCTCGGCAAGGTCAGCCGCGAGCGCTGCCACTGCCTCAACCCCGGCCTGACGCGATGGCGCGTCGAGGAGGGCCCGCACAAAGGCGGAGCCCACGATCACACCGTCGGCATAGGCACCTACCTCGGCCGCCTGTGCTGCCGTGGAGACCCCGAGACCCACAGCAATGGGAAGGTCCGTGACGGCTCGAGTGCGGGCGACCAGTTCACGGGCGCCCCCGCCGACCGAGGCGCGGGCCCCGGTTACCCCCATGGTCGATGCCGCGTAGACGAATCCAGTCGACGCGTGTGCCACCACCGAGAGACGTGCGTCACTTGAACTCGGCGCAACCAGGAAGATTCGGTCAACGCCCGCCGAGTCGGTGGCCGCAGTCCACGGTCCGGCCTCCTCCGGTGTCAGGTCGGGGGTGATGACTCCCACGCCGCCGGCTGCTGCCAGGTCGTCGGCGAAGCGCCCGACCCCGTATCGGTCGATGGGGTTCCAGTACGACATGACCATGGTGGGAGCTCCGACAGCCGCAACGGCGCGCACAGTGTCGATCACCCGGGCTGGGTTGGTGCCGCCCTCGAGCGCCAGATTCACGGCTTCCTGAATCGTGGCACCGTCCATGAGCGGGTCTGAGTACGGCAGCCCGACCTCGACGGCATCAACCCCCGACGCCACCATGGCCGAGAGCGCGTCGACACATCCCTCGTGGTCGGGGAAACCCGCTGGCAGATAGGCGATGAGGATCGCACGGTTGTCGGCTCGGGCCGCCGCGAAGACGTCGTGCAGCGCGCTCACGCCCGACCCTCGGGGGCACGCTCGCCGGTGACGAGCCCAAACCAGCGCGCTGCCGTCTCGACATCCTTGTCGCCGCGCCCCGACAGATTCACCAGAATGACAGCCTCCGGCCCGAGTTCGCGCCCGAGGCGCATGACGCCTGCAAGGCCATGCGCCGTTTCAATCGCGGGGATGATGCCCTCGGTGCGGCACAGCGCCTCGAAAGCCCGCATGGCTTCGTCGTCGTTGACGGGCTCGTACACGACGCGCCCAGTGTCGTGCAGGAAGGCATGCTCTGGCCCGACCCCGGGATAGTCGAGGCCCGCGGAGATCGAATGCGAGGGCACCGTCTGGCCCCACTCGTCCTGCATCACGTAGGTGCGGGTGCCGTGCAGCACGCCGGGAGATCCGCCGCTGAACCGGGCGGCGTGGCGACCGGTCTCAACGCCATCGCCACCGGCCTCATAGCCTCGCAACTGCACCGACGGGTCATCGATGAAGGCGCTGAAGATGCCCATCGCGTTCGACCCGCCGCCCACACAGGCTGCGACCACGGTGGGCAGCCCACCGGTCAGTGCCAGCACCTGCTCGCGCGCCTCGATGCCAATCACGCGGTGAAACTGCTTCACCATCTCGGGGAACGGCGCGGGGCCGGTGACCGTGCCGAGGATGTAGTGCGTGCCCTCGACATTGGTGACCCAGTCGCGCATGGCCTCGTTGATGGCGTCCTTCAGGGTGCGGCTCCCCGCGGTTACCGCAACCACCTCAGCACCGAGCAGGCGCATCCGGGCGACGTTGAGCGACTGGCGAACGGTGTCTTCTTCGCCCATGTACACGGTGCACTCAAGCCCGAGGAGCGCTGCGGCGGTGGCGGTGGCCACACCGTGCTGGCCGGCTCCGGTCTCAGCGATGACGCGGCCCTTGCCCATGCGCACAGTGAGCAGCGCCTGGCCGAGAGCATTGTTGATCTTGTGCGAGCCCGTGTGATTGAGATCCTCGCGCTTGAGCAGTACCCGGGCGCCTCCGCAGTGCTCGACGCCGAAGCGGCGGGCGTCGGTGAGGGGGCTAGGCCGCCCGTTGTAGGTGGTCTGCAGCCGATCGAGCTCCGCACTAAATTCGGGGTCGACCAAGGCGGTACGAAAGGCAGCGTCAAGCTCGTCGAGGGCCGCGGTGAGTGCCTCGGGCACAAACCGGCCACCGTAGTCTCCGAAGTGCCCGGGGGCGGTGGCCTGGTCGGGTGTGAGGGTGGGCGCGAGCGACATCAGTTCTCCCGGGGGTTCTTGAGCGCGGGGTGCGCGCCAGCAGTGACTAGTTCGTGCACCGCGGATCGTGGGTCGCTGCCGACAACGAGGCTCTCGCCCACGAGCACCGCGTCGGCGCCGTCGTTAGCGTAGGTGATGAGGTCGTGGGTTCCGCGCACACCACTTTCTGCGATGCGGGCAACGCCGGCCGGAATCAGCGGGGCAAGCCTCGCGAAGGTTCCGCGGTCGACCTCAAGGGTCTTGAGGTTGCGGGCATTGACGCCGATCACCGTCGCACCGGCATCGACGGCGCGCTCGACCTCGTCCTCGTCGTGAACCTCGACGATTGCGGTGAGCCCCAGACTCTGGGCCCTCTCGATCAGCGACAGGAGGGCGTCCTGCCCCAGAGCGGCAACGATCAGCAACGCCGCATCGGCCCCGAAGGCTCGCGCCTCCCACAACTGGTAGCTGCTCACGATGAAGTCCTTGCGAAGCACGGGGATGTCAACCACGGCTCGCACAGCCTTGAGGTCGGCAAGCGAGCCTCCGAAGCGCCGCTGCTCGGTGAGAACGCTGATGCAGTGCGCGCCGCCGAGCTCGTACTCGCGGGCGAGGTGCGCGGGATCAGCGATCTCGGCGAGCACTCCTTTGCTGGGACTGCGGCGCTTGACCTCGGCGATCACGGCGACGTTACCGCCAAGCAGCGCTGGAAGCAGGGGTCGCACCGGTGCGGCCGCGGCGGCCCGCTCCTTCAGCTCATCGAGGGTGACGCACGCCTGACGCTCGGCCAGGTCGATGCGAACACCGTCGATGATGTCGTCGAGCACGCTCATGAGACGAGGGTAACGAGGTCGACGCTGGAGTGCGCGGTCAGGCTAGACCCGAGCCGAGATAGGCCCCCACCGGCAGGTTGCGAACCACGGTCCACACCACGACGAGAGCCACCGACGACCACAGCACCAACCGTGGCGGCACTGGCAGGGTCGGCATCGGTCGGTCGTTCCAGCGGTTCACCAGCCATACGAGCCAGGCCACCACGGCGACCGGCGCGAGGAGCACTACCAGCAGGTTGTGGTCGGCCGCCGCACCCACATCACCCGAGACCAGGGCACGAACGCACCGCAGTCCTCCGCAGAGCGGGCAGTCGAGCCCCGTCAGTAGCTTGGTCGGACAGGTCGGGTAGCGGCCCGGCACGTTGGGGTCGACAAGTGCGAGCAGGGCGCAACCCGCGAGCGAGGCAGCGCCGACGGCGAGCGGCATGCGGACTCGCGTCAGCCGGCTCATGCCGCCAGCCTACGTGCGCCCACGCGGGATGGTCACTGTAAAGCGGGCGCCTCCCTCGTTGGCGTGACCGGCCTCGGCCCTACCTCCCAGCCGCCCCGCCAGCCCGCCCACCAGCGCGAGGCCGATGCCGGTTCCGACCTGACGCACCCCGCGGTACCGCGAGTGGAGCTCCTCAGGCACGAACGCCACCGAAAGGTCGTCTTCGGTGAGTCCGGGTCCTCCGTCGCGTACCTCGATCACAGCGTGGTCAGCCCCCTCGGCCCGCACCGACAGCACGATGGGAGCGCCGGCGGGCGTGACGCGCAGGGCGTTCTCGGCAAGGTTGTCGACGATCTGTCGCAGGCGCAGCGGATCGGTGACGGCACGCAGCGGTTCAGCCGGCGCCTCGAGGTGGAACAGCACGCCGTCGCGGTCGCACCGGTCGCCCCAGACATCGCCCGCACTGAGGGCAAACTCACGCAGGTCGACGTCACTCATGTTGAGCCTGAGGTCGACCGCGCCAGCGCGGCTGAGTTCGAGCAGGTCGCTGACGAGGCGCTCGAGGCGGTCTGACTCGCCCACGAGGATCGCCCCAGTGCGACCGACCTCGTCGCCGGTCACGACGCCGTCCTTGAGTGCCTCGGCGTAGCCCTTCACCGCGGTGAGGGGGGTTCGCAACTCGTGCGACACCGACATCAGGAACGCCCTCTGCCGGTTCTCGCTCACGGCCAGAGCCGCTGCCAACCGGTTGAGGGACTCGGCGATCTCGGCCACCTCGGCGGGGCCGGCAGGCGTGAGCCTCACGTCGCGCTCGCCGGTGCTGAGCCGCTCTGCCGCGCGGGCCGCTTCGGTGAGGCTGCGGGTGACCCTGCGCGAGGCCAGCCAGCCGACGAGGGCCGACAGCACGAGCCCCACAGCTAGGGCCAGCAGCATTCGCCTCAGCAGGGTCGTTGCCGGGGCCGTCGCCACCTGGGCCTGCTGCACGAGCACTATTCCCTGACGTCCGCGCAGCGGGCGACCCTCGACGAGAACCAGCCCTTCCGCGGTATCGCGGGTGACCGACACCAGTCGGCCCTCGAGCAACTCCTCGAAGTCGGCCTGGAGCAGTGGGGAACTGGCCACTGCGCCCGCGCGGATGACGTAGCCCACGATGCCCTGCTCGTCGAGGGCCTGCACACGATCTCGCAACTCCCCCTCGGGCACGTTTCCGGCGCGCTCGCCCCCCAGGAGCCCCACAATGATGTCGGCCTGCTGGGCAAGTGACGCCCGCGCCTGGACGTTGGCTGACTGGCGCACCAGCGGGTAGGCCACCAGACCTGACACGAGCACGGTGAGCACAGCCACACCCGCCGTGAGCAGAGCGGTTCTGGTTGCGAGGGTCATCCGACTACGAACGCCCTGCGGGGCATCAACCTCCGGAATCGCGGGCGGGACCGCTGCTCCGTCACTCATCGACATCGGGGGTATCGGCGGCATCGGAGCCCCCGACCGACGATGGTCGGTCGGCCCCGTACCCCACCCCTCGCACGGTGCGAATAGGACTGGCGTCGCCCAACTTGGCCCGCACCTGCGCCACGTGCACGTCGACCGTTCTCGTGCCGACCACCGCGGCGTACCCCCACACCTCGCTCAGGAGTTGCTCGCGGCTGAGGATGCGCCCGGGACGCTCCATGAGGTGTGCGAGCAGGTCAAACTCAGTGGCGGTGAAGGCCACCTCCTCTCCATCGACGGTCACCCGACGGGCCGAGCGGTCGAGGCAGACCCGTCCGAGAGTGATCTGCCCGCCCTCCGACATCGGCACGGCAGCACGACGGACGACCGACTTCACCCGGGCCACGAGCTCGCGGGGTGAGAACGGCTTGGTCACGTAGTCGTCGCCACCCATCTCGAGCCCCAGCACGCGGTCGATCTCGTCGTCGCGAGCGGTGCAGAAGATGATCGGCGTCCAGTTGCCCTCGGCCCGCAGTGCGCGGCACACCTGGGTGCCGTCGAGTTGAGGCAGACCGACGTCGAGGATGATCGCCACCGGGTGGAGAGCACGCACCGCGGCAAGCCCACTGACGCCATCGGCCGCCACATGCACCCCGAAGCCCTCACGCGACAGGTACAGGCGCAGGAGGTCGGAGATCGCTCGCTCGTCCTCGACGACGAGGACCAGTCCCTTCACCTGCTCGACGACTGTCACCCCCCAAGGATTCCACGCCATCGAGGCGCCGGTGCCGAAAGTAGCGCTTGCCAGCGTTCGGGGTTGGTCAGGAGTGGCTCGGCCCGGCTCAGGGCTCGACCCTAGTCAGTCGCGGAGGACGCGCCATCGTGACGCGGAACCGCCCCGAGCCCAGCCATCTGCATGACCTTGCCCACGACGACACCCACCACGAAGATCGCGAACGACGACCAGAACATCCACGACTGGTTGAGGATCAGTCCGAGCCCGCCCCAGAGGAACGCACTGATCATGATGATGACCGCGGTCCAGGCCGCCGGTGTTTGGCCGTGGTTGTCGTGCTCGGACATCGGTCGGTCTCCTATCGATCGGGACGAGGCCTTGATCGTCCCACATGCCCAGTCGACCGCTCAGCCGGTGGGGTCTTCGCCGCGATCGAGCGCCTGCCATACCGTCACGGGATCGGAGGGCCGCGCCGCTGACTGAGCTGCTAAGCCCTCGGCAGCATCTGGCCGAGTGTGCTCGAACCGGCGGCTCAGGCCGGACCACCCTCCCGGAGCGACGAGTGCGAGCAGGCCTCCGAGCAGCACCGCGACCAGTCCTAGCACGGAGAGGGCAGGGGGCAGGGTCGAGCGCTCCACGATCACAGCCACACTTCCGTCGATCGCCCGGGGCAGGGTTGCCGCCACGTCGGCCAGCCCCCCGAGAACTACTCCGCGCAGCAACCCCACCAGCACCACCAGTGACACGCCCACCAGGAGTGCTGCGATCAGCAACCGCGCCGCACCCCGCGCCGCCAGCAGGCCTCCCACGGCGGCGAGCGCCAGCAGCGCCACGGCCCGGCCAGCCGGCAGACACACGGATCCGTCGAGGGGGATGCTCGCACCCGCAACGGCGGTTGCCGCGACGGCCCACGTCATCGACTGCGACAGCAGCAACAGCAGCGCTCCCGCAGCGATCAGGCTGAGCGAGACCGGTCTCGAACGCGACGCCCCCGCAGCTCCCGCAGCCCCCTCAGCCCCCGCAGCCCCCTCAGCCATCGCCGGCAGGTCTCATGGTGGCCGCCACAGAGACGGCCCTCAGCACTGCCGCTGCCTTGGCCGAGCACTCGGCGTCCTCAGTTTCCGCAACCGAGTCGGCCACAATGCCCGCCCCAGCCTGCACATGCGCGACACCGTTGCGGATCACCGCCGTGCGAATCGCGATGGCCGTGTCGAGGTCGCCGGCAAAGTCGAGGTACCCGATGATCCCGCCGTACACCCCGCGCCGCGACGGCTCAAGCTCGTCGATGATCTGCATGGCTCGCGGCTTCGGCGCGCCCGACAGGGTGCCGGCTGGGAAGGTCGCTGCCAGCAGGTCGTAGGCCGTGCGGCCCGGAGCCAGCCGCCCCACGACTGTCGACACCAGATGCATGACGTGCGAGTAGCGCTCGGTGGACATGAAATCGAGCACCTCAACGCTTCCGGGTTCGCACACACGCCCGAGGTCATTGCGCCCGAGGTCGACCAGCATCAGATGCTCGGCCCGCTCCTTAGGGTCGGCCGCGAGTTCCTCCCCCAGCGCGGTATCGAGCTCGGGGGTCTCCCCGCGCGGGCGAGAGCCCGCGATCGGGTGCAGCAGAGCGTGACCCTCCTGCAGGGTCACCAGCGCCTCGGGGCTCGAACCCACCACGTCGAACGCGACCTCAGTGGGCAGGCTGCCGTCGACTGTAGGGGTGGTGACCGGGAAGCGGACGAGATACATGTAGGGCGACGGATTGGTGGCTCGTAATACCCGATAAACGTCGAGGGCCGTGGCCTCGGTGGGCTGATCGAACCGCTGCGACAGCACGACCTGGAACGCGTCACCAGCCCGGATGTGCTCGCGGCACCGCTCGACGCCTGCCCGGTAGTCGGCCGAACTGGTGCGGCGCGTGAACACCGGCACTGCATCAGGGTCGTAGCGTGCCGCCGACGGCTCGGACGGAGTCGCAAGCGTCCGCTCCATACGATCGAGGCGAGCCACGGCGTCGGCCCACGCATCGTCGACGTGCTCGTTAGTGGCGTTGTAATTGATCGCGTTGGCGATGAGCAGCACCGACCCGTCGGCGTGGTCGAGCACCGCAAGGTCGGTGGCCAGCAGCAGGCAGATCTCGGGGATGCCCAGCTCGTCGGGGTTCGCGTCTGGGAGGCGCTCCCAGCGTCTGACGGCGTCGTAGCTGATAGATCCGACCAGTCCGCCCGTGAGCGGTGGAAGCCCCGCGATGCGTGGGGTGTGCAACAGGTCGAGCGTGTCGCGCATCACGTCGAGCGGGTCGCCGTCGACATGGACGCCCACCGGTGACCGCCCCACCCACAGAGCCCTGCCGTCGACCTCGGTGAGCATGGCTGAGCAGGCGACCCCCACAAACGAGTAGCGCGACCACGTGCGGCCATGCTCGGCCGACTCCAGCAGGAAGGTACCGGCCCTCTCACCCGCCAGTTTGCGGTAGAGCCCCACGGGAGTCTCGCCGTCGGCGAGCAACCGACGGACCACGGGAATGACCCGCCGGTCCGCTGCAAGGACCCTGAACTCCTCAAGCCCCGGAGCAGCGGCACCCGTGAGTGACGGTCGCATCGACGCGCTCATCCCTTCGTCCTGTCTGCCGCGACGAGCAGTCCGTCGTCGAAGCAGCTCGCGTTGCCTGTGTGGCAGGCGGGGCCGGTCTGCCGCACCCGAAGCAGCACCGCATCGGCGTCGCAGTCGAGGCGCACCTCGACGACCTCCTGTTCGTGACCGCTGGTCTCACCCTTAACCCAGTACTCCTGGCGGCTACGACTCCAGTAGGTGGCGCGGCCAGAGTCGAGGGTGCGCCGCAGGGCCTCCTCGTCCATCCAGGCCAGCATCAGCACTATTCCGGAGTCGACATCCTGCGCCACTGCAGGGATGAGCCCGTCGGGGCCGAAGGCTGGATGGCGCGGCTCGCGGCGCGCGGAGGGGCTGGTCACCTGCTCATTCTGACTGATAGCACCCCGACCGGTGACCTCGCCGGGGTAGCTCGGGAAGCAGCCCCTCGCACTGGGCCCTCAGTCGAGCTCGGTTTCGTCGCGCAGGGGCAGCGACGGCCATCCCCCATTCGTGCGACGACTCATCCCGAGCCTGTTCGCCATGCGGGATAAATGACATGATTCGTTGCGGGTCTTAACCGTGGCGATCGCCTGACTGCACCAGACGCCGACAGCTCACAGGAAATCTGGATAAGGCGAATGTCCAGCGTAATTTCGACCAGAAGTGCACACTGGGGCACTGGATCACGGGGGAGGTGGCGCATGAGGCTGAGGCTGCTGGGCGCCCCGATGGCGACCCTTGACGACGGCCGCGAGGTCGCGGTGCCGCCCGGAAAACCCGCGCGCCTGCTGGCGGCACTGGCCCTCGAACCCGGCACCGTGCTCGATCGCGACGGCCTGGTGGAGGCAGTGTGGGGCGACTCGCCACCAGCGTCGTTGCGCAACGCCCTTCACGTGTACGTGTCACGACTGCGGTCCCTTCTCGGCTCCGACCGCATTGCAACGGCAGGCACCGGGTACCTTCTGTCGATCGGGCACCTCGACGTCGACGTCACCCACTTCGAAAAACTGCTCGATACCGCCTCGGCAGCGGAGGCGACCAGTGGCGCCGACAGCGCGGAGTCCGCCTATCTCGAGGCACTGGCCCTCTACCGTGGTCCGCTGCTGGCGGGCGAGTCTCTCAGCACCACCCTTGCGGCCGCGCGTCGACGGCTTCATGAGCGCCACAGCTTCGCTCGCGAGGGACTGCTTGGTGCCAGACTCGCAAGCGCCTCGCCCTCCGACGCAGCCGAGTTGATCTCGCTCGCTCGCGAGATGGTCGACGAGGAGCCGCTGCGGGAGGTACGACATGTGATGCTCATGCAGTCGCTCAACCTCGGCGGCCGCACACCTGAGGCCCTCGAGGCCTACCGATCGGCCCGCGCCCTGCTGGTCGCGAGTCTGGGGCTCGAACCGGGGATCGGGCTACGCCGAGCCCGTGCCCAACTGCTTTCCGGCAATCCTCTCCTGAGTTGGACTCCCCTCGCTGCCGTGATCGATGAGTCGCC
>CALQEM020000066.1:0-14707 GCA_943329595.2 Bifidobacterium breve
GCACGTCACTCCACACACGCGGAAGCGTGAGTAGCCCGTGACGGATGTACGGCGAGAGTTGGGAAGCGCCGCGAGCCGCAACGGGCCACACCTCGTTACGCCGGTCGGCATAACCCGCGACGTCGAAGGCGGCGAGCGCGGCGTCGGCCCTTGTTTGGCCACCGCTGATAGTCGAGGCTCGCACCTTGTCGAACACGAAAGGCCCGAGGTGATCGCGCACCCAGCCCGTCTCATCGCCGACCGTCGGAACTGGGAGTTCGCTCATGTCACCACCATGCCCGGCCCGTCGCCGGACCGCCACCGCGCTGCTGCACGATCACGTCACTCCGTGGGTCGTCACTACCGCTCCCGGCCCTCGCTCGCGCGGCCTGACGCACTGCCGAGTTCCGATTGCTGCCTGACTCATCGCCCACGTGCTCGCCAGCGATGACTCCGTCAGCATTCGCGATGACTCCGTCAGCGAATCGTGTGACGACGACTACTGGCCGCGCGCGTGAGGCGCGCACCTCGAGGTCGGCGTCGCGCCGGATGCGCACTAGGCCCGGCCGGCCTGACGCACTGCCGAGTTCCGATTGCTGCCTGACTCATCGCCCACGTGCTCGCCAGCGATGACTCCTTCAGCGAATCGTGCCAGCGCTCACGACGGCTCTGGCCAGCGACCCCGTCCCACGCGTGAAGCCGAACTCCTCGAACAACGTCTGGTGCGGACGGTCTGCTTCCGGTAGGTGATGGCCAGCGGCACCCGTCCGCGTCCCGGCTCGCGAAAGATCGCAGCTACCTGCTCTTGGGTGAGCAGGATGGTCGCGGTGGTGCGACCGGAAGGGATGATGTCGATGGTGAACTTCACGCCTTCGGAACCTACGGATCATCCCGAGCATGCGAACGGGCGGCAGCCCCCGTGGGAGCCGCCGCCCGTCGCATGGGTGACTATCCCAGCGCGCCGGTCACGGAGGCCGAGACATAGTTCGAGCCACCATAGGTTGTGGCGTAGAGGCGCACGCAGGTCTCGAACGTCTTTTTTGGCAGGACGAGGCGGGGGCTATACACGATGTTCTGCGTCTCACCGGGTGCGAGGCTGATGGATAGCGGGTATCCGATGTTGGAGGTGGAGCCGTAGCAGTTGCCCGACACCGCCGGCCGCGCCTGCTGGATAACAATCCTGACCGTGGACGGACCTATAGAGTTCGAGAGGGTAACCGACCCGAGGGACACCTTGACATTGGCTCTGGGGTTGGCGATGACCAAGGCGGATGAGCCGTCGTCCTGCACTTCCCCGTACTTGCTGAACGACGCCGCTGGGTCATCGTTCACCATGAGCGCGCCACCGAACACCCGGGCCTTGGTGCCCGATGCATCGACGATGTTGACTGCACTGCCCACGGCACTTACGCTGACTGGCATAAGGACAACGGCGGCGCATCCGGCCACCACCATCGCGGTGAGCTGCTTTCCTGTGATCTTCATGATGAACTCCCTTTCGAGGTAGGTCGGGATGGCCGTTCTGCCACCGCCGTTGGTAACACACTTATGATGCGCGAATAGCGCGCCGTTGTCTGTCACCTTGATGACAGTGGCTCGGACCGACCCGACACAGGGTCGAAAGTCACGTCCGCAAGTTTGGCGTGGCTACCTGCCGCACCCGGCGTATCGCCCGCCACATGAGCCACACCATCGCCACCAGCAGCACGAGCGCCACCAGCGGCAGCAGGATCGCGGCCAGTGACAGACCCACTGAGAACACGTCCTCCACCGTGCTCAGCACAGGCGCCGCGATGCCGCCGGTGCTGACGTTGGCCACGGGCCGCACGGCCGCCTTGGCCACGTGCACAGACCCCGCGGTGGCGAGACCGGCGATCAGACCTAGGGCCTGCGACCACTCACTGTGGGGCGCGAGCGCACCCGCGAATAGCACCGCCCCGGACGCCGGCCGGATGAACGTCTGCACCGTGTCGTTGAGCGAGTCGACCGCGGGGACCTTGTCGGCCACCACCTCGATGACCAGCAGTACCCCGAGGATGATGAGCGCGGGCCAACCGGCCAGCAGGTCGTACGGCGACTCGAGTGTGATGACGCCGATGTGAGCAAGAATGCCCGCGACGAGCAGGGGGATGTAGGCGTTCAACCCTGCGGCAGCGGCGAGCCCGACACCGGTGATGATGAGGAACCCGCTGGCCTCCATGGGGAAAGGCTAACGCTCAGGGGGTCAGAACTTGTGCGGTCCCGCACGCCAGCGCCGATGAGCCACTGACCCACAGCGACATTGAGGGATTCGGTCACCGGGTCCTCGGTTATCCCGCGGGTACAGGGGGCAAGGGCCCGCACCTCGAGGCCCGCGTCGCGCCGGATGCGCACTGGGCTCGCGCGGCCTGACGCACTGCCGAGTTCCGATTGCTGCCTGACTCATCGCCCACGTGCTCGCCAGCGATGACTCCGTCAGCATTCGCGATGACTCCTTCAGCGAATCGTCGATCGAGCCGACTCCCTGCAGTGGTCAGCGCCGGGTGAGCCGAACGCGGATCGGCCCACGGGCGGTGGACGGGTCAACCACTCGTCCGCCCTGGGTGATCTCCACCTCGGCGCTGGCCACTAGGCGTCTGGCCGCTCGCCGAGCCGGCTCCATTAGCGGCCGCCACTGCGCCTCATCGGCGCCGCCCACAGCAAGTGCTGCCTCGCTCGGGCACATGGTCGCTCCGCGCGGACGCTGCGCCAGCAGGCGGAGGATGGCGGCCTCGAGATCGCGATCAGTGGGCGAGACCTTCTGGCGGCGGCACGAGTCGGAGCAGTAGCGCACCGAATCCCAGTTACGCTCCCACGCCTTGCGCCAGGTGATGACGCGTCCGCACGACGCGCACGGCTTGGTCGGCAGATCCTGCTTGCGTTGAGCCACCCGCTCAGGGTGCTGCACTCGGCCGCAGTCCGCCACTCAGCGCGTCAAGCGCCCCCGGCTCCGCTTCTTCGCTCGCACGCTCGCTCAGCGCGTCAAGCGCCCCCGGCTCCGCTTCTTCGCTCGCACGCTCGCTCAGCGCGTCGCGGTGCCCTCGGTGTAGTCGTCGTCCCCAGCCGCAACCCACGACATCATGCCGCGCAGCTCGCGCCCCACGGCCTCGATCGGGTGCGCCTCGCCCTCGGCACGAAGACGCTTGAACTCGGGGGCTCCGGCGTCCTGGTCGTCGATGAAGCGCTGGGCGAAGGCACCGCTGCGCACGTCGTCGAGGACTGCCTTCATGTTGGCCTTCACCTGAGCGTCGATGACGCGCGGGCCGGACACGTAGTCGCCGTACTCGGCGGTGTCGCTGACGCTCCAGCGCTGCTTGGCGATGCCGCCCTCGTACATCAGGTCGACGATGAGCTTGAGCTCGTGCAGGCATTCGAAGTAGGCAACCTCGGGCTGGTAACCAGCCTCGATCAGCGTCTCAAAGCCGGCCATGATGAGCGCCGACGCGCCACCGCAGAGCACGGCCTGCTCACCGAAGAGGTCGGTCTCGGTCTCCTCGGTGAAGGTGGTCTTGATGCCACCTGCGCGGAGCGAACCGATGCCGCGCGCGTACGAGAGGGTGAGTGGCCAGGCGCCACCCGTAGGGTCTTGCTCGACCGCCACGATCGCGGGAACTCCGCGTCCGGCGACATACTCACGGCGCACCAGGTGTCCGGGGCCCTTGGGGGCGACCATGCACACGTCGACGAAGGCCGGCGGGGTGATGTACCCAAACCGGATGTTGAAGCCGTGGGCGAAGAAGAGCGCGTCGCCCTCCTGCAGGTTGGGGGCGATGGCTTCGGCGTAGAGGCCCCGCTGCGCGGGGTCGGGCACGAGCACCATGATCAGGTCGGCCTCGGCCGCCGCGGTTGCGGGGTCGACGACACGAAGTCCCTCGGCCTCCGCCTTCTCGCGACTCGCGGACGTGGGCGATAGGCCCACCCGCACGTCGACACCGGAGTCGCGCAGCGACAGCGCGTGGGCGTGGCCCTGAGACCCGTAGCCGAGGACAGCAACCACGCGGTTCTGAATGATCGACAGGTCAGCGTCTTTGTCGTAGAACAGTGATGCCACGGTGATCGACTCCTTGACGGGCGGGATGAGGTGGATATGAGGGTATCGAGGCGTTCAGACCGAACGGTCGGCGGGGCGAGCGGCACGCTCGCTAATCACGCGGCCACCGCGAGCGACGGCCACCACGCCTGACTGTACGAGCTCGCGAATTCCGTACGGCTCGAGCATTCGCTTAAGCGCCTCGAGCTTGTCGCGTGCGCCCGTGGCCTCGATCGTGAGCGCGTCGTGCGCAACGTCGACGACCTTGGCGCGGAACAGCGCGACGGTTTCGAGGATGGCCGACCGCGTGGCGTCGTCGGACCTCACCTTGATCAGCACTAGCTCACGCTGCACCGACTGCTCTGCTTCGAGTTCGACGATCTTGAGCACGTTGATCAGCTTGTTCAGCTGCTTGGTGACCTGCTCGAGCGGAAGTCCTTCGGCGTTCACCACGATGGTCATACGCGACACGCCCACTGCCTCGGTGGGGCCCACGGCCAGGGACTCGATGTTGAAGCCGCGACGGGAAAACAGCGCAGCAATGCGGGCGAGAACGCCCGGCTGGTCCTCGACCAGCACTGAGAGAGTGTGACGGCTCATAGCTCCTACTCCACTGTGTCCCACGAAGGCGCGAGGTCACGCGCGATCTTGATGTCGTCGTTGCTCGTGCCAGCGGCCACCATCGGCCACACCATGGCGTCCTTGTGCACCTGGAAGTCGATCACCACCGGGGCATCGTTGAGCCCGAGCGCCTTCTCGATGATGCTGTCGACGTCGTCGGGCGACTCGCAGCGCAGCCCGTGGCACCCGTAGGCCTCGGCGAGCATGACGAAGTCGGGGAACCGGTGCGACTGCAGGTCAGTGTTCGAGTAACGCTGGTTGTAGAACAGCGTCTGCCACTGGCGAACCATGCCCAGCGACGAGTTGTTGATCAGCGCCACCTTGATGGGAATGTCGTTGATAGTGCAGGTGGCGAGTTCCTGATTGGTCATCTGGAAGCAGCCGTCGCCGTCGACTGCCCACACCGTGCGGTCGGGCGCTCCGACCTTGGCACCCATGGCGGCCGGCACTGAGAATCCCATGGTGCCCAGACCCCCTGAGTTCAGCCACGTTCCGGGGAACTCGTACTTGATGAACTGCGCCGCCCACATCTGGTGCTGGCCGACGCCAGCGGCGTAGATCGACTCGGGGCCGGAAATGATGCCGAGACGCTCGATCACGTATTGAGGCGACAGCGTGCCGTCGTCGGGGTGGTCGTAGCCCACCGGGTAGGTCGACTTCATCTGCATCATCAGCGCCACCCACGCTTCGAAGTCGCCTTCACGGCCGGCGTCGCGCTCGGACTCAAGCACGGCCACGAGATCGGCGATCACCTCGCGCGCGTCGCCCACGATGGGCACGTCGGCGAACCGGTTCTTGGAGATCTCGGCCGGGTCGATGTCGGCGTGAATGATCTTGGCGTCGGGGGCGAAGGTCGAGAGCTTGCCGGTGACCCGGTCGTCGAAACGGGTGCCGAGCGCGATGAGTAGGTCGCTCTTCTGGAGTGCTCCCACGGCAGAGACGCTTCCGTGCATTCCGGGCATGCCGAGGTGCTGCACGTGGCTGTCGGGGAAAGCGCCGCGCGCCATCAGCGTGGTGACGACCGGAATGCCGGTCAGCTCAGCGAGGCGACGAAGCTCGGCGGAGGCACCTGCCTTGATGACGCCGCCACCCACGTATAGCACCGGGCGCTTCGACTCGATGATCAGGCGGGCCGCCTCGCGCACCTGCTTGGCGTGCGGCTTAGTCACCGGTCGGTAGCCCGGAAGATCGATGCTGTCGGGCCACGTGAAGGTGGTCATCGCCTGCAGGGCGTCCTTAGACACGTCGACGAGCACCGGACCTGGACGTCCGGTGGAGGCTAGGTAGAAGGCCTCCGCCACGGCACGGGGGATGTCATCGGGGTTGGTGACGAGGTAATTGTGCTTGGTGATGGGCATGGTGATGCCCCGGATGTCGGCCTCCTGGAAGGCGTCGGTGCCGATGGCCGCGCTGGGCACCTGTCCGGTGATGGCCACCATGGGCACCGAGTCCATGTGGGCGTCGGCGATGGGCGTGACGAGGTTCGTGGCGCCGGGACCCGAGGTCGCCATGCAGACGCCCACACGGCCAGTGGCCAGCGCATACCCCTCGGCCGCGTGGCCGCCCGCCTGCTCGTGCCGGACGAGAATGTGGCGAATCTGGGTGGAGTCCATCAGCGGGTCGTAGGCGGGCAGGATCGCTCCGCCGGGGATGCCGAAAATCGTGTCGACGCCGGCCGCTTCCAACGATCGGATGAGGCTCTCGGCTCCGGTGATCTGGTCACTCATGATGGGTCCTCGCGGTTCTCGTGCGGTGGTGGTGCTCGGTCAGAAACTCGAAGCTGGTCTTCGTATCTGGTGCTGAAATCAGGTGCTGGCAGACAAAAGCCCCCCGGTCCACAAAGGACGACGAGGGGCGCGCGCTTGACGGTCGGTCAGGCGCGCATCTCGATTACGATTCGGCGCTCAGCGGATCGGCTGTGGCTCATCACCCGACCCTACCGCAGGTTGGCCCGCACGTCACCCCGTAACCGGGAGGCGGACCTGGCCGACCGCCACCACGGCACGCACGTCTTCGGGCCGCATTGGGGCGGCGAGCAGGAAGCCCTGGCCGCGGCGAACCCCCGCCGCACGCTGCTCGGCTAGGTGGGCCGGGGTCTCGATGCCTTCAGCAATGACTACATGCCCGAGGTCGCGGCCCAGTCGGGCCAGCGGGCCGGCAAGGCCCGACTCCACCGACACCAGCGAGCGGTCGACCTTGAGGAAGTCCCAGTCGAAGCTCTGCAGCAGTGCCAGTGACGATGTGCCGGTGCCAAAGTCGTCGAGGGTCACGGTGACCCCAATATCGTGCAGGAGTTCGAGCGCCAGTCCCGAGCCCGCCTGAAGGCCGCCCTCAGCGAACTCCAGGGTGAGGCACTCCCCAGCGAGACCGTGCAGGGCGAGTTGACGCATCACCTGCTCGGCGAGGTGTCCCTCTCCGAGTACGCGCCCCGAGACGTTCACGCACACGCGCCCATTCCAGCCGAGACTTCGCCACTCGACCGCGTCAGACAACGATCGGTTGAGCACCCACTCGGTGAGCTCACTCCCGAGGCCATGGTCCTCCGCGGCAGCAATCAGCCGGCCCAGCGGGAGGCAGCGGCTGCCGAGCCTGTCGACGCGCAGCAGGGCCTCAACCGAGGTGACCTCACCTGTCTCGAGGTCAATCTCGGGCTGGTAGACCAATCGGAGATCACCCATACTGAGGGCGAGGGCCATCTGCTCAGCCGCACCGGTCCAGTCGCTGGCGTGCCGCGCTAGCCCATCGTCGAACTCGCGCACCTGGTCGCGTCCGGAATCCTTGGCGCTGTAGAGGGCGATGTCAGCGTGGCGCATTGCCTGGTCGGGAGCGTCGACCGATCCGGGCGGGCAGACTCCGATGGAGGCCGAGACTCGCACCTCACGCCCACCGAGCCGGTACGGAGAGGAGAGTAGGTCGCGAAGGCGCTCGGCGATGTCGAGCGCGTCGCCGCGCGAGCAGTCGCTAAGGAAGGCCACAAACTCGTCGCCGCCAAACCGGGCCACCACGTCGCGCTCGCGAAGGCCCGTCGACAGCCGTCGCGCAGCCTCGACCAAGATCTCGTCGCCCACCCCGTGTCCGAGGGTGTCGTTGATCGCCTTGAATCCGTCGAGGTCGATGAACAGCACCGCCACCTCACCCGAGCGTCCCCACGATCGTTCGAGCTCGTCGATGAAGGTAAGCCGGTTGGGCAGGCCGGTGAGCGAGTCATGCGAGGCGAGGTGCCGCCACTGGTAAATCTGCGCCCGCTCTCCGTGGCCCGAGCCGCGAAGCCTCAGCGCGAGCACGGGCAACAGCAGCAGACCGAGGGCGATGACGACCGGGCGGGTGGACGCCGAGAATGTCAGGCCCACCACCACCAGGACCATCGCGAGGGCCACGAGGGCGAGTTCGACGAGTGACCAGACGCGGCGCGAGAATGCGGGAAGTGGGCTCACCCCCTAGTTGTCGGCGCTCGCGACCCACCCTTGAGCCAACCGCCCCGACCAATGTTGCGCGGGCCACCGCTAGTCGCAGACGGCACCCTTCGACGCAGACCCCACCAGGCGGGCGTACTTGGCCAGCACTCCGCGTGTGAACATCGGGGGAAGCGGCTCCCACTCGGCGCGACGCCTCTCAAGCTCAGCGTCGTCGACGAGCAGGTCGAGGGTGCGGTCAGTGAGGTCGATGCGAATACGATCGCCTTCGCGAATCAGCCCGATCGGCCCGCCATCGGAGGCCTCGGGCGATACGTGGCCCACGCACAGGCCCGTGGTTCCACCCGAGAATCGGCCATCGGTGATGAGGAGAACATCCTTGCCGAGACCGGCGCCCTTGATGGCTCCCGTGATCATCAGCATCTCGCGCATTCCGGGACCGCCCTTGGGTCCTTCATAGCGGATGATCACGACGTCGCCGCCGTTGATGGTTCCCTCGCTGAGCGCGTCCATCGCCTGCTGCTCGCGTTCAAAGACTCGAGCAGAGCCCTCGAACATCTCAACCGGCACGCCCGCGTTCTTCACAACCGCACCCTCGGGCGCGAGCGAGCCGCGCAGGATGGTGATGCCGCCCGACACGTCGAGGGGCGTCTTCGAGGCGCGCAGGATGTCGCCGTCGGGGTCGGGCGGGTTGATGTCGGCCAGGTTCTCGGCAATGGTTCGCCCGGTCACCGTGAGGCAGTCGCCATGCATGAGGCCGGCGTCGAGCAGCGCGCGCATGATCACCGGTACGCCGCCCACGCGGTCGACGTCGCTCATGACGTAGCGGCCGAATGGCTTGACGTCGGCGAGGAGAGGGACCTTGGAACCGATGCGGTGGAAGTCGTCCATCTCGAGCTCGACATCGGCCTCGTGCGCGAGGGCAAGCAGGTGCAGCACGGCATTGGTGGAGCCGCCGAAGGCCATCACCACAGCGATCGCGTTCTCAAGAGACTGGCGCGTGATGATGTCGCGCGTGGTGATTCCCGCGCGGATGAGGTTAACCACGGCCTCGCCGCTGCGGCGCGCGAAGCCGTCGCGTCGGCGGTCAACCGCAGGCGGCGCAGCCGAGCCCGGGAGTGACATGCCCATGGCCTCAGCGGCACTGGCCATCGTGTTGGCCGTGTACATGCCGCCACACGCACCCTCGCCCGGGCAGATGGCCCGCTCGATGAGGTCCACGTCGGCGCGTGACATCAGGCCGCGCGAGCACGCGCCCACCGCCTCGAACGCATCAATAATGGTGACGTCTTTCTCGGTACCGTCGGACAGCTTCACGTGGCCGGGAAGGATCGAACCCGCGTAGAGGAACACGCTGGCAACGTCGAGGCGGGCCGATGCCATCAGCATGCCGGGCAGGCTCTTATCGCAGCCCGCCAGAGTGACCATGCCGTCGAGCCGCTCGCCCTGCATCACGGCCTCGACCGAGTCGGCGATGATCTCGCGGCTCACCAGCGAGAAGTGCATGCCCACGTGGCCCATCGCGATTCCGTCGCTGACCGAGATGGTGCCGAACTGCAGCGGATAGCCACCCGCGGCGTGCACGCCCTCCTTAGACGACTTCGCGAGCCGCTCGAGCGACAGGTTGCACGGCGTGATCTCGTTCCACGACGACGCGATGCCGATCTGGGGCTTGGCGAAATCCTCGTCGCCCATGCCCACTGCTCGGAGCATTCCTCGGGCGGCGGCCCGCTCGAGCCCGTCGGTGACGTCCTTGCTGCGCGGCTTCATGTCAGTCATGGGGCCAGCCTAGGGCGTAGGCGGCGGCGATGTCCGCTCCGGTAGGTTGCCCGACAGGGGACAGCTCGCTCACCCCCGTCGAGGAGATACACGAGGCCCGAGAGGCACCCCATGCAGACTCGAACGATCGGGAGCAGCGGACTCACCGTGGGGGCTATCGGCCTCGGCTGCATGGGAATGTCGCACCTCTACGACTCCGCCGGCCGCGACGATGCGCGCTCAACCGAGGTGCTCCGTGAGGCGCCCGGACTCGGCGTGACGCTGATCGACACCGCGGCGGTGTACGGCCCCTTCCTCAACGAGTCGCTGGTGGGCGCCGCCCTCGAGGGCCGCCGTGACGAGATTGTGCTCGCCACCAAGTGCGGGCTGTACGTGAATGCTGACGGCGTCACCGTGCGCGACGCCCGACCCGACACCATCATCCGCGAGTGCGACGAGTCATTGAGGCGGCTGCGCACCGACGTGATCGATCTCTACCAGCTACACCGGGTCGACCCCGACGTTGCGCTGGAGGACTCCTGGGGAACCATGGCCGACCTGCAGCGACAGGGCAAGGTTCGCTTCATCGGGCTGTCGGAGGCGACCCTCGACGAGGTGAAGCTCGCCCACGCGATCGCTCCGGTTACCTCGGTGCAGTCGGAGTTGTCGCTGTGGACCCGCCAGTGGGTCGACGACGTGCTGCCGTGGACCGCCGCGAACGATGTGGCATTCCTGCCGTACTCGCCGCTCGGCCGCGGATTTCTCACCGGTGCGATCACGGCGAGCACCGAGTTCGCGGCCGATGACATGCGCGCCGGAAACCCGCGCTTCCAACCCAGCGCGCTCTCGGCCAACCAGGCGCTCGTCGACGATGTTCGAGCAATCGCTGTTCGCCATGACGCCACCCCGGCCCAGGTCGCGCTCGCGTGGGTTCTCGCGCAGGGGCCACAGGTCATTCCGATTCCCGGAACCAAGCGCTCGGACCGGCTGAGGGAGAACGCTGCTGCCGCTGACCTCACACTCAGTGTCGACGAGTTGCGACAACTCACCGACCTGCCCTCCGCGGAGGGCACTCGGTACTGAGGTGTGCCGATGGACTGAGCAGCGCGGTCGTTGTGGCGTACTTTGTGGGGAGTGCACGACCATGGGGGAGAATACGTGAGCAACAAGCCGTCGCTCAGGATGTGGGGCTCATGGTGTCTGGTGCTCCTCGGAACCCTGGTGCTGGCACTGCCATCACCAGCGGGTGCGGAGGGGTCACGAGCCGACCCTGCCCCGGCTCCCCCACTCCACTGTAGGAGCACCCAGTCGGTGCTCGACTTGGTCATCAACTCATCGCGCGACGACATCAATTCCGGCAGACTCACCATCCTGGGCGCGACAGTGCCTGTTGACCTGAGCGCCCTCGACTTCTCGACCAGCCCTTTCGCTGACCCCGGCAGGGCCATGTGGTGGCGCTCACTGGCGTGGCTGGCGGTCCTGTGGCTTCCCGAGGGACGGTCCGCCCCTGACACAACGATTCCCGATCCAATTGGGGCGATCGTCACCGCGATGGGCAACACTCCAGATCCCGGCTGGGACACGCCCGAGGCGCGCAGCCTCGCACGCGCGTCCGGATGGGACGAGGCCACCAACACTCGGCGGGAGCAGACGCTGAACTGCCTCTTCGAACTCAGCGGCGATGGGCGCTTGGTACCGCTGCTGACCACACTGGCCCAGGCGAACCTCGATCCCGCGCGCTATTACGGACCTCCTTCCCGAGTCGCCCACAACCACGGGACGATGGCCAACCTCGCGCTCATGGATACAGCCCACCTTCTCGGCGACACCGAACTCGCCACCCGAGCCAGAGCCAGACTCCTGGAAGCGGCTCACCGAGTCTTCACTGCGCGCGGCTACACCTTCGAGCAGTCCAGCGACTACCTCGAGTTCAACGTGCAAATGTGGACTATCGTCGCTGCCCTGTTTTCGGCCGACCCGACAACTCCGGTCGAGACTCTCGCGGCGCTCACTGCCGCACTCTCACGGGCCAGGACGATGGTCGCCCACCTTACCGACCCCACCGGACATCCTGCCGCCTACGGTGATTCGCGACGCAGCCCGCGACCCGTTCCACCCGCGCAGCAGTCCTTCACCACGCGCGACGACCAGGGCGGCATCGCGGCCGGACGCTGGTCGTGGACCAACCGCCTCACCAGTTGGTGGTCGCTGCGCTACGGACCGCCCCGCCGCATGCACGGCCATCAAGACCACGGCTCGGTCAATTGGTCGACGCTGAGGGTTCCGGTGCTCGTCGACCCTGGCTACCTCGGCAATGACCCCGCTCTTCCCCTCGTCGCGTGGCAGTCGTCGCCCGCCGCCCACAACGTCGCCGTTCCTGACGACGGGAAGACGCGTGCACAACCGGCCTCGAGCACGATTGTTCGTCGGTGGCGCGACGGGCGCGTCGACGGCGTGGTCGTCGCGGTGGCGACCTGGGCGAAGCCGCTAAGAACCATGATCATTGTGGACGATGCCCGGCGCTCGTTGACACTCACCACCATCATGCGGGGCGCGTTCACCACCCACCTGCACCTCGATCCTTGCTGGACGCAGATCCAGCCCACTGCCACGGCGCGACGATTTTCCTGCAGGGGCCGAGTGCTCACCGTGGAGGTTGGCTCCCAGCAGACCACCGTCTACCGAGGCTCGACCGACCCCATCGCAGGTTGGGTGTTCTCCACCGCACAGGTCAGCACCCCGGCGATCGAACTAGCCATCGCTGGCCTGAAGAGTCAACAACTGACCCTCACCGTGAGCCGCTCGACCACCAGCCCGACGCCTTCCTGAGGCGCCCTAAGCAACGCTCGCGGTGCGCTCGACTTCTGCTCGAGAAGCCTGCGCACGCCCAGCCAGCGCCTGCTCCATCGCGTCGAAGGCCTCCATCAGTTGCCGCATGGCCACGCGGGAACGCTCGCGGGCGAAGGCAGGGTCCTGGCCAACCAAATCTGCCAAGGCGCGCCGCCTCAGGTCGATCATCCCATCGGGGGTGGTCTGCTCGCGCACGACGGTGATGGGGCTGACAGCGCGCTCGGCGAAGGCAACGACGTCCAGGCCCGCGGGGATCTGCAGGGTCAGCACCTCTCCGTCACGCCAGACAGTGAGGTGGTCGCCCGACCCCTGATCGCGAATGAGCCAGGTTGCCGCGATCTGGTCGCGGTTACACACGGGCATCCCCGCGAGGTGGGTCAGTCGATCGCCGGGGCGAATGCCCAGCCCATGAGCCGGGCTGCCGGGGGCGACTGCCGCGACCTGAACCGAACGAGTCTCGAACTCGATTCCGAAGTCCACGATTCTCCTCTCCACGGGACTCTCTACCTGAGCCCTCTGCACACTCCCTATCGAATCACTCCCGCCTCATATGTCACATGCGACACGCCAGTCACATCCGTCACTTCTGTATCGGTCGGTGCAGGTCGTTCTGGGGTCGGATCCCACCCCAGCCATGGTGGAATCACGCCTGCAACGATGACCGATCGCACCACAGAACGGGGCGTGGCGGCAGCGACAGACCGCACGGGCGGGAGTCAGAGCGCGACGGGGCAGCCGAGGCCACTACTCGTCGACGACGCCGAGTTTGTCGAAGAGCAGGGCCCGTACCCGAGCAGCGTCGGCCTGGCCTCGAGTGGCCTTCATGACCGCGCCCACGATGACCCCGGCCGCCTGAGGCTTTCCACCGGTGATCTTCTCGACCACGTCGGGGTTGGCCGCCACAGCGTCTTCGATCGCCGCGAGCAGCGGGCCGTCGTCGCTCACGACAGCCAGCCCCCGGCTAGCAATAACCTCCTCGGGGTCGCCTTCACCGGCGAGCACACCCTCGATGACCTGGCGGGCCAGCTTGTCGTTGAGTGCGCCCTCGGCGACCAACACCTCAATGCGAGCCACCTGCACCGGCGTGATGGCGAGGTCAACGAGGTCGACGCCACGATCGTTGGCGACCCGGGCGAGCTCGCCCATCCACCACTTGCGAGCGCCCACGAGGTCGGCGCCCGCAGCCACGGTCTCCTCGACGAGGTCGAGGGCCCCCGCGTTAATCACTGAGTCCATCTCGAAGTCGGTGAGTCCCCACGCCGTCGCGAGGCGCGTGCGACGCACCGCAGGGTTCTCAGGAAGCGTCGCCCGCAGCTGCTCGACCCACGCGGGGTCGGGCGCGATGGGCACGAGGTCGGGCTCGGGGAAGTAGCGGTAGTCCTCGGCCTCCTCCTTGATGCGGCCCGACGTGGTGACCCCGGTGTCCTCGTGCCAGTGGCGCGTTTCTTGAATGACCGTGCCACCAGACTCGAGTACCGCAGCCTGCCTTCCGCTCTCGTAGCGCACCGCACGCTCGACCGACCGCAGCGAGTTCACGTTCTTAGTCTCCGAGCGGGTGCCGAATGGCACGTCGGGGCTTCGGCGCAGCGACAGGTTCACATCGCAGCGCAGCGATCCCTGCTCCATGCGCACGTCGGAGACACCGAGCGAGCGCAGCACATCGCGCAGCGCGGTGACATAGGCGCGGGCGATTTCGGGTGAGAACCGGCCCCCGCCCTCGATCGGCTTGGTGACGATCTCGATCAGCGGAATGCCCGCGCGGTTGTAGTCGACCAGCGAGTAATCGGCCCCGTGGATTCGACCCGTGCTGCCGCCGACGTGCAGCGCCTTGCCGGTGTCTTCCTCCATGTGCGCGCGCTCGATTCCGATGCGAACGGTGCGCACGCCGGCGGCCGACGGCACCTCAACGTCGAGGTAGCCGTTGAAGCAGATGGGCTCGTCGTACTGCGAGGTTTGGAAGTTCTTGGGCATGTCGGGGTAAAAGTAATTCTTCCGCGCGAAGCGGCACCACGATGCCACCTCGCAGTTGAGCGCGAGC
>CALQEM020000067.1:0-14398 GCA_943329595.2 Bifidobacterium breve
CACGATGGTGGCGCCCGCAGCGACGTACTCCTCGTCGGAGATCGACGACCCGGTTCCCGCGCCCTGCTGAACGGACACCTCGTGCCCGTGGCGGACGAACTCGTGGACCCCGGCTGGCGTGATGGCGACTCGGTACTCGTTGTTCTTGATCTCGCTCGGGACTGCGACCTTCACGCTAGCCACCCTTCGTCGTCGCCGGCGCCTACGCCGAACTCCCCCACCCTATGAGGTTGGCGCGCCCCCGAGGGAGCGCACACGCTCGCGCACGGGCCAGGGCGAGTCGGCCGGACGCAGTGACGCCCAGCCCCCCGCTCGCGAGGCCCAGGCCGCGAGGACGCCGGCCACGGTGGCCGGATTCTGGACCGCACCCGACAGCACGAGGTCGCGCGCCTCGTCGAGGTCGACCCACACGGCCGGAAGGTCCCGCTCCTCGGCCTCGCCCGTGTGCTCCCGACCACCGTCTACGGGGCTGAGATCGCGGGCCAGGTAGGCGCGGAACGTCTCGGACGACCCTCCCGGGCTCGTGAGGTAGTCGACGAGCACGTTCCAGGAAGCAGCCCGGTATCCGGCCTCCTCGACCAGTTCACGCTTGGCTGTGTCGAGAGGGTCCTCGCCCTCGGCGTCCAGCAGCCCCGCGGGCGGTTCGAACCGTGACCTGCCCACCGGGTGCCGGTACTGGCGGATGAGCAGCACCCGGTCGGCATCGTCGAGCGCGATCACGCCGACTGCACCGGTGTGCGCCACGTAGTCGCGGTCGACCTCGGTGCCCCCGATGCTGACCCGGTCGGTGCGCACGGTCCACTTGCGACCCCGAAAAACTTCGGTGCGCGCCACCAGCGGGTGGTCGGTGTCAGCGTCGGCCACCGGCCCGAGCCACACCTCGTCTGCTTCGCCGGCCGAGTGACCCGGGGATTGTGGAGGTGTCATGTCGTTCGCCACGGTATCAACATCGGCACGGGTCACGAGGCTGAGCGGATAGTCCGCCCGCCTTCCCACTACCGAACTTGTGTCACATCCAGACGCCTCGTGTCCCTTTCTGACACAAGTTCGGCTGAAAGTGGGTCACACCGGGGCGCCAGCGCGGTCGGGGCCGCTGGCTGCCTCGAGGGGCAGCGGGTGGCCCCACGCCGTCCCACTCCCGAACTTGTGTCACATTCAGACTTCTCGTGTCTCTTTCTGACACAAGTTCGGTTGAGAGTGAGTCACACCGGGGCGCCAGCGCGGTCAGAGCCGCTGGCTGCCTCCCGCACTGCCAGTGCTGCGGCCACGAGCCCGGAAAACAGCGGGTGCGCCCGCGTGGGGCGCGAGCGGAACTCAGGGTGCGCCTGGGTGGCCACGTAGTAGGGATGCACATCGCGAGGCAGCTCCACGAACTCGACGAGGCGCCCATCAGGTGAGGTGCCCGAGAACCACATCCCTCGCTCCTCGAGCTGGCCGCGATACGAGTTGTTGACCTCGTAGCGGTGGCGGTGCCGCTCCTCGGCATAGGGGGCGCCGTACAGTTCCTGCACCAGCGATCCGTCGGCGAGCTTGGCGGGGTACAGGCCCAGTCGCATCGTGCCACCCATATCGCGGTCGCCGGAGACAACGTCGCGCTGGTCGGCCATAGTGGCGATTACGGGATGCGGCGACGACTCGTCGAACTCGGCCGAGTTCGCGCCCTCGAGGCCGAGCACAGTGCGCGCGTACTCAATGACCATGCACTGGAGGCCCAGGCACAGTCCCAAGGTTGGAATGCCGCGCTCGCGCGCGAATCGCAGGGCGCCCACCTTGCCGTCGATACCCCGCACCCCGAACCCGCCCGGAACGCAGATGGCGTCGACGTCACCTAGGTGTCGCGCGGCACCATCGGCGGTGGCGCACTCGTCGGAGGCAACCCAGCGGAGGCTCACCCTCGCATCGTTGGCGAAGCCGCCAGCACGCAGCGCCTCGGTGACCGAAAGGTAGGCGTCGGGCAGGTCGACGTACTTGCCCACGAGGGCGACCGTAATTTCATGCTGGGGACGGTGCACGCGTCGGAGCAACTCATCCCAGGCGGTCCAGTCGACGTCGCGGAAGGGCAGGTCGAGCCTGCGCACCACGTAGGCGTCGAGGCCCTCGGAATGCAGCACCTTGGGAATGTCGTAGATGCTAGGGGCGTCAACCGCGGCAACGACGGCCTCGTCGTCGACATCGCACATCAGCGAGATCTTGCGCTTGATGCCGATCGGAACTGGGCGGTCAGACCTCAGCACGATGGCGTCGGGCTGCACGCCGATGCTGCGCAGCGCCGCCACCGAGTGCTGCGTGGGCTTGGTCTTCAGCTCACCGCTGGGGCCGATGTACGGCAGCAGTGAGACGTGGAGGAAAAACACGTTGTCGCGACCGAGGTCGTGGCGTACCTGCCGCGCCGCCTCAAGGAACGGAAGCGACTCGATGTCGCCCACCGTTCCGCCGATCTCGGTGATGACGACGTCGACGTCGGGCCCGCCCATCGAGCGGATGCGAGCCTTGATTTCGTTGGTGATGTGCGGGATCACCTGCACCGTGTCGCCGAGGTACTCGCCCCGGCGCTCCTTGGCGATCACCTGGGAGTACACCTGACCGGTGGTCACATTGGCGTTGCCCGCGAGCTCGACGTCGAGGAATCGCTCGTAGTGGCCGATGTCGAGGTCAGTCTCGGCGCCATCGTCGGTGACGAACACCTCGCCATGCTGAAACGGGTTCATGGTGCCGGGATCGACGTTGAGATAGGGATCGAGCTTCTGCATCGTCACTCGAAGACCGCGTGCCTTGAGGAGGTTGCCCAGGCTGGAGGCGGTGAGCCCCTTTCCGAGCGAGGAGGCGACTCCTCCGGTCACGAACAGGTGCTTCGTGGGCTGAGCTGATGCCATCGGTATCTCCCGCGCGTGCCCGTGACCGAACCTGGGGAACGATCGAGTGCGGCGGGAGTACCCGCCTGTCCACGGGAGATCAATCTATCAACATCACGCGGGCACCGACACCACGTGACTCGCCGAAAATCACCTTGGCGCGGCACGAACAGCCCGGGACTACTCCAGACGGGCCAGTCGGGCCATCTCCTCCCGGAAGGGATCGAGCCCCAGCGGCCCGAGGCGCAGCGCCTGCGCGTGCCACACCTTCAGGTCGAAGGAGTCGCCAGCCACCGCTCGCGCGTCGTCGCGGGCCTCGAGCCACACACGCTCACCCACCTTGTAGGAGATCGCCTGACCCGGTATGCCGAGGTACCGGTCGACCTCACTCTCGGCGAAGTTCTGGTCGAGCAGCGCGATCTGCGTCAGCATCTCAACCGCGAGGTCGTGGTCGATGGCACGCCCGCTGAGTTCACCCTGCCCCTCTGGCACCAACAACCCGAGGTGGAGCCCGATGTCGACCACGACCCGCACCGCGCGCATCGCCTGTGCAGAGAGGAAGCCCATTTCCTGCCCGGGGTCAGAGAAGAACCCCAGTTCATCCATGAGCCGCTCGGCGTACAGCGCCCAGCCCTCGCCATAGCCGGAGGTCCAGCCCAGTGTTCGCTGGAAACGGGAGAGCCGTTCGCGCTCAAGCACGGTTGTGGAGCACTGGAGGTGATGCCCCGGCACCGACTCGTGATACCAGACGGACGCCAGCCACCACGCGGGGAAGACCGTGCGCCCCAGGGTCGGGTACCAGGTGGAGCCAGGGCGCGACAGGTCCTCGCTGGGGGGCACATAGTAGGGCGCTGCGGCACTTCCCTCGGCCGCGATGCGCACCTCGCAGGTGCGAACCCTGGGGTCGATGTCGAAGTAGGTTCCGTCCATCGCCTCGGTGGCTCGCGCTGTGAGCCCCTCGAGAAGCGTGAGTAGGTCGTCGACCCCCGTGACCGTGTGGTCGGGCGAGGCGTCGAGAAAGGTCTTCACCTCTGCCAGCGAGCCCGCCCCCGGCAGCAGCCGCTGGGCCACTAGATCCATGCGCGTCGTGATGCGCTTGAGTTCGCGCCAGCCCCAGTTGAAGGTGTCGAGGAGGTCGAGGCTTGCCCCGTTCCAGGCTCGCGCCATGCGGCCATAGCGCTCGGGCCCCACGCCGTCGACCTCGTCGGCTGACGCCGCGTACTCACCGCGCAGCCAGGCGCCCATGTCTCGATAGGCGTCCTCCGCGAGTGCGGCGGCGGCCGACCACTCGTCGTCGATCAGTCCCGCGGCCTCGCCCATGGTGGCCACCCGGGCGCTGAACCAGCCACCTTCATCGTTGGTGCCCGCGAATGCGTCGCACTGACCCGCAACGGCAATGGCTTGTCGACGAGAGGCGACCACGCCCGCCTCGATGCCAGCCGAGAGGCTCGCACGCCACGAATTGAGCGCGCCCGGCACGGCCCTCATGCGCGCGGCGCTGGTGTGGCGTTGCTCCGGGGTGTCGACAGACATGAGGTCGAAGGCGGCCCGGATCTCCTGGGCGGGACAACCCAGCACACTGAGTCGACGTAGGGAGTCTCCGGCATTGTCCATGTCGATGAGCGAGCCGAGTCGCTCGCGCATGCTCAGCGCTGCGACACGGTCGTCGTCGGTGAGCGAACCCGCCGATTCGACTAGGGAGGCGAGCTCGGCGAGTGTCGACTCGGCCAGGCGAGCCTGCGCGCGAGTGCCGACGGGCGAGTAGTCGGGCAGCTCGTGATCGTGACCGGGAACTCCGAGATGGGTGGCCGCGATGGGATCGAGTTCGGCGACAGCCGTGACGTAGCGGTCGGCAAGGTCGAAGACGAGAGAGGTGCCGGTCACGAGGTGCTCCGTTCGGAATGGGCCAGGTCGAGCAGCTCACGGGCGTGGTCTGCTGCACTGGTGGACTCCTCGAGACCGGCCAGCATGCGAGCCAGCTCGCGCACGCGCTGGTCGCCCTCGACCAGGGCCACGTCGCTCGACGTCACACCGAGGTCATCAGACTTGACCACCACGAGGTGCTGGTCGGCGAAGGCGGCGACCTGCGGCAGGTGCGTGACCACCAGCACCTGGGTGGTTCGGGCGAGGGCCGCGAGCCTGCGGCCGATCTCGACGGCAGCGCGTCCGCCGACTCCGGCATCGATCTCGTCGAACACCATCGTGGGCACCGGGTTGGCACCCGCCAGCACGACCTCGACCGCCAGCATCACCCGCGAGAGCTCGCCCCCGGACGCCGCCTTCGCCAGCGGCTGTAGCGGCGCCTCCCGGTGGGAAGCGAGAAGGACAACCACGTCGTCGACCCCGTGCGGGCCGAGCGACGCCGACATTCCACTGGGCAACTCGACCGAGGGCCTGCCCTGCTCGGGGGCCGCAAGTCCGACCTGCCAGTGAAGTCGGGCGTGGGGCATTGCGAGGGCCGCGAGCTCAAGACCCACTCGCCGCGAGAGCTCGTGAGCCGTCGCCGCGCGAGCGTCGTGCAGCGCGAGCGCGACCGGGGCGATGGCCGCCCTCAGCCGCTCGACCTCAGCCGTGAGTGCGGCACGGTGCTCGTCGCCATCGGCTAGCTCAGCGTGGCGGGAGCGCAGCTCTGGCGCCTGCTCGACCAGCTCGTCGATGGAGCGGTCATGTCTGCGCGCCAGGGCCGCCAGATCGGCTCGCCGCTGCTGCACCCGCTCGATGCGGGCTGGGTCGGTATCGACCGACGCCGAGTAGGAGGCAAGCTCGGCCGCGACATCAGCGAGTTCGGCAACCGACGCCCCCAGCCTGTCGGCAATAGCGCCCAGGCCCGGGTCGTGGACCCGCTCCTGCTCGAGGGCGCGTCTGGCGGCGGTAATGAGGGTGAGCGCGTCTGCGCCGTCGCCAGCCTCGGACGACAGCGCGTCGTGGGCCGCCTCAGCGGCCAGCCTCAGCGACTCGGCGTGAGACAGCCGCTGGGCCTCGGCCGCGAGGGTCTCAACCTCGCCGGCGACCGGCGAGAGAGCATCGAACTCACTCAGCAGCACACTGATGGACTCAGCCTCGGCGCGACGCTGATCACCGTGGTTCACGACCGAGTCGAGCTCGCGCTCGGCGACAAGGAGCAGTTCGAGAAGGGCCCGATACTCGAGCCCTAGCGGACCGATTGAGCTCGCGCCCACCCGGTCGAGAACCTCTCGCTGCACGTCGGATCGGGCCAACCGGTACTGCTGTCCCTGGCCGTGCACCGAGACAAGGTGCGGGGCGAGCTCAGCGAGCACCGCCGACGGCACCGACCGTCCTCCGAGCCTCGAGCGCCCACGCCCCTCGACAGGGACCGTGCGAGACACGATGAGCGCGCCCTCGTCGAGTGGCACCTCGAGCTCAGCCAGCCGGTCGAGGAGTTCGGCCGACGTTGGCACTCCCACGACGGCCTCGACCTCCGAGCGTGCGGCTCCGGGCCTTACCCGGCCAGCATCAGCCTTGCCGCCCAGCATCAGGCCCAGGCCGGTGAGCAGCATCGTCTTTCCCGCGCCGGTTTCGCCCGTGATGACGGTGAGTCCTGCCCGCAACTCGAGTCGTGCCTCGCGAATAACCCCCAGATCGCGAATGGTGAGCTCCTCGATCACCTGACTCACTCACCTGACTCGAGGCCGCGCCAACCGTTGACCGGCAGGCGGAACTTGGCGACCAGCCGGTCGGTGAACGGAGCCCGGTCGAGGCGGGCCAGCCGCACCGACCGCTCGTTGCGCGTGACCTCGATGCGACTTCCCGGCGCCAACTCGGCACTGCGACGGCCATCAGCCCAGAGAATGGCCTCGCTCGAAGGCGGTAGTTCGACCGCTAGGACTCCGCTCGGGGCCACCACCAGCGGGCGGCTGAAGAGTGCGTGGGCGCTGATGGGCACCAGCAAGAGGGCTTCAACGTCGGGCCACACCACCGGTCCCCCGGCGCTGAAGGCATAGGCGGTGGACCCAGTGGGGGTGGCGCACACCACCCCGTCGCAGCCCCAACGCGACAGAGGGCGGCCATCGACCTCGACGATGAGGTCGACCATGCGCTCGCGCGACACCTTTTCGATGCTGATCTCGTTGAGTGCGAACGTCTCGAAGGTCTGCTCTCCGGCACGCATCACCCGAATGTCGAGGGTGAGACGCTCCTCCACCTGCCAGCGACGATGCACCACGGAGTCGACGACCGTGGCGAGGTCGTTGCGCTCAGCCTCGGCGAGGAAGCCGACGTGGCCCAGGTTGATGCCCAGCACCGGCACCTGAGCACCGTGCGCCAACTCGGCCGCGCGAAGAATGGTGCCGTCGCCACCGAGCACCACCACCAGCTCACATCCTGCCGCAGCATCGATCGAGCCGTCGTCGTCGACCACCACCACGTGCTCATGGTCGACGGCCGAGGCCTCCTCAGCGGGCATGCGTACGCCGATGTCGGCGGCACGCAGCGCATTGATCACCTCGGCGGCCAGCGCCAGAGCGTCGGGGCGCCCGGGGTGGGTGACGAGGAGAACCTCGCGAGGCGCGTTGGTCATGCGGGTCCTTCCTCGATGGCACGGGCGAGAGCAGCCTCGTCGAGAGGTGGAGCGCCCGCTGCCAGCCACAGGAAGAACTCGACGTTTCCGCGGGGGCCGGGCAGTGGACTGGCCACCACCCCGCGCACGCCAAGCCCGAGTTCGTGACCGGCTGAGGCGATCTTACGGACGGCCCCTGACCGCAGCGCACTGTCCCTCACGACGCCATCGCCGATACGGTCGCGACCCACCTCAAACTGAGGCTTCACCATGAGCACGAGGTCGGCCCCCGGGGAGGCGCAGCTCATGAGGGCCGGCAGCACCGTAGCCAGCGAGATGAACGACAGATCGGCCACCACCAGGCTCGGTTGCCACGGCAGCGCTTCGGGGCTGAGGGTGCGCACGTTCACGCGTTCCATCACGGTTACCCGCTGATCTTCGCGAAGCCTCCACGCCAACTGGCCGTACCCCACGTCGACCGCGATCACCGACTCAACACCCCTGCGCAGTAGCACGTCAGTAAACCCACCCGTGGATGCTCCGGCGTCGAGTGCCTGCCTGCCGGACACAGGAAGCTCAGTGAAGAAGTCGAGTGCGCCACTCAACTTGTGGGCCCCGCGCGAGACATAGTCGTCGCCGCCCGCGGTGTCGACCACGATGACAGGCGCCGCCTCCGACACCTGCGTAGCAGGTTTCGTCGCCACTGTGCCTGACACCTTGACACACCCGGCGTCGATGAGGTCGCGAGCCTGCTCTCGCGATCGGGCAAGCCCGCGGCGCACCAGCTCGGCGTCGAGCCGCCGCAGGGACCCCGCCACCGCCGTCAGGCGCTCGCGCTGAGGTCGAGGTCGCTCAGCGCCGACTGCAGCCGACGGTGCACGTCATCGACGATTTCAACATGCTCGGACGTTGGAGATCCGTCGAGGTCATCGAGCCTCGCGATGGCGTCGTCGACGCGAGGGTCGCCGGTTGCCCCGGGTCGGTCAGGTCGGATGGGGGCTGCCACCACCTGCTCGTCATCGTCGATCACATCGACACGATCGTCAACCGCGTCGTCGGCTGCGGTGTTGAAGTCGTCGGAGTCTCCGTGGTAACCAACGTCGTCGGGATCAGACTCCAGCGACGTTGCCTCGGCTTGGTAGGCGTCGGCGGGCGACTGATCTGAGGCCGACTCGTTGACGGTCTGCCAGCTCACGCCCCACCACCATCGACGTTCTTTTTCGCGGCAGACTTCTTGGCGGCAGTCTTCGTCGCCGCAGGCTTCTTGGCGGCAGTCTTCGTCGCCGCAGTCTTCTTCGCTGCAGGCTTCGTCGCCGCAGTCTTCTTCGCTGCAGGCTTCGTCGCCGCAGTCTTCTTCGCTGCAGGCTTCGTCGCCGCAGGCTTCGCGGCTGCCCGGGTGGCAGCTGCCCCGGTAGACACTCCTGCCGCGATGAGGGCGGCTTCGAGCCGCTCGACATGGCGTCGTAGTGCCGCGAGCTCCTCCTCGCGCACAAAGCCCACACGCCCCACGGCCTTGTCGACCTCCGAGCGGACGAGGCTCACAATGAGGTCGGTGTTGGCGCGACCCTGCTCGACCACGCCGTCTGCCATGCCAGCGACCCTGGTGGGCAGGTCCGTGGGGTCAAGCCCCTCCATGCCGGCGCCAAGGCCGGCAGCAAGGCGAATGCCCTGCTGGAAGGCCGTCTCACCGAGTTCGGTCAACATCTGCACGATTCCGCGGGCGGGGTCCATGTCCGCTCCTCCCCTTGAGTGAACCTCTACGCTACCGCGCTAGAGGTGCGTGCACAGCAGCGAAGTCGGTCGCCACCCGGTGGGCGTCAATCTCCTCGCCCCGATCGGCCCTCGTCCAGCACGCCACGGCTACCGCCCGCAGCAGATCGATGGGATCTGTCCCTCCCTGCTCGACGTCAAGTCCCCGTTCGCCAACTCTGACGCGCGCCTGCCTGCACTGCACAGCACCCCCCGGCAGCACCTCGACGAGGGGTTGCTCCTCGAGCAGCCCACGAAGGTCCTCTGACACGTAGGTGGGGCGCTGGTGCGCTGGCGCGGCAACGAGGTCAGCGACACCCGTGACGCCGGTGAGCACCAGCAGGCTTGGCAGACCGAGTCGCGAGCCGGCCTCGATGTCGGTGTCGAGGCGGTCTCCGATGACCAGAGGGCTGGCCGCCGCAAGACGCTCGATCGACTCCAGCATCAGCGGGGACTCGGGCTTGCCCGCCACGAGGGGGGTAACCCCCGTGACGGCCACGATGACAGCCACGAGCGCGCCATTTCCGGGAGCGATCCCCCGGGGGGTGGGCACGCTGAGGTCGAGGTTCGTGGCGATGAACGGCACCCCACGCGCCACGGCGTACGTTCCCTCAGCGAGATCGTGCCACGACACGTCGGGGCCGTATCCCTGCATCACGGCTTGGGGTGCCTCGGAATCGGTCATCACCGGACGAAGTCCTCGCTCAATGAGCGCCGCGCTCACGCCAGGTCCTCCAATGGCCAGCACTGCGGAGCCCACCGGTACCAGCGAGGCCACCAGCCGGGCTCCCGCCTGCGCACTGGTGACCACGTCATCGTCGACGACCTCGAGTCCGAACTCGCGGAGGTGGGCAGCGACCTCTTCGGGCGTGCGCCGCGCATTGTTGGTCACGTAGCCGACGCGCGACCCACCGCTCCGCGCCTGCCCCAGCACCTCGACCGCGTGGCGCACCGGGTTCGCTCCTACGTAGACAACCCCGTCGAGGTCAACTAGGAGAACGTCGTGCCTGCTGACGAGCGGGCCCGACGTTGAGAGCAAAGGGTTCAGCGGCGACGTCATTCGAACACACCCGGGACCACGTCTCCGGGCTGCCCATCGGGGGGCAGTCCCGCGTGCCGTCGTGCCGCGAGGGTCGCCTTAACCTGACCGAGCGCCGAGGCGTAGTCGGCACGGTCGGGCCTCATCGCCAGGGCCATTCCTAGATGATCGCGGGCCTCCGCGAAGCGGCGTAGCCGCCACAGCGACAGGCCGAGCCCGAAGTGTGCGTAGTCGTCGTCGGGAGCGAGATCTGCCAGGTGCCCGAAAGCCTCGGCCGCGAGGTCGTAGTCGGCGGAGTCGAAGCGAGCACGCGCGAGGCCCTCCCACGCCGAGCGCGAGGACGGGTCGGCCGTCACTACCCGGGAGAACAGATCAGCAGCGTCGCGGGCACGACCCTCGACCAGATGGACCCGGGCCAGCACGAACCATTCGTAGGGACCCTCGTCCGGGCCGGCGGCGGTGGCACCGTGCCTGCCGGGGTCCCAGTCGCGGGCGGCGAGGGTTGAGTCGGTCACAAACGAATCCTGCCACGACGCGCCGCGACCGCTCACTCGAGCGCCGGTCGCCATCGCCTCAGCCGCACCACCTCAACCTCATAGCGCGAGGCCGGACCCCCTGCCCCTCGCCAGAAACGTCGGCGCAGATGTCCTTCGACTTCGACCACCTGGTCATCGGCTAGACGCTCGGCCCGCAGCATCAGGCCCGGTGCCCAGACCGCGCAGTCGATGGTGTCGACGCTGGGGCCGCGGGCTCCGGGGCCTCGCCCGACCACCAGTCGCCAGGTCACCACCCGACTTCCGCTGGGCAGGTCGCGGGCGAGTGGCGAGCCGGAGACCCTGCCGACCAGGCGTACCTCGTTGACAGCAACCCCCTCGTGGGACGTTGCGGTTGAACGGCTGGGCCGCTGGCCCCCCAGTTCCTTCTCCGTCGAACTCAAGCGTCCAGACATCGGGTGTCCTTCCTCGTCTTGGGTGCCCGATTCGGCACCTGGGCGTGCATCGCCCATCGGCTACCCTGCTGGGGTGGGATGACTCAGTGAGGTGCCCGCCCCAAGGCTGTGGACAGACGAGAGGTTGGCTCCCTGTGGACGCAGACATGACATCTACTCCCCCACCGAGGATCACCAACCTCGGCCACGATGTCTTCGAGATCGATACCCAGATGGGCGGCTATACCGGTATCACTGCGGGGTACCTCATCCGAGGCGAGCGCCCGGCTCTCGTGGAGACCGGAACCGCGCTCAGCGCGCCCGTCGTGGTGGAGGCACTCACCGCTCTCGGGATTGACGCCGACGACCTCGCCACCATCATCGTCACCCATATTCACCTTGACCACGCAGGCGGAGTCGGCGACATCGCGCGCGCCTACCCTCGCGCCACCGTGGTCGTGCACGAGCGAGGTGCACGCCACCTGGCAGACCCGTCGCGACTGGTGGCGTCCGCCCGGCGGGTGTTCGGCAGCGATATGGATACGCTCTTCGGCGAGCTACTACCCACTGAGGCAGAGCGGCTACATGTCATCGGAGAGATCGGTGAAATCAACCTCGGCGGCGGCCGCACCCTCACGGCCTTTCACTCTCCCGGCCACGCGTCGCACCACCTCGGACTGGTCGACTCGCAGAGCGGCGACCTGTACACCGGCGACGCCGCAGGCGTGTACATCCCAGAGACCGCTGACGTGCGGCCATCGACCCCGCCCCCCGACTTCGACCTCGAACTCTCCCTCGAGTCACTTCAGCACTTCCGCGACCGTCAGCCGACGCGACTGCTGTTCAGTCACTACGGACCGGTCGACGCTGTGGACGAGGTGCTCGAGCGATCGGTTGAGGAGCTCACGAGATGGGTGGAGCTTGTGCGAGCTGACCGCGACCGCGGAGCCGACGTTGACCACGCCGTGGCCATGCTGCGCGAGCGAATGGCGTCGAGCAACCGGGCGGTCGTCGACATGCCCGACGTGGCGCACAAGTTCGAGGTGCTCTCGGGTGCGCAGGCGAACGTCGAGGGGATCTGGCGCTATCTCGACTCCTCGACCGCGTGATCACGGCCTAGGATAAGGAGAGAACCGGAAGCGACTTACCGGCACCCGCGCCCACACCGCTCCGCCAGATGAGGGATCCCCGTGCCAGACCTTGCAAGCCTTCTATCCGCCCCGGCCCCCCTGGTCCTTGATGGCGCCATGGGCACCCAGCTCCAGCTGGCGGGACTTGACGATGGAGGAGCTCCGGAGCTCTGGAATGCCGAGCGTCCCGACGATGTCGAGGCAATTCTCGCCGGCTACGTCGAGGCCGGTTCGCGGGCCGTCACCACCAATACCTTCGGGGGCACGCTCCCGCGGCTCGCCATGCACGGCCTCGAAGACCGAGTGCGCGAACTCAACATCGCGGCCGTTCAGATCGCAAGGCGCGCGGCCGATCGTGGCGACGACGTCATGGTGCTCGGCGGCCTCGGCCCCATCGGCGAACTGCTCGAGCCGCTCGGCACGATGACACCTGACGAGGCCACCGCACATTTCGCTGCGCAGGTCAGCGCACTCGTCGAAGGTGGCATCGACGCCATCCTGATCGAGACCATGAGTGACCTCGGCGAGATTGATGCTGCCGTGCGTGCGGTGAAACAGGAGGCCCCTGACCTGCCGATCATGGTCACGCTGAGCTTCGACACCAACCTTCGCACCATGATGGGGGTCACCCCTGCTTCCGCTGTGGCCAGCCTCTCAGCCCTCGAGGTAGCCGTGGTGGGCGCCAACTGCGGTCGCGGCATGGACGAGGCCCGTACGATCGCCACCCAACTGGCGGCGGCCCGCACCGGATCTATTCGCCTCATGATGTCGCCCAACGCTGGGCTGCCCCAACTCATTGACGGTGAGTTTAGGTACACCGGAACCCCCGACGAGATGGCTGAGTTCGCGGTCGAAATGCGTGATCTAGGCATCGACGCGATTGGCGCTTGCTGCGGGTCGACACCCGAACACATCCGAGCCATTCGCCAGGCTCTAGCCGGCTGAGGAGCCCCCTACTCGTCTCCCTGGTTCGCCTCGTTGTCGTCGGCGATTTCCTCGAGCACCAGGTAGCCGTCGAGTTCGACTAATCGGTCGGCTGCGTCGGTCCAGCCCTCGGTGTCATGGGCCGCTGACTTCGCGAACCACTCGCGTGCCTCAGACTCACGACCAACCGCCAGCAGAGCGTCGGCATAGGCATAGCGCAGGCGGGCAACCCACGGTTCCTGAAGCCGAGAGTTCAACTCAGGGCACTGGAGCGTGACGACCGCTGCATCGAGTTGTCCCAGGTCGGCTCGCGCACCAGCCGCCACCATCCGCAGCTCTGCTCGATCGACCTCGTCGAGCTGATCGGCCGCCTTCGACCCAGCCAACTCGAGGGCCTTCTCGGGGTTCCCCAGACCCCTTTCGCAGTCGGCGATCATCGCCAGGTGTTCTGCCGAGCCGGTCATCCTCTGGAACGCCCGCAACTCAGCTCGGGCCTCCCCCCACTTTCCCAACTGGTACGCGGCCAGGCCCATTGCCTCGCGCGCCACGGCCAGCCGCTGGGACAGAGCTCGCACCCGTTGCGCGTGCTCGTAGGCAAGTTCAGGCTGCTCATCGAGCAGGCGCGCCACCATCACGAGGTGACGGGACACTTCGGTCGCCGTGTTGATTGCTAGGCCCGACAATTCGGCACGCACGGCGCGATCGAGTTCTCGACCGGTGACATCGTCCGGAATCGGGGGCCCGCTCGGAACCTTGGGGCGATCGGAGCGCCCACGATCGTCGCGTGCCCCTTCACCGGCTCCACCGCGCGTCCCCCTCGAGGGGGGACCTGATGGCCCTCGCGACGACGTGCCGCCGACCCTGCTCCCAGACCCCGAGTAGGGCGTGGATCCACCTCTGTCGGACGGCCCCGACGATCGGCCACCCGAACTCGGACGCTCCGACGAACCAGCCCCGTACGACTTCCCAGGCGGACGACCACCGGACGACCCACCAGAAGGACGACCCCCACCACTCGGACGCTCCGACGATGACCCGTACGACTTCCCAGGCGGACGACCCCCCGACGACCCACCCGAAGGACGACCACCCGAACTCGGCCGCTCCGACGATGGCCTGTACGACTTCCCAGGCGGACGACCACCCGAACTCGGACGCTCCGACGAACCAGCCCCGTACGACTTCCCAGGCGGACGCCCGCCCGACGACCCACCAGAAGGACGACCCCCACCACTCGGACGCTCCGACGATGACCCGTAC
>CALQEM020000068.1:0-14315 GCA_943329595.2 Bifidobacterium breve
ACTGCTCGCGCGATGCTCGCGTTGAGCGCAGCATTACCGCCCACGAGTTCACCCACGCCGGGCGCTCTGATGCCGAGTTCGCGGGGGTCAAGGCTGCCCTCGATCACCGATCCGTCACCCCGCGTGGCATCCCACACTCGCGTGGTGGTGGAGGTTGACACCTCGTCGAGGCCGTCATCACCGCGCACTACCAGCGCCCGCTGTCCATGCGCTACCAGCACCTGCGCCATCACCCAGGTCAGTCGTGGGTCGGCGCAGCCCACCAGGGAGGCGGAGGGCCTCGCGGGATTGGCCAGCGGGCCAAGGATGTTGAACACCGTCGGAATACCCAACTCTCGGCGCGCCGCCGCCGCATGGCGCATCGCCGGATGGAACGTGGGCGCGAAGCAGAACCCAATGCCCAGAGTTTCGACGCACTCGACCACGCCGGCGGGCGCCAAGCCCAGCACCACCCCGAGCTCCTCGAGCACATCGGCCGAGCCGCACGCCGAGGAGGCCGCCCGGTTTCCGTGCTTGATCACCCTCGCCCCGGCGGCGGCCGCAACGATCGCGGACATGGTGGAGATGTTGACGAGGTTCGCGTGGTCACCCCCCGTGCCCACGACGTCGAGGGACAGCCCGGTCACCTCGATGCCGACCGAGTGAGCGAGCATACCTTCGACCAATCCGACCACCTCGTCAGGGTCCTCGCCCTTGGCCCTGAGTCCCACGACGAACGCCGCGATCTGGGCGTCGCTGGCGGAGCCCGACATGACCTCAGACATGGCCCACTCGGCCTGGCCTCGAGGGAGGTGCTGGCGTGCGATGAGAGTGGCCAGAACCGCGGGCCATGAGTCCTCAGCGAGGGGGGTGCTCATGGCCGCTGTCAAATCGTTGCCACTGCGACGCGGCCGCGCAACAGCGTGGCAGCCACCTCGACGAGCACGAGTGGATCGATGGGGTGGGGGACCACGCCGTCGGCCCGTGACCAGGTCGCGAGCCACGCGTCCTGCGGGCGCCCGGTGAGCACCAGCACCGGCGGGCAGCGGAACACCTCGTCCTTCATCGCCCGACACATCCCCAGGCCGCCTGCAGGTGCGGCCTCACCGTCGAGAATGACGAGGTCAATTCCGCCCTCGCTCATGAGTCGGGTCACCATCGGCTCGGTGGCGACCTCGAGGTATTCCACCCGGGGGAGTTCGGCGGCGGGACGTCGGCCCAGAGCCGCCATCACCTGCGCGCGGCAATCAGCGTCGCTGCTGTAGAGCAGGATCGTTAGGGCCTTGGCTGAGGTGTCCACGCCGAAATCGTACCCTCGTAACCTGACGGGCGAGTCGGCGCCTTTGCTATTAGGCTCACGACGTTATCTGCATGTTCCGCGAGGTGCTTCGATCGACCATCGCGCAGCCCACACCACCGATCCACTCCACCCGAAAGGCTTGGCAATGACGCTCAAGGGAACTAAGACCCACGCTAACCTCAATGAGGCCTTCGCCGGCGAGTCGCAGGCCAACCGCCGCTACCTCTACTTCGCGCGCGTGGCCCGTCAGGCCGGGCTCGACGACGTCGCTGAGCTCTTTGAGGAGACCGCCAACGGCGAGACCGGCCACGCGTTCGGCCACCTCGAGTACCTCGAAGCTGGCGGCGCGGGCGACCCCGCGACCGGCGAGCCGATCGGTGACTCCGAGGCCAACCTCGCGTCAGCGGTCGTCGGCGAGACCTACGAGTTCACGGCCATGTACCCCGGCTTCGCGAAGGACGCCCGCGACGAGGGCTTCGACGAGATCGCCGACTGGATGGCCACCCTCGCCCGCGCTGAGAAGACTCACGCCGGTCGCTTTAAGCGCGCACTCGACACGCTCCGCGGCACCACGGTCGACGCCAACGCCTGACCGGCGGCCGGCTCACCTTGCCTTATCCCAGTCAGGCGCGGAGTCCCCTCTCGAGGGCTTCGCGCCTGACTGCTGTAAGGGTCCAGATCTCCCCCCTGCTTAACCCAGCCCCTGACCGACTCCAGCCCTCGGAGCACCCATGAGCCGCACCCTCGCCCGCGACCGTCTCGTCCTCGACCGGGCCGCCTACCTCGCTGACGTTCGTCCCGAGCTTCGGGCCCGACTAATCCCCCTCCGCGCCTCGCGGCGCGCCCGGCTCGGCGACTCGCTCGCCCTAGAGTTCGAGAACTCAGAGACGCTGCTCTACCAGGTGCAGGAGATGCTCATGGTCGAAGGCGTGGTCGACGAGTCCGCCGTGACCGACGAGCTCGACGCCTACTCGCGCCTGCTCCCGGAGTCTCACTCCCTCTGCGCCACCCTGTTCATCGAGGCCGGCGACGTCACGACCGTGAAGGAGGAATTGCGGGCCCTCAGCGGCATCCAGCACTCGATCCGCCTCGAGGTGTCGGTTTCTGGCGGACCTCCGCGGGTCATCGCGGGTATCGAGGTGCCGGGCCCCGACGAGGAGGGACCGAGTGAGATCACCCATGCGGTGCACTTCCTCCGATTCTCCTTCGATGACCAGAGCAGGGATGCCTTCCGGGACCCGTCGGTGGTGGTCGAACTCGTGGTCGAACATCCGGCTTACGCAGCGGCCGTGCCGCTGGAGGGAGACCTTCGCCTTCTGCTGCTCGCCGATCTCAGCCTCGAGCAGTAGGGGTGCTGATCGTGCCCGAACTGCGACTGGTGAATCGCGTCACCCCCGATGCCACCGAGCCCTCTCGTCTGGCAGGATGAAGGCGTGACGGCATCAACGATCGACGAAGCAACAGTCCACGCTCCGGCGAACCGCCCCAATATGGTCGCCGTGGGCACCATCGTGTGGCTCGCCAGTGAGCTGATGTTCTTCGCGGCCCTGTTTGCGATGTACCTCACCAGCAAGTCCGTGAACCCCGAGGTCTGGGCGGCCGAGACACCGCTGCTGAACGTCCCCTTCGCGGCTGCCAACACCACCGTCCTAGTGCTCTCCAGTGTGACCTGCCAGCTCGGAGTGTTCGCCGCCGAGCGAGGCGACGTCAACAAGCTGCGCCGCTGGTTCATCATTACGTTTGTGATGGGCGCCTTCTTCATTGGTGGTCAGGTGTACGAGTACGCGGGCCTCGTGCGAGAGGGAATCACTCTTTCAGGCTCGTCCTTCGGTTCGGTGTTCTACCTCACCACCGGATTCCACGGTCTGCACGTCACCTTCGGACTCGTGGCCTTCCTCTTCGTCCTCGCCCGCACGTACCTGATCAAGCGCTTTAACCACCAGGAGGCCTCGGCAGCGATCGTGGTGTCGTACTACTGGCACTTTGTCGACGTGGTCTGGGTGGGCCTGTTCACCATGATCTACCTCATCAAGTAGCTCGTTCACCCCGCACGACAACGCGAGAGAGGTCTTGAAGTGAACTCCATGGCTGCCCGCAGAAGGCATCCGGCGACACTCCTCGTCATGCTTCTGCTCGCCCTGCTCGGCACAGGCGCGATCTACGCCGCCGTCGACTCGGGCACCTCGGCTCAGGCCGCCGACCAAAAGTGGTCGGAGGCTCAGATCGAGAGCGGCAAGAAGCTGTTTGCCGAGGGCTGCTCCAGCTGCCACGGGCTCAACGCTCAGGGCTCGGCCATGTCTCCCACCCTGCTCGGCGTGGGCGCAGCGGGCGTCGACTTCCAGGTGGGCACCGGACGAATGCCGCTAGCAGCCCCGGGCGCTCAGGCCGTCGCGAAGCCCCCCGTTTACAGCCAGGCTGAAATCGATGCCCTGGCTGCCTACGTGTCGTCCCTCGCCCCCGGCCCCGGGGTTCCCACGGCCGAGCAGCTCGACACCGCCACTGCGGACCTCGCCACCGGAGGCGAGCTCTTCCGCACCAACTGCGCCCAGTGCCACAGCTTCGCGGGTAAGGGTGGCGCGCTCAGCGATGGAACCGCCGCGCCCAGCCTGATGGATGCCACCCCGCGGCAGATCTACACGGCGATGGTGTCCGGACCGCAAAGCATGCCCATCTTCGGTAATGGAACGATCACTGTCGAGGAGAAGCAGACGATCATCAAGTGGATCGCCAGCCTGCAGGCCGATGACAACCCCGGGGGCCTTGCCCTCGGGCGGCTCGGCCCGGTTACCGAAGGTCTCTTCGTGTGGCTCATCGGGCTCGGTGCGCTCATCCTCGTTGCTATCTGGATCGGAGTGAAGGCCAAGTGAGCGACCTCACCACCACGAACACGGGCGCGGCCGACGGAGACCCCGGCCACGACGCCACGACGGCCGGCGAGCACGCTGAGCACGCTGAGCTAGTGCTGCCCAACGGCCGCCCCGCCCCCGCGCCGCTGCCTCATGAGCCGCGCCGAGCTGACATCGACCCCAAGGCGGCCAAGCGGGCCGAGCGCCAGGTCTCGATCATGTTCACCCTCGCCATCCTGCTGTTCCTGCTCTTCGTGGTGGCCTACGCAGCGGTCGACAAGACCACGGTCATCGCGCTCCCGCTGGTCGGCACCATGAGTGCTAGCAACCTCACCCTCGGCCTCACCTTTGGCCTCGCGATCTTCCTGATCGGCGCGGGAGCGATTCACTGGGCCAAGAAGCTAATGCCCGACGTCGAGGTCGTGCAGATGCGCCATGACCTCGTGAGCGAGCCCCAAGACCGCGCCGAGGCCCTCGAGATCTTCGACGCAGGTGCGGTCGACTCTGGCTTCGGCCAGCGCCGCATCATTCGGCGCACCCTGATCGCGGCGATGGCGCTCTTCCCCATCCCGCTGGTGGTGATCCTCCGCGACCTGTGGGTCACCCCGCCCGACTCGCCCACTCCGAGCGCGCTACTCAAGGAGACCATCTGGACCAAGGGCGAGCGCATCGTCACCGATGGCTCCTACCAGCCCATTCGTCCCGAGGACATCCCCGTGGGCGGGCTCGTCAACGTGGTGCCGGCCAGCCTGCTCGAGGTCGAGGAGACCGAGGGCAACCTCAACGCCCGGGCAAAGGCGTCCTCGATCATCGTGCGCATGCGCCCCGAGGACATCCGCTCGCAGCAGGGAGGCACCCCCGAGGAGCCGTGGGACTACCAGGGCATCCTGGTCTTCTCGAAGATCTGCACCCACGTGGGCTGCCCCATCTCGCTCTACCAGAAGCGCACTCACCAGCTCCTCTGCCCGTGCCATCAGAGCACCTTTGACCTCGCTGACTCAGCCAAGGTCGTGTTCGGCCCCGCCGCCAGACCGATGCCTCAACTCGCGGTTACCGTGGATTCCGAGGGATACTTGGTGGCACGGGGAGACTTCCAATCACACATCGGACCGAGCTTTTGGGAGCAGGGATCATGAGCACTGTCGTGAAGGCTGGTGGAACCGTTGTCGACTACGTCGACCAACGGCTCGGCATCGCCCAGTTCATGAAGCGGAGCCTCAACAAGGTCTTTCCCGACCACTGGTCGTTCATGCTCGGCGAGATCGCGCTGTACAGCTTCATTGTGCTACTGCTGTCAGGCACCTACCTCACCCTGTGGTTCAAGCCCTCCATGACCGAGATCATTTACGACGGGTCATACCTGCCGCTCAATGGCATCAAGATGAGCGAGTCCTTCGCCTCGACGCTCAACATCTCCTTTGATGTGCGCGGTGGTCTGCTCATGCGCCAGATCCACCACTGGGCTGCTCTGTTCTTCATGGTGGCAATCACCGTGCACCTCCTGCGTGTGTTCTTCACGGGCGCCTTCCGCAAGCCTCGCGAGTTCAACTGGGCCATCGGCGCAGGCCTGCTGACCCTCGGCATCCTCGAGGGCTTCGCTGGCTACTCGCTGCCTGACGACCTTCTCTCCGGCACGGGTCTGCGCATCGCACAAGGCATCGTCCTGAGCATCCCCATCGTGGGCACCTGGGCGCAGTTCCTTCTGTTCGGGGGTGAGTTCCCGGGAGTCGACTTCATTCCACGGCTCTATACGGTGCACGTGCTGCTCATTCCTGGCATCTTCTTGGCGCTCATCAGCGCCCACCTCATGATGGTGTGGCACCAGAAGCACACCCAGTACCCAGGCCCAGGCCGCACCGAGAAGAACGTGGTCGGCTTTCCGCTGCTGCCGGTGTACATGGCCAAGGCGGGCGGCTTCTTCTTCATCGTGTTCGGCGTCACCACCCTGATGGCCGGCCTCGTCACCATCAACCCCATCTGGGCCTTCGGCCCCTACACCCCCGACCAGATCAGCGCTGGCTCCCAACCCGACTGGTACATGGGCTGGCTCGACGGCGCGGTGCGCCTCACGCCCAACTGGGAGTGGAACATCGGCGCCTACAGCATCAGCTGGAATGTCTTCCTGCCCACGGTGGTCCTGCCGGGCATCATCTTCACCCTGCTCGGCGTCTACCCGTGGATTGAGAAGTGGGCCACCGGGGACAACCGCGAGCACAATCTCCTCGACCGGCCGCGCAACGCTCCCACCCGGACGGCCATCGGAGTGATGGCCATTTCCTTCTACGGGATGCTCTGGATTTCAGGTGGCAACGACATTCTGGCCACCACCTTCGGCCTGTCGATTAATACCATCACGTATACGCTGCGGGTCGCTATCTTCATCGTGCCGGCCCTGGCGTTCATGATCACCAACCGCATCTGCCTGTCGCTGCAGCGACGCGACCGAGAGAAACTGCTGCACGGCATCGAGAGTGGCAACATCCTGCGCACCCCCGAAGGTGAGTTCATCGAGATCCACACTCCTCTTCCGGCGAAGGACAGGGCGAAGATTCTGGCCAAGGTCGACCACGTGCCCATCGCGATTGAGTCTGGAGTCGACGAGAACGGGGTGGCGAGGCCGCTGCGCTCGATCAAGGGCGCTCAGGCTCGGTTCTCCCGCTGGTACTACGGCGACAATGTGGCTCTTCCGTCGCCCGAGGAGCTCGCTGCGGCCGAGGCTCACGCTGCGCACGAGCTTCACGACCACGGGTCGGTGCTCGAGGACTTCAAGAACCTCGAGATGACATCGGAGCCCGTGCTGCACTCTCCCGCCATCGGCGGCCACCAGAGCAACTCCCACCAGCACTGAGCGCGAACTCAGCGATGGCGATGCACATCATGAGATTGTCTGTGGCAGACGCCGCCGCTTTCATGTCTGACAGAGAGAGGGAAAACCTCGAGCATCGGGTCCTCTGCCCCTCCGGCAGCCTATGCACTCCGCCGGTGAGTCTGCGCGGATTTCAAAGCGGTGACGATCCCACTCACGTCATCATCCTGACCGAAGGTGACTGGACTGCGGAGCAGTTGGACGCGTGGAGGTCATGCCCTCACCGGCAAGCCATCTGGGAACACGCCGAAAGCGGCGGGGCCAGACACGTCGACTTTGACCACGACAACCACCACGTCGGTGAGTTCGTTGAGATCTGGGCCGCTAGTTTCGCCTAACGGAGACTTTGATCAGCCTCGGTGGTCATGACCGAGTCGATCCGCGAGTCTTCCAGCCACTCGTACCACGGGACGTTCCAGACCGTGATGCCATTGTCGCCGGTGCCCATCTGCTTGTCGTTGCCGACGAATTCATAGACGTCACCCAGACCACTGATGCCGTACAGCCATTCGGCGTTACTGGTACTCATACCTGTACAGCCGTGGCTCACGTTGTCGTATCCCTGCGAGCCCTCAGACCACGGTGCGGCGTGCAAGAACTCCCCCGACCAGGTCAGTCGCATCGCGTACTCGACCGTCAGCCGGTAGTACTCGGGGCTGGTCGGGTCGGTGCCGCCGGTGGCGGCGTCCATGAGTCGTGTTCGCTCCTTGGTGAGCACCACCTTGACCCCCGACCGACTTTCGAAGCCGGGCTTGCCGGTGGTGATCGGGATGGTGCGGATCACCGTGCCATTGCGACGCACGGTGAGCGTGTACTTGTTCATGTCGACCCGACCCACGATGGAGTCGGAGGTGTGGAAGACGTAGGAGGCGTCCTTCTCTCCCCACACGTCGGGGCCCGTCTGAACGCCTAGGAGGTTCGCCTTCACCGTAATGTCGATGTTGCCCGGCCAGTACGTCTTAGGCCGGTACTGCACGGTGTTGTCAGACAGCCAGCGCCAGGCCCCCTCGATCGAGGTCGGTGTGATCACAACGAGGTTCGACTCGACGTCCGCCTTGAACTCGATATCGCGGTCGAAGGTGAGCGTCAAGGGAATGCCCACCCCGAAGGTGGAGCCCGCCATGGGCTCGCTCCACTGCACGGCCGCCGTGCGATCGGGCACCATGGTGCTGAACTGCACACGCTTCGAGGTGCTGAGACCCTCGCGGTCTATTGCCGCGGCTTCCACGAAGTACGTGGCTCCGTACCCGACGGCATGGTCTACCGACACCCAGCTGCGCGAATCGCCCGACAAGGTTCCCCTCAGTGGGGTTCCATCGGCGCTGACCACCTTCACCGAGGTGAGCCGCCCCTGCTGGGCCTGCACTCTGACTGGCGAGCCTGGGAGCACCTCGGTGTCGCCTACGGTGGGGGTGATCGAGAGGGTGGCCGTCGAGGTAGGAGTGGGAATCATTACCGCGCTCATCGACACGTCAGCAAGGCCGCAGGAAGTCAGACTCATCAGTCCTGCACCCGCGAGGGCCACGAACGCGAGCAGGCGCCCAGTCGCTACTCTCTGCCGCCGCTGCTTCACGGTTGAACCTCCCGCACAGTCATGGCCTCACCATCGGCACGCAGTGTCCGCTTCGTAAGCGCGCACCAACTCAATCCATGGTACGTGCGCACCAGACTGGATGTACCTGACCATCAAGCGTTCGGGCGTGTCGGCTGGCGACCATGACGTGACGTCAGGAGGCGTACGGCCCGCGGTGGTACTCGAACACGGTTCCGATGGCCCCGAAGATGATGGTGCACAAGCCAAAGAGGACCATCCACCACGTCGTGAAGGCAAAGGCGATCGCGGTCGACATGGCGCCGATTCCGATCACCAGCGGCCACCATGAGTGAGGGCTGAAGAATCCGTAGTCGGGATCGGCGTCGGCGATTTCAGCGTCGTAGCGGTCCTCGGGCCGAACCCCAACCCGGTGTCCCGTGAAGAGCGTGTAGAAGCCCACCAGAGCGGAAAGACCAGCCGTGAGAGTGAGTGCCGTGGTGCCGACGATCTCGCCAGCAATGAACCAGTACGCCACGGCAACAAGGGCGTAGAAGATCGAGCCCAGCGCGAAGAGCCAACCCTCAACCTTCACTTCTTCAGCCCCTCGAGGTTGGGCCCGCCGACCTTATCGAGGATGTTCTTACCCACCGGCAGGTCAGCGACTGCCAATTCAGGGTGATGCAGGTCGAACGCGGGGCGCTCACTGCGAATCGGCGGCAGTGATACGAAGTTGTGGCGCGGGGGTGGGCAACTGGTGGCCCACTCGAGCGAGCACCCCCAGCCCCATGGGTCGTCGACTGTCACCAGCGGCGCATGGCGCCACGTGCGGTAGACGTTCCAGAGGAACACCAGGGTGGAGGCACCGAGCACGAACGAGAACACTGTCGAGAACTGGTTGAGCGTGGTAAAGCCGTCAGACTCGGCGTAGTCGGCGTAACGACGGGGCATTCCCTCGGCGCCGAGCCAGTGCTGCACCAGGAAGGTTCCCTGGAAGCCCACGAAGAGCAGCCAGAAGTGCAGCTTGCCCAGACGCTCGTTGAGCATGCGACCGGTCCACTTGGGCCACCAGAAGTAGAAGCCCGCGAACATCATGAAGACCACCGTTCCGAACACCACGTAGTGGAAGTGGGCCACCACGAAGTAGGAGTCGCTCACCGCGAAGTCGATCGGAGGGTTGGCCAGCAGGATGCCGGTCAGGCCACCGAAGAGGAAGGTGACGAGGAAGCCGAGGGTCCACAGCATCGGAGTCTCAAACGTGAGGCTGCCCTTCCACATCGTGCCAATCCAGTTGAAGAACTTCACTCCGGTGGGCACGGCGATGAGCATGGTCATAAACGCGAAGAACGGCAGGTTCACCGCCCCCGTGACGTACATGTGGTGGGCCCACACCGCCACGGAGAGGCCAGCGATGGCGATTGTGGCGAAGACCAAGCCCTTGTAGCCGAAGACCGGCTTGCGGCTAAACACCGGGAGAATCTCACTGGCCACGCCGAAGAAGGGCAGAGCAAGGATGTACACCTCGGGATGGCCGAAGAACCAGAAGAGGTGCTGCCACAGGATGGCGCCACCGTTGGAGGCCTCGAACACTACGGAACCAAACTTGCGGTCGACCTCGAGAACCACGAGCGAGGCGGCTAGCACGGGAAAGGCCATCAGCACGAGCACGCTCGTGAGCAGCACGGTCCAGGTAAAGATGGGCATCCGGAACATGGTCATGCCCGGGGCACGCATGCAGTAGATGGTGGTGACGAAGTTGACGCCACCGAGGATGGTGCCCACACCCGCCATTGCGAAGCCCATGATCCACAGGTCAGCGCCTACCTGAGGGGAGTTAACCGCGCTCGACAGCGGGGCGTAGAGGAACCAGCCGAACGACGCAGCACCACCGGGGGTGATGAAGCCGAGCATCACGGTGATGCCGCCCAGTAGGTACAGCCAGTACCCGAGCATGTTCAGGCGCGGGAAGGCGACGTCGGGGGCACCGATCTGAAGGGGCATGATGGCGTTCGCGAAACCGACGAACAGCGGGGTGGCGAACAGCAGCAGCATCACCGAGCCGTGCATGGTGAACAGCTGGTTGTACTGCTCGTTGGTGACGAACTGCTGGCCGGGCTCGGCCAGCTCGGCCCGGACGATCATCGCCATCAGCCCGCCGAGCATGAAGAAAACGAACCCGGTGATCATGTACAGGTACGCGATGGTCTTGTGATCGGTGCTGGTGGCCCACTTAACGAAGGTGCGCCCAAACCGCTGCTGCCGAGGCGGCCGCGGGGCCGGGGCCGCAACGGGGGTAACGGTGGGACGTTCGTTCAGAGTGGTCATTCCGTGTCTCCCGCATCGTTGGTGCGTCCGGACTGGAGCAGGCCGCTCTGTCCCTTCGCCTTGAGGGATTGGATCCATGCGTCGAACTCCGCCTGGGGAACGACCCGTACTGTGAACAGCATCTGCGAGTGGTTAACACCGCACAACTCGGCGCAGCGACCCACGAAGACACCCTCCTTGTTGGGCGTGACCTCGAAGACGTTGCGACGTCCGGGGATGACATCCATTTTGTACAGGAAGGCCGGAATCCAGAAGGAGTGGATGACATCGGGCGAGGTCAGCTCGAAGCGCACCGACCGGTTCACCGGCAGTACCAGTTCGGAGCGCTTCTCGGGCGTGCCCACCGAGTACGCGTCTTGGTCGAGGTAGTTGAAGGCCCAGTTCCACTTGAAGCCCACCACGTTCACGGTGACGTCGGGATTGGCGGACACCTTCTGGAGTTCGGTTTGGTCGCGGGCAGTGAAGAAGAACATCACCATGATCATGATGAGTGGCGCGATGGTGTAGAGCATCTCGATGGGAATGTTGTAGCGCGTCTGCACCGGGGCCTCGTTACCACGGCGGCGGTAGGCCACGATCGCGATGATCAGCAGCCCCCACACGAGCACGCCCACGATCAGGGCCGCGACCCACGACAGTTGCCACTGCTGGAGAATGATGGGCGCCTGCTCGGTGGCCGGAGCCGGGAGTCCACCACGCTGCCACGACTCGATTTCGGACTGCGAGCACCCGGAGAGCCCAACGGCGAGCGCCGAGACGCCCGCAGCGACCAACGCAGCACGACGTCGCCAGGAGCGGTCAACGGAGGAGGAAAGCACGCGTAGTCCTCGGGCGGTCAGTGGTCCGCGAGCGCGGTCCGAGATACCTCCGACACTAGCGCAGAAGGCCGACGCGCGAGAGTTGGGTAGGGGGTCTGTCGGGGGGTCCGCGCGGTAGCAGCAGGGGGTAGCGTCGGAGGATGAAGGAAGGCGCTCGACACATACTCGACCGCTCGGCCGGGGGGTCGCTGCATCCCGCTGCCGCAGCAGCGTTGCAGGCGTGCGGCACCGCGGGTTGGAGTGACCCGCGATCGGTGACAACTGAGGGCCGACGAGCCTCCGACCTGCTCTCGGCGGCGCGCTCGTCGCTGGCTTCCTCCCTCGGCGGAGTGCCCGACACCCTGCATCAAGCGGCGGGCGGCGGGCACGCTGTCGCTGACGGGCTCGTGGGCCTGCTCGAGGGCATGTGGGCCGCCGGCCAGGCTCCCCCGGCACTCGTGGTGTCGTCAGTCGACCACTCGGCCGCCCTGCGCGTAGCCCGCTGGTGGCGTTCACTAGGCCACCCAGTGCACACCGTGAACGTCGACTCAGTGGGGAGGTTCGACGCGGCCGAGATGGTGGAGCTCGCCCTCGGCTCCGGCCCGAGTGTCGTCTGCCTGCAACTCGCCAACGGCGAGGTCGGCACCCGCCAGCCGGTAGATGAGGTGCTCGCCCAGCTGGCCGGAACCGAGTCCTCCACGCTGCTCGACGCCACGGCGTGCGTCGGGCGCATCCCGATTCCCAGCGGATGGTCAGCTCTCGCCGCCGACGCCACCTCGTGGTGCGGCCCGCGTGGGGTGGGCATGCTGCTCACCTCCCCCTCGACACCATGGCGGGTCCGCGAGCCCGCGCTCGAGCCCGAACTCGCCGTCGCGCCCATGGTTGCGGCCGCGGCGGCGCTCGAGCAGGTGCTCGCCTCGCGCGAGGCCGACAGCGCCCACACCTTCGGGCTGGTGGCGAGGCTGCGGCGCGAGCTTCCGCTGCTGGTCGACGACCTCGACGTGCCGGGTGACCCCGACGCGCGACTCCCCCACGTTCTCACCGTGTCGGCCCTCTACACCGATGGAGAGTCGATCGTGCGCCGCCTCGATGACCTAGGACTGGCCGTGGGCAGCGGGTCGGCCTGCGCCAACGACTCCGGCGAGCCAAGCCACGTGCTGGCAGCGATGGGCGCCCTCACCGGCGGCAATGTGCGCCTCGTGCTCCCGGTGACCGCCGCCGACCCCGCGCTCGACCAGGCGGTCGAGCAATTTCTCCTCACGTTTCCCGACGTCGTGAGGTCGGTACGCACGATGATGGGAGCACCATGACAGAACCAGACTCGAACCCCTCCGAGCCGGCGAACTCCAACTTCGCCTCCGTACCCACCCCCGACGTGTGGCTCGACGAGCGGGGGGCACGCTGCCCCGCGCCCGTGATCGCGCTCGCCCGAGCCGCGTTCACTCGGCCCGCCGGAACTGTGGTCGCGGTGCTGGCAATCGATCCGGCCGCGGGCACCGACATTCCCGCGTGGTGCCGGCTCAAGGGCGCCGAGTACCTCGGCGAGCTGCCGCCGCGCGATGGCGGCGAGGGCATGGCGTACGTGGTGCGAACCGGAGTCGCGGAGTAGCTGCAACGTTCGCTGGATCGGGGGTATAGACACGCGTGAAAACTTTCGCGACTGAAGCGACCGAAGCCAGCGACGCGGCCCTGTGGGCCAGAGTCCGGGCTGACGACCGCGATGCGTTCGCAGTCGTCTATCGACGCCACTGGGGAAGCATCGCGCGTCACCTGTCACGACGCGTACCCCACGCTGACATTGAAGACCTCCTCGCTACGGTCTTCCTCGAGGCATGGCGGCAGCGCGCCCGCCTAGAAATCCGCGACAGCCGTGGCATCCTTCCCTGGCTCTACACGGTGTCGCGCAATGTCGCCGCTTCTCACCTGGAGCACCGACGCCGCGAGAACGCCCTCGCTCGTGTGAACGCGACCGCGGAGACGATGCCGGACCTCGCCGGCGTGATCGCAGACGACTCAGAGCGCGAGTGGCGCATTGACCTAGCGCGGAGAGCACTGGCATCGCTGAGTGAGGCCGACCAAGAGATTGTGGATCTCTGTATCACCGACGGGCTTACGCCGGCTGAAGCTGCCTCCGCGCTTGAGATCTCCCTGCGCACCACCCCACGGAAGTCGAGGCTTTGCTGGGTTCGATCATTGTCCCGACCCCCACAGCATCGCTGGAGGTGCGCCTCGCGAGTGTGCTGGAGGCATGTTCCGCACACCCCACTCGACAGCGGCACCGTCACCGGACCGTGCTGGTCTTCGCCGGTGCCACGGCCCTAGCGGTCGTAGCCGCGGGAGGCGTCGCCGCGTCGGTGGTGTGGCGTGCGCCTACGCAGCGGTCGACCATCACCTGCTTCGCGACGCCGAGCGTAGACGGGCCGCCGGGCCAGAATTCGTTCGACGCCGCGATGGCCACGGGCACCGACGGTGCGGGCTCAGACGCAGCGTCCCTGGCCCTGTCGCTATGTTCGGCTGCCTGGGAGCGCGGGGAATTACGCCCAGAACCGCCCTACGTCGTTCCGGTTGACCCGAACGCACCGTACGAGTCCCAGCCTGTCCCTTCCCTCATCGCGTGCATTCTGCCCTCGGGCGGGGTGGGAGTCATCCCCGGCGAGCAGGGCGCCTGTGA
>CALQEM020000069.1:0-14246 GCA_943329595.2 Bifidobacterium breve
ACGACGAGCCCACTCGCGGAGAGAACCAGATCACCATGCTGGGCAACTTTTATGCGTCGGTGGCGCAGCCCAACCACATCGAGACCGTGGTGGCCCAGTTGCCCACCGGCGCTGCAGGCGCCCTCGAGCAGTGGAAGTACAGCCGCTACTTCGATAACAACCAGTTCTGGACCAGCCCCGGAGTTTCTGACACCGTCACGACGATCGTGGGCTCATCGCTGCTGCCCACCACCAAGGAAGCCACCACGGTTGTCAAGCAACTCACGAGTGGCCCTGGCGTCATTGCGCCGCCCCCCGACGAGTTCGAGCTGTACAACATGACCGTCGACCTCAACGAACTCGACAACCTCTACGGCAACGGCGCCTATGCGGCCGTTCAGTCTCAAATGGAGGCGATCCTCACCGAGCAGAGAGATGCCAAGAGGCTCGTGCCAGTCACCAATGCAGCATCTATCGCAAGGCCGGTCACGTTGGCGATTACCCCTCGCCCGCGGAGCCTGGTCGAACTTGATGCTCTGGAGAATCTCGGTGTCGTGATCTGAGTCGCTGGGGCTCGCCCCTCCGACCGAGAAGCGCCACACTGGGGGCATGACGTGGACTATGCCCCCAGAGTGGGAACCGCACGAGCGCACGTGGATGGCCTGGCCCACCTCGGGCTACACGCTCGGCGACTCCAACGACGTGGCCGATGACGCCTGGGGCGCGTGGGCTGCGGTGGCCAACGCTGTAGTGCGCTTCGAGCCGGTGTCGATGCTGGTTAATGAGGCCGACATCGAGGTCGCACGCCGGTGGCTCGACCCAGCGGTCGACCTCGTGTCGGGAGTGGTCGACGACGCGTGGATGCGCGACATGGGGCCGACGTTCGTGAGGGGCGACGATGGCTCAATCGCTGGCGTCGACTGGATCTTCAATGGCTGGGGCGCCCAGACCTGGGCGACCTGGGAAAACGATGCCACCGTCGCCCGTCAGGTGTGCGCGGCAGCCGGTCTGCCGGTGATCGCGTCACCGATGGTCAACGAGGGTGGCGGTATCCATGTCGACGGCCAGGGCACCGTGCTGCTGACTCGCACGGTGCAGCTAGGCGAAGGTCGCAACCCGCACTGGACGCAGCAGCAGGTCGAGGACGAACTGCGTCGGACGATCGGCGCCGAGAGGTTCGGATGGCTCGACCGCGGGCTCACCCGCGACTACGACGAGTTCGGAACGCGCGGCCACGTCGACATCGTGGCCTGCTTCGCCGACGCGCACACCGTGCTGTTCCACGACCAGCGCGACCCCCAGCATCCCGACCACGCGGTCAGCGCCGAGGTACGGGTGCTACTGGAGTCGATGTCGGGAGTGCGAATCGTAGCGCTGCCCGCGCCCGACACTCTTCGCGATGACGAAGGCTGGGTCGACTACAGCTACATCAACCACTACATCGTCAACGATGCGGTGATCCTCTGCGCCTTCGACGACCCGGGCGACGAGCGCGCGGCCACGATTCTGCGCGAGGTGTACCCAGGGCGCGAAGTGGTGCTGGTCGACGCCCGCCCGATCTTCGCCCGCGGCGGCGGCATTCACTGCATCACGCAGCAGCAGCCAGCGGGGTAGCGAGAGGTAGCGAGGTCGGGCTAGGTGCAGTTAGGTCGCCGGGCCAAGGTCGTCGAGCGCAGGCATCGGTGGCAGTGGTCGCTGGGTGATCTCGTGGGCCTCGAGGGCTGGAATGCCCACCATGCGCAGCAGGTACTCGGCGTACTGCTGGCTGGGGTCGAACTCGCGGGGGCCGTCGAGGTACGAGTGCATGGCTGACAGCATCGCCCCGAAGGTCATGGCCGACGCGAGGGCGACATCGGGCACGACGAACCTGCCCGAGTCAACACCGATCTGGATGTCGCGCGCGGCCCGCGGGCCCAGAATGCTGAGCAGCGTGTTTTGAGCGATGCCGAGCCGTACGAGCAACCAGCCCCACACGGGATCTGACACCGCGGTGTGCATGAGGTGTCGCAGTGAGAACGAGTAGATCTCGGCAGCATCGGGCATTCCTCGGGTAAGCGAGTCGAGCCGTTGCCCGAACGTCTCAACCGCCTCGTGGATGACCGCGTCGATGATGGCGTCGCGAGACTCGAAGTAGTTGTAGAAGGTCCCTTGCGCGACGTCGGCTGCCTCGGTGATCGACAGGATCGTGATTGATTGCGCCCCCGCCGCCGACATCTGCTGGTGTGCGGCCGCGACCAGCCGCAGCCGGGTCAGCTCCTGCTTGCGCGCGCGGCGTCCGAGGGGAGCCGGATCCGCTGTGCTGGCCGTCATGGCGGTCGTCCTCCTCGAGTGGTTGTGCGAACGAGGTTCCGTTATCGATCCGTGATGAAGGGGGTCTTGCGAGGCCTTCAGTATGCCCTCACACTTGCGTCATTCCTCAAATATGAGTGAAGTCACAATAATGACTGGGGAGTCACCGTGGAGCAGGGCACCGAGTCAGCAAGTATCCCCGATACCGAGGTCGACGTCGTCATCGCGGGCCTCGGCCCGGTGGGGCTGATGGCTGCGGTGCTTCTCGGGCAGAGGGGATACCGAGTCCTCGGCCTCGAGCGTCAGCCGACTCCGTACGGCCGTCCGCGCGCGGTGACCTTCGACCATGAAATCGCGCGCATCCTGTCGATCCTCGGAATCGATTCTGACAACGACCCGGCGATCGAGTACCACGACGACCACTACTACTGGATGAACGCCCAGGACGACATCCTGCTTGAGGTCGACTGGATCTCCAAGGCCAACGACGGGTGGCGCACCCGCTACTGGTTCAGCCAGCCCCAACTCGAGAACCGGCTCCGTCAGATCGTCGGCTCACTGCCCAGCGTCACGCTGATGCCCGGCTTCGAGGTGTGCGGGCTCGAGCAGAACGACGACTCGGTGACAATGCAGTACCGCGAGGTGACCGTCGAGGACGGCCGCGCGCGCCCGAAGGACAATGGCCGCGTCGGCAGTGTGCGTGCCCTGTATGCGCTGGGCACGGATGGGGCCAATAGCTTTGTGCGCGGTGCCCTAGGCCTTGAGCTCACCGATCTGAAATTCCAGTACGACTGGCTCGTGGTCGACATCACCCCCGACGAGATGCCCACCTACAAGACCGCGCACTACCAGGTGTGCGATCCGCGGCGGCCCACCACCGTTGTTCCCGGTGGTCCTGGCAACCGGCGCTGGGAGTTCATGGCGCTGCCGGGCGAGGACCTTGAGGAACTCGGTCGGCCCGAGACCACGTGGAAACTGGTCGAGCCATTTGGCCTTACTCCCGACAACGCCGTGCTCGAGCGCGCGGTCGTGTGGCGCTTCGAGGCGAAGTACCTCGAGACCTGGCGACAGGGTCGGGTGTGTCTCGCCGGCGACGCCGCGCACCTGATGCCCCCCTTCGCAGGTGAGGGGATGTGTGCCGGACTGCGCGACGTGGTCAACCTGATCTGGCGCCTCGACCTCGTGCTGCGTGGGGTCGCCGGTGATGCGCTGCTCGACCAGTGGGGAAACGAGCGGCGCGAGCAGGCGAAGTGGTACATCAACTTCTCGGCCGACCTCGGCCGCGTCATCTGTGTGGCCGACGATGACGAGGCCGCTGTGCGCGATGCCCGCATGATTGCCGAACACGCCGAGCAGTCGAAGATTGGTCCCGTGGGTAGCCACGCAGCGCTGCTCGGAGAGGGCACTTGGGTGTCGGCCGATCCACTCGCGGGCAAGGCGTCGGTGCAGGGGCGTGTGGCCTGCCGTGGCCGCACCGGACGTTTCGACGACGTGGTGACCCGCGGCTGGGTGCTGCTCACCCTCGATGACCACCTGCACGAGCAACTCGACCCCGAGCAACTGCTCGTGCTCGAGTCTCTCGATGGCGTGGCGCTCATCATCGGAGGGGAGGGCACCGGAGCCGACGTCATCGATGTCGAGGGAATCTACTCAGCCTGGATGCGTGAGCACGGCATCGCTCACATGCTGGTGCGCCCCGATTTCTACGTAGCGGCCACGGCTGCCGACGAGGACTCGCTGCGCGAGGTGTTCGACACGGTGGTCGCAGGCATGGACCTACTGTCGCTGTCGGGTGCCCTGGGATGACGAGAGACCGATCGTCACGATCGGTTGGGGGAGCCTCGGTGGAGCGGGCTCCGGCGCGGGGACGTTGAGCCAGCGGCTACCTTTGTTGCATGGCCGTGCCCCCCTTCCGCGCCGACCACGTCGGCGCCTCGGCCACGAAGGCTTACGAGCCCACCAAGAGTGGCGCACTCGAGTCGAAGGACGACCTCAAGCGCCGCATCGACGAGGCGTCGCGCTTCATGCCGCTCGACCAACTGTGTCTGTCTCCGCAGTGCGGCTTCTCATCGACCGTCGAGGGCAACTCGCTCACGGCCGACGAGCAGCGGGCCAAGCTAGATCTCATCGTGGAGACGGCCGCCGAGGTGTGGGGCGACTAGCGTGACGTCAGCGTTCAGTCGCCGACGAGTGTGAGCGGATCTCCCACGCTCATGACGCCTGGCGTGACGCATCGGGCGTACACGCCGAAGTTGAAGCCGAGGCCGAAGATCGACTCCTGTCGACCGCGGTAGCTGCCGATGAGCGAAAGCGTCTTGAGGTCGATCTCGCCCGTGTCGGGATTTCGGGTAGTGGCCGCACATCGCTGCACGGGGCTTCCGACCTCAAGCACAGCGCTTCCAACCTGTAGTTGCCGCCCGAGCCAGAGGTCTTCCGCGTGCGCGTCGACGCCGTCGAACTCGACCAGCATCCGAAAGCGACGGCTGTCGACATCGTCGAGGCCGGCCGCCGCGCTGAGGGCGGCGGTGGATGCCGCGCTCAGGAGGCTGAGCGGCTCGACGTCGTGGCCGACTGCGGAGGAGTCGGCCATCACCAGACGCAGTGACTGCCCGGCGCGCGCGGAGAAGACGGCGTCCCACGGCCCGGGTGTGAGCCGTCCTGCCACAACCTTGTAGCCGAAGAAGTCGGCGTCGCAGGGGTCGCCCGAGACCACGATGCCCTCGGCAACCATGGCTCCCTGCTCGGTCACGACCAGCAGGGCAGAGTCTGCGTCGAACGTGGCGAGCAGCGAAGCGAGGCCGCCGACCGCGGTGATGGAGACCAACGCCCCGTCGTCGTCGACCAGGTGAAAGAGACGATCGCCCACCGCGCCGCTGGCGTTCACCTCAATGGTCGGGGGGTGGTGCAGGGCGAGCCCCTTGATGGGGGTGGTCGACAGCCGGGTCACCTTCATGGGTCACAGGGTACCGACCGTCCACTCGCGCTGCGGCGTGGTCCGCCCCACCTCGTGACGGCGGCGTCGACGTTCCGCTCGGGGAACGTCGCATCGAGAGCCTGCACCATGATGGGGCGTGACCGCGTCGGGGCGCTCAATGCCATGGCGCACGAGGTAGGGAGCCGCACGTGAGCGACCGACAGCAGCACTGGCAGCAGGTGTACGACTCGCGCGACGTCAGTGAGGTGAGCTGGTTCCAGGACGAGCCGTCAGTGTCACTTCGACTCGTCGAATCGGTGGCTGATCCCTCCTGCACGGTGGTCGACGTGGGCGGCGGAGCCTCGCTGCTCGTCGACGCGCTCGTGGTTCGTGGCTTCACCGACCTCACCGTGGTCGACGTCTCACAGCGCGCGCTGGACATTGTGCGCGCCAGGCTCGACTCCCATGGCATACGAGTCACGATGGTGGAGTCCGACATCGTGGAGTGGGATCCCTCGCGCACCTTCGATGTGTGGCACGACCGCGCCGCCTTCCACTTTCTCACCGACAACGACAGCAGGGCTCGCTATGTCGACCTCGTGGCTCGGTCGGTGGTGCCCGGTGGGTCGCTCATCGTGGCGACGTTCGCGACCGACGGGCCCACGCACTGCTCGGGTCTTGAGGTGGCTCGCTACTCGGCTGCTGAACTCACCGCGCAGTTCGCCGCACACTTCACCCTGGTGGCCGATGAGCGCGAGGAGCATTGCACGCCGTCGGGCGCGCTGCAGATGTTCACCTGGGTGGTGCTCCGCCGCGACTCACATGGGCCGACCCGACCCGCGGGGAAAGTGCGACTGGCGAGGGCCACCCCACCTCGCGGCGGCGGCCTCGACGTTCCGCCCGCGGAACTTCTGGGCTGCCTCGTGCGGGTGGCGTGACAACATGAGGCTGTGAGCAGTGATATCGGCATTGGCAGGCGCATCCTCCTGGTGGAGGACGACCAGCTCACGCGCAGCCTGCTCGCCGAGATGCTCGAGAGCAGCGGGTTCGTAGTGGCCACCGCGCCCGCGGCAGCTGACGCACGACGGGCCTTCCGGCTGCTCGATCCCGACGCACTGGTGCTCGACGTTGACCTAGGACCTGGGCCCACCGGCTTCGACGTCGCAGACGCGCTGCTGGCTTCGTCGCCGCACCTCGCGGTTCTTTTCCTCACCAACCTTCCCGACTCGCGCTTCGCCGGCCGCGACCCTGATTCGCTGCCGCCGGGAGTCGGATACGTGCGCAAGGAGAAGCTCACTAGCTCCGGCGTGCTGGTCGAGGCCCTCGACGCTGTGCTCCGCGAAAACAGCGCGGCCATTCCGCGTGACGACCTTGATCCGCAGCGTCCGATGGGTGGCCTCTCCGGCACTCAGATCGCGGTGCTGCGGATGGTGGCCCTGGGCATGTCGAACGAGCAGATCTCCGAGGCCCGCGGTACGTCGAGTCGCGCTGTGCGCAACGTGATCACGCGCGCTCTGGCCTTGATCGGCAGCACCGAGGATGCTGAGGGCTCCGGTCGCGTGGCGGCCGCTCGCAACTACATGCTGACCGCAGGCATCCCCCTGAGTGAGCTGTGAGCGCTAGGCGATCCCACGTGCCGTGGTCCTCCGACCTCGGGGGCCCCCAGTTCCTCTCCGCGCCGGTGATTTGGGCCTTTATCGCACTGGGCCTGCCCTTCGCTCTGCTCGGCGGATATTCCATGCCTCTGAGCGGTGCTACTCCGAGGATCCTGTTCGGGCTGAGCGCTACGGCCCTGGTGGCCGGACTCCTGCTCCTGCTGCGGGTGGGGCTTCGCCTCCACGATGCTGGGGGCCCGAGCCCCGTGGTGGCCTTCCTGGTGTATCTGGCCGCCGGTATGACGCGAGCGGCCCTCGTCACTGGTGCCAGCGCCGTGAGTGAGGGCACCTTCGGCCGAGTTCAGATGCCAGGAGAGGCCCCGCCGCTGATTCGAGTGATCAGCGGCGGAATGGCCACGGTGCTCGTGATGACCGTGGTCGAGGTGGTCACGGCCCAAAGCGCACGCCACCGAGCCACTGTCGACTCGCTCAGGTCAACCCGTGAACGCCTGATCGCGCTGGCCGCCACCATGTCGGAGCGAGTGTCGGCGGCCCAGGCCGATCTCGCCCGTGAGACCGACACCGTGCTCGGCCCCACGATGAAGGTCTTGCTGGCCAGGCTCACTGATCTGGCTCACTCCGATCCCGAGCAGTCGCAGACCGCAGGGGAGCTCACCCGGGTCATCTCCGAGGTGGTGCGCCCTCTGAGCCACAGTCTCGCGACACCCCCAGATACGCCAGTGGTGAGGCAACTTCCCGCGAGCGCGTTGTCGGGCACGGCAGCGCTCGCCGATAGCGACGTTCGGAACGCACTGCGCCCAGCCGTTCTGGTTGCGATCTGCGAGCTGATGTCACTGGTCATCCTGATCATCGGAAACGGCGATGCACGGCTGTACGTGATCTCATTCGTGGGTACCGTGACGGCGTGGGTGACGCTGCAACTTCTGGTTGCCGTCAGGCCCCGCAGTTGGAGTGCGGGATCGATCCTGATGGATCTGCTCGTGCTCGGCATCGTCTACCTGGGAGTATTTGCGGCCGCTCATGAGGTGTTCAAGCAGTCAACCTCGCTCCCGCTCAGCAACAGTCTCATCCCTCTCAGCGTCCTGCTGCGTGTCAGCCTGCTCAGTGGCCTCACCGCCCTTGTCTTCCTCGCGATTAGGCGTTGGCGCCTCGAGGAGCAACTGGTGGTCGCCAACGTTGAGCTGGAATCGACCATCGCCGCCTTCAGGCGACAGGTCTGGCTGATTCGGCGCCGCATGGGACTGGCACTGCACGGATCGCTGCAGTCGGCGCTCATGTCATCGGCGCTCCTGCTCAGCCGTGAGAACTGGACGCCGTCAGACCTCTCGAGTGCCCGAGATCGCATCGAGGTGGCGCTCGCTCAGCTTGACCCGGCACTGCAGCCCGAGCCCGACCTCAACCTTGCGCTGACGGAGGTGGCGCTGCTGTGGCGTGGGACGGCCGAGATCGCGGCCACGGTCAGTGCGGCGGCGAGTGAACGACTGAACTCTGAGCCGGGCCTGATCACCGCGACCCAAGAGATCGTCCGCGAGGCCGTGAGCAATGCGGTGAGGCACGGAGCCGCATCAGGCGTCGACATTCAGATCGAGATGCTCGTGCACGATGTTCTGCGCGTGACGATCACCGACAACGGGCGGGGGGTTGCTGACGAGCGTTCTGGTGGGCTCGGGTCGCGGCTGCTCGACGAGGTCACGATTGGCTGGACCCTGAGCAGCACCGGAAACGGCTCCGAGCTGGTGGCAAACCTGCGCTAGTGATGTTCTCACCGCCGTACGTCACCGCACGTCGTGGACCAGCGCCGAGCAGGCAGAACGCGCGACATCGCCTCTCTCACGGCTCCGAACCCGTGACTCGAGACTGTTGACGCCCCTTGTCACGTGTTGTATACATTGTTAACGCAGAGCGATAGCCCACTAGTGTCACGGCTGAGCTGTGTGCCACGCACATCAGGTGTTGTGTATGCAAAGTCGCTGAGTTGTTCGCCTCCACGTGGCTGGCGGGCGAAGCGGAAGCCCGGCTCAACGTTCACCTCAACTGCAACGAGAGCGCAAGCCCCGATGGCCGAAAAGCGTCAATCCGCGAGTCAATCCTTGTATCGAAGGAGCTCAAGACATGACTGACAACACTGGCACTGCAGGCGCAACCGACTACGTGGCAGCTTTCACGCCCACGTTCGAGATCGACTCACAAGACGCCTGCCTGGTCCTCGTCGACCTCCAGTACGCCACCGGTAGTCCCGACCACGGGCTGGGCGCGAAGCTCGCCCGCGAGGGCAAGGCAGCCGAATCCGTCTACCGATTCGAGCGAATCGCGAGCACGGTGCTTCCCAATGTTCAGAGACTGTTGGCGACGTTCCGCGAGAAGAACCTCCGGGTGCTGTACTTCACCTACGGAGCGGAGACTCAGGACTACTCCGACCTCGGACCGATGATGAAGGAACTCTGCCGCGGAACCCTCAATCGAGTGGGTACCCGCGAGCACGAGATCATCGACGAGATTAAGCCGGTCGGAGACGAGCGCGTGATCAACAAGCTCACGCCGAGTGGATTCACCGCCTCGCCTGCCGACCTCATCCTGCGTGCCTACAACACCAACACTCTGATCTTCGCCGGAGTATCGACCAACATGTGCGTCGAGCACACCCTGCGCGACGCCGCTGACCGGGGATACCAGTGCATTCTCGTAGAAGATGCGTGCGGTGCTGATTCCCAGGAAATGCACGATGCCACGCTGCGGGTGATCCCACGCCTCTATGGGAAGGTATTGAGCACTGATGAGGTGCTGGCGGCCGTTGCTGGGGCCTAGTCAGCCAACCCACGGTGGGGCACGTCATTCATAGTTCGGAACCAACATGAGGAGAGAGTGCGTTGATTTTCCCTGAGTCAGTAGAAATCGTGGAAGTGTCACCTCGAGATGGTCTTCAGAGCCTGAGCGAGGTGTACACCACCGACCAGAAGGTGGGACTCGTCGAGCACCTGTTGGCAACCGGGTTGCAGCGCATTGAAGTCACTAGTTTCGTGCGGCCCGACGTGATTCCTGCCCTGGCCGATGCCGAGGCGCTCTTCCGTCGACTCCCCGACCCCGGATCGTGTACCTACCGAGCGCTGGTGCCCAACCGTAAGGGTGCCGAACGAGCGTCCGACGTTGGACTGCGAGAGCTGGTCGGTCTCATTTGCGTGAGCGAGGCATACAACCTGAAGAACCAGAACATGAGCGTCGACAGAAACGTGGAAGTGATCGGGGAGATCGTTGACGTGTCCCGCGCCTCCGACGTGCACGTGGTGGTGGCAGTTGCCATGACCATGTTCTGCGCCTACGAGGGCGATATCCCCCTCGAGCGGAGCATGGCGCTCATCGGCCGAATCGTTGACCTCGGAGTCGATGAAATCTATGTCGCGACCAGCGCAGGCGCTGACGGTCCGCAGAAGGTCTTCGAGCTGTGCAGCAGCGTGCGAGACACCTTCCCTGACCTCAAGGTGGGAATTCACCTGCACAACACCAACGGCATGGCGCTGGTGAATGCGTTGGCTGCTATGCAGGCAGGTGTGCGCACCTTTGAAGGTGCACTGTGCGGAATTGGTGGGGGCATTCGATTCCCGCACCTCACCGGTAACCATGGCAACCTCTGCACTGAAGACCTCGTCAACATGTTCAACGAATGCGGTATCGAGACCGGAGTTTCGTGGGACAAGTTGCTCGAAGCCAGCGCGTTCCTGTCGGAATCATTCGGGGTGGCATCCGGAAGCCACGCCGCCGCGGGCGCTACCAAAGAGCACATGCTCGAGATGGCGCGGCTCAATCCGTGGGCGGGCGGACTGGTCGGCGGATAGTCCGCTGTCGGACCCGCTCCTGGAGTTAGCCATGTCGGAGCCTGTGGATCTCGTTGTCGTCGCCCACCGGCTTCCGTTTGAACTAGTGCGCGACGATGACGGCGCGCTGTCGTACCGGCGCTCGCCCGGGGGTCTGGTGAGCGCTCTCCAGTCAGCGCTGCGCAATCGTCGGGCGCTGTGGATTGGGTCGGCCGGCCGATCCTGCGATCAGGGCGTGGCTGATGCACTCGACAATCCGGTGGTTGCAGCGTGCGAGTTCGACGAGATCGTGCTCGATCGCGGGGTTTGGTCACCTCACTATCTCGGGTTCTGCACCTCCGCACTCTGGCCGCTTTACCACAGCGCAGAGGTAGCGCCCGTGTATCGCGGTAGCGACTTCGCCGCCTACTGCCAGGTCAACGAGATGTTCGCCGCGCGTGCTGCAGCGCGCGCTTCCGAGGGCGGCATGGTGTGGGTTCACGACTATCAACTGCAACTCGTGCCCTCGATGCTTCGACGTCTTCGGCCAGATGTGCGAATCGGCTTCTTCCTTCACACACCCTTTCCAGCCGAAGAATTGTTTGAGCAGATGCCCTGGTGTAGGCAGTTGCTCGAAGGAATGCTGGGTGCAGATGTCATCGGGTTCCAAACCGAGGGAGACGTCGCCCACTTTCTAGCCGCCACCCAGCGTTGCTTGGCTCTTAGGAGTGAAGCGGGCCGGGTGGTGGTCGACGAGTTCGCATCACGTAGGGATGTTGCCGTGGGGTGTTTCCCGGTGGGAATAGACACCGAGCTCTATGCGGCTACGGCTGCCATGCCCGAGGTGGTCGAGCGGGCGGCACAGATTCGAGGCGAACTCGGCGATCCGCGAACGCTGATAGTGGCCATTGACCGCCTCGACTACACCAAGGGCATCGACCTGCGCATCCGAGCATTCGCAGAACTGCTCACCGACCGCACCGCACACAACCGTGGGGTCGTCATGGTTCAAAAGGCAGTGCTGTCACGAGAGTCCGCGCATGAGTACAGGCGTGTGCGCCACGACATCGAACGCCTGGTGAGTCGAACGAACGACGCGTGCGGCGGAGCGGACCTGCTGCACGTCGACTACCTGCAGCAACCGCTAGACCTGCTGGAGTTGGTCGCGATGTATGTCGCCGCCGACATCATGATGGTGACCCCGCGCAGCGATGGCATGAACCTGGTGGCCAAGGAGTACGTGGCGACGCGACTTCACAACGACGGAGCATTGATACTGAGCGAATTCGCGGGGGCCGCGCGGCAACTCGACGCAGCCTGGTTGGTCGATCCGCACGATATCGCCGCACTCAAGAACTCCATGGAGGCCGCACTCGCGGCCGACCGGCCTGAACAACAACGGCGCATGTCGGCGCTGCGTGCTCAGGTGCATGGGCATGATGTCGACCGGTGGTGTCAGCTGTTCCTCGACTCGTTGGCGCAGCCGATTCTCACCTAACCCCCCTCGTCGCCTACTGCGGCGTCGCCGAGGGTGACTCGTCGTTGTTGACTGTCATGGGTTCGGGGTTGTCGGGCAGGGCCAGTGTCTGGCGGGGCGTGGCACGGTGCCCGAGGAAGACCGGCCGATTGGCGTGCCCGAATAGCAGCGGTAGTAACTGGCGCGCAGACACATTGCCGTACCAGCCGTCGTGGTACGGCGCCTCGCCGAAGGTGGTGACACGGTCGGGCCTCACCGTGGGGCCAAGGATCAATAGCGGAGTGGGATCGGCCGTGTGCAGCACTCCATGGGTCGACGGTGTTGCGTGGTCGCCGGTGATGGCGATAACCGCTCGATGGGCGAGGTCGTCGAGGCCCGCGAGGCCTGAGTCGATGCTCTCGATGACGTCAGCCTTGAATCGAGGACGCTTGGTGTGGCCGGCTTCGTCGGTCGCCTTGGTATGAACGTGCACGAAGCGGGCGCCACCATCGATGAGATCCTCAGCCAGACGCAGCCGGGCGGCAATGTCGGTGCCGGCATTGGCAACGAGATCGCCCTCGAAAACATGGTGAATCGATGTCATACCGAGGAGTGAGGCCAGACCTCGGTAAAGGCGAGAGCTGGTAACGGCAGCTCCCGCGACTCCGGTGAGTTCTTCAAAGGAAGGCACCTCCTCGCGCGAGCCTGACCACTTGGTGGTGACCACGTCGAAGGCTGGCTTGTGTGCCTCGCGACGGCTCGCGTTGATTTCCGACCGCATGAGCAGTTTCCTCGCGCTTATCAATAGCGCGTTCAGTTCGGTGGCGAGGCGCTCACCGGCTGGTGACGTGGACCGAACGCGGAGCCACGGATGAAAGTCTTCGAAGAATGGATCGGAGTCGGTGATGTCTCCGCGGGCATGCTCGGTGAAAGTCAGGATGGCTTCGCCGCGACCGAGGTGGTGCACGCCAACCGCGTGCTGGGCGAAGAGAGGCTCCAGTTCATTCCAGAGGGCCGCTGCGTCGCTGCTGTCGAAGGGGTCGCTGCGTGCGACCCTTCCGGTGATCCACACGCTCTCGCCGTCGGGGGCAACCTGGGTGCGGCTGGTGCGAAGCGCTGCGAACGTGATGGCCTGATGGGCCGCGATGTCAATGCCGGCACCGAGTGCCTCCAACACTGCGCGACCCGGAAACACGATGTCGCCGTACCCGAACATCGACCAATGAGCGACTTCCGACGACGGCGCCACGCCCCATCCGAAGGGGAGATGCCACCCGCAGGCCCCGCGTTCGGTGAGCCGGTCGAGGACAGGCGTTGAGGCTGCCTCCGAGGGAGTGAGTCCGGCCGCCAGCATCGGCCCGGGGGCCATGCCGATGGCTGCCGAGGCACTGCTGAGCTCGGGCGTCGGGCGGTCGCCGAGCCCATCAAGGGTGATCACAATGACTGGCAATCGATCGTCACTGAGGCGCGGCTGATCCTCGCCGTAGCCGGCTGGCCTCACAGGTCACTCTCGCTGGCGTCGGCTGCAGCCCAGAGTTTCTCTAGCAGTGCGATGGTCGCGTTCGGTACGAGCTCGTGCCATTCGTCGCCTGAACCTGTCGATCCTGGCGTCGTTTTTATGGCGAGGAACCTGCGAATGTCGGTCGACGAGATTCGTTGCTGCGGATCGCCCTCGAGCAGGGTGACGGCGTAGCCGGCGTCGCGAAGCCAGCCGGCCTTCTGACGCTCCCAGTCGGTGTGAGCCCGAACGAAGTGACGAGCGCTGCGTGGCACATAGTCGGTCCACACCTCGGGCCGGGTGAGGTCGAAGGGCACGATGGTGGTTCGACTGAGGTAACCGGCCGCGTCGAGCGCTCTCGTCATCAGTTGAACTCGTTCGAAGTAGGTGAACGGGTTGGCCGCCACGGAGTGCCGGTGCAGTGACGTGGCCACCTCCTGCCGGGCCTGGATGTCGGGGTTGGTGATTGCGACGATGAGGTGATCGGCCTCGGCTAATGCCAACTCGAAGAGTTCCATGTGCTGCCGATGCACCGGCTGGAACCGGCCAGTGACGCACGCAAGCGCCGATATCGGGGTGAGAGGTGAGGTCATTTCCGGCCTCTCAGATGGTGGTGGCACTGGCGGTCACGGTTCCGGGTTTGTGCTCGGGTGTGGGGGCGGTGAACTGACCGATGACGGCAGCCGCGCGGTCACCGCCGTCGTGC
>CALQEM020000070.1:0-14184 GCA_943329595.2 Bifidobacterium breve
ATGCCGTCGAAGCGTCCGACGGGTGGGCTACATCGGTTCGTGCTTCTCGACCGCCGATGACCATCATGGGTTCCCTCGGTGGAGTCGAGGCGGGCTTGCGTCAGTTGCGGCGTAGCCGGCCGCTTGAGACCTGCACGGTTGACATCGCCCCTGACCTGGAGGTGACCGCACCCACCGTGGAGGAGACGCTGCGCATCAAGGCGTACCTGATCCTGCAGCGAAACCAGGTGCGCGACTACCTCGACGTTGTGACGCTCTCCGCGCACATGGGTGCAGACTCTGCGGTTGCGGTGCTACGTGACATTGATGACTTCTACGTCGATCGCTCGGGTGAACGCGGGTCTGTGCTCACCTCTCTGGTGCTCCAGCTCGCCGAACCCTCCCCGCGCGATGTCACCGTCACTCGCGAACTCGCGCGCTACAAGGGCCTCAACCCTCGCTGGCACGAGTGGAGTTCCGTTGTCGGAGCCTGCCGCGATCTGGCCCTTCGCCTCGCGGACGGTGCGTCATGACGCTCACCTTTCGCAACGTCGACGCCACGCCGTCGGATCCGGTTCGCACCTGGCCCTTTGAGGCGCTAGTGACAGCTCTCGAGCGCGGTCTCGTGGCCGACTGGCAGCCGATCTTCGCGGAGATCAAAGCTCGACCTTGGGGTTCTGTGGCCCGCAGCGTTGAGAGCTATCTGTCATACGCCGAGTCCATGGGAATAGTCCCGCTGATGACCCTGGCCATCGAGCGCGCCCGCGAGTCGGCGGAGCGCGATGAACGCGGAGAGGTGGCCAGCCGAGTGCGTGGAGCCATCGCGCGCTCGGGTCGCACCGCAGCCGAATTCGCGCGCGAGGCAGGAACGTCGCCCTCGCGGCTGAGTACCTACGCGTCAGGAAAGGTCACTCCCTCGGCGGCGCTCCTGCTGCGCATCGAGCGGGTGGCCGACCTAGCTCAGTAATCAGGCAGGCGTCACGCAGCCGTCATGCCCCCGTCGACGACCATCGCCGAGCCGGTCATGAAGCGCGACTCGTCGCTGGCCAGGAACACCGCTGCCCACGCGATCTCGCTCGGCCGGCCCTCGCGCCCGATGGGCTGCCAGTCGGGCAGGGTCGACCGCACGAGGTCGATGCCGCCCATGGCCTCGGCGTGCGGAAGGTTGATGGGGGTGTCGACCCAGCCGGGGCAGATGCAGTTGCATCGGATACCCTGCGCCGCGAAGTCGAGCGCCACCGACTTGCTGAGCATGAGCACCGCGCCCTTGCTGGCGATGTAGCTCGAGAGCACACGTTCGGCCACGAGGCTGTTGACCGAGCCAATGTTGATGATCGACCCTCCGCCGGCAGCGAGCATCGCTGGAATGGCGTATTTGCAGCCCGCGTACACGCCCCGCACGTTCACGGCCATCGTGCGCTCGTAGTCGTCCCAGCTGGTGTCGACCACGGTGCCCGGAATTGAGATGGCGGCGTTGTTCACCATGGTGGTGAGTGAGCCGAACTCGGCCGTCGCCCGATGCACCAGCGCCTCGACCTGCTCGGGGTCGGACACGTCGGCCCGCTGCACCAGCATGAGCGCGGGGTCGGTGCAGTCGTCGCGGGTGGCGACTAGTCCGACCTCGTTGAGGTCGGCGGCAATCACCTGGGCGCCCTCGTCGACAAAAGCCTGGGCGATGGCGCGGCCGATGCCGCTGCCTGCCCCGGTCACGATCGCTGTCTTGCCCGTCAGTCGCTCGGCCATGGTGGTACTCCCTTGAGTTGGTCGTCTGAGACCATGCAGTCAATCGCATCAGGAGGCCCAATGTCCGCTCGACTCGAACCCACGCTCCGCGGATGGGGCCGAGTACTTGTCGAGGGCAACTCCATGCTGCCCACCCTGCGGTCGGGCGACCGCTGCCTAGTGCGCTGGGGTGCGCCCCCCCGCTTGGGCGACGTCGTGGTGGCGCGCCGACCCGACCGACCCGACCGACCCGACCTTCTCGTGATCAAGCGACTCACCGCCCGCGAGGCTGACGGCGCGTGGCTCGAGGGCGATAACCGCGACGGTTCGCACGACTCGTGGGTGTTCGGCGCCGTGGCGGAGGTAGACCTACTCGGCGTGGTGCGCATGCGGTACCGCCCTCGACCGAGCCGTATTGCACGAGCGGTGGGACACTGTTGAGTAGCCCAGCAGGGCTGTCCCCAAGAATGGAGCTTTCCGTGCCCAGCCAGCCGATTGACCCCTCGAGCTTCGACACCGACCCCGCCTTCCCGCTGCACCGCGGCGGAAAGATTGAGGTACGGCCGGCAGTTCGAATCCGTGATGTGGCGGGGCTGTCACTGGCCTACACCCCGGGGGTTGCACGTGTGTCGGAGGCAATCGCCGCCGACCCGTCGCTGGCCTACGACTTCACGTGGAAGGGCAATACGGTGCTTGTCGTTACCGACGGCACCGCCGTGCTGGGGCTCGGCGACATCGGCCCGCTCGCCGCATTGCCGGTCATGGAGGGTAAGGCGCTGCTGTTCAAGGAATTCGGCGGAGTCGACGCTGTGCCGATCTGCCTCGACACCAAGGACGTCGAGGAGATCATTGACACTGTGGTGCGCATCGCCCCGGCCTACGGCGGCGTGAACCTCGAGGACATCAGCGCTCCCCGCTGCTTCGAGATTGAGCGCCGACTGCAGGAGCGGCTCGACATCCCGATCTTCCACGACGACCAGCACGGCACGGCGGTGGTGGTGCTCGCCGCGCTCATCAACGCGGCGCGCGTCACCGGGCGTTCGCTGGGCGACCTGCGCGTGGTGATGTCGGGCGCCGGTGCGGCCGGCGTCGCCGTGTCATCGATGCTGCTCGACGCCGGCATCGGCGACATCGCGATTGCCGACACCCAGGGCATCATCCACCACAGCCGGGCCGACCTCACCGATGTGAAGCAGTTGTTGGCCGAGCGGAGCAATCTGGGCGAGTTGACCGGCACGATGGTTGAGGCGCTCGCGGGTGCCGACGTGTTCATCGGGCTCTCGTCCGGACGGGTGCCTGACGAGGCGGTGGCCTCGATGGCCCCTAACTCGATCGTGTTTGCTCTAGCCAATCCCGTGCCCGAGGTTCACCCCGACGTGGCGCGGCGCACCGCTGCGGTGGTGGCCACCGGTCGTAGCGACTTCCCCAACCAGATCAACAATGTGCTGGCCTTTCCGGGCATCTTCCGCGGTGCGCTCGACGTTCGTGCCACGCGGATCACCGAGGGCATGAAGCTGGCGGCGGCGAAGGCTCTGGCCGACATGGTGGGCGACGCGCTGAGCCCCGACCACATCATTCCGAGCGTGTTCGACCGTCGGGTCGGCCTCGAGGTTGCGTCGGCCGTGGCGGCACAGGCGCGTGTCGACGGCGTCGCGCGCCTCTAGCCGGTTGCGCCCACCTGGGCTCGCAGCTCGACGAGAAACGCGTCGACGTCGGACTCGGTGGTGTCCCAGGCGCACATCCAGCGCACCTGATTGAGGGCCTCGTTCCACACGTAGAACGGGCTCACACCCTGAAGGGGCTCGATCGCTGCTCGAGGCACGATGGGGAACAGGCCGTTGGACTGAACCGGGAGCACCAGGTCGATGCCCGGCAGGTCGCGCACTCCGGCGACAAATCGCTGGGCCATGGCGTTGGCGTTGGAAGCGTTGCGGTGCCACAGGTCACCCTCGAGCAGGGCGACGAACTGTGCCGAGAAGAAGCGCATCTTGCTCGCGAGCTGCATCGAGTTCTTGCGCGCGAAGCCGAGGAAGTCTCCCAAGCCGGGGTTCAGAACGACCACGGCCTCGGCCGCGAGCGCGCCGTTTTTGGTGCCCCCGTACGACAGGATGTCGACGCCGACGTCGGTGGTGAAGGCGCGCAGGGGCAGCTGGAGTCCGACGGCCGCGTTGCTGATGCGTGCACCGTCGAGGTGCAGATACATGTCGAGCGAATGTGCGACTTCGGCGAGGGCTCCGATCTCGTCGGCGGTGTATACGGTACCCATCTCGGTCGACTGCGTGATGGAGACCACCCTCGGCTGGGAGTGGTGAACCACGCCGACCCCGAAGTGCACCGACCGCACGAGGTCGGGGGTGAGCTTGCCGTCGGGCGTGGCCACGTCAATCAGCTTGACTCCGAGCAGGTGCTCAGGCGCACCGCCCTCGTCGACATTGATGTGCGCGCTGGAGGCGCAGATCACGGCATCCCAGGGGCGAAGCAGCACCTGGAGGCCCACGACGTTGGCGCCGGTGCCGTTGAACATGGGAAACATCTCGGCCTGGTCGCCGAAGTGGTCGCGGAAGAGGCCCTGAGCGCGGGCTGTCCACTCGTCGTCACCGTAGGCGCGGGCATGGTCGGTGTTGGCGGCAGCAATGGCCTCCAGCACCTCGGGGTGAACGCCGGCGTAGTTGTCGCTGGCGAAACCGCGCACTACCCCGCTCCGATGAGCCGTACGTGCTGGCCGTTCATGGTGGAGGCGGCATCACTGCAGACATAGACCATCGTGTCGGCAATGTGCTCGGCCGTGGTGGCGCGTGACCAGTCTTTGTCGGGCTCAGCCTCGCGCATGGCGGGCGTGGCAATCGCGTTCACCACGATGATGTTGGCGGTGGCCGAGGTTGACTTGAAGCGGTCGGCCAGGGCGAGCACCGCGGCGTCGGACCCCGCCTTGGAAATCGAGTATGCCGCATTCTGGCCGCTGGGCTTCGCCGCGATGGGGGCGGAGATGGTGAGGAACCGGCCGTGCGGAGAGGCCATCAGTGCGGTGGCCGCGGCTCGGGTGACGTTGACGGTGGTACGGATACCAAGGTCGATCAACAGGTCAAAGTTCTCGAGGGGCTCGCTTTCGAAGGCCACACCCCCGCGGTAGCCGCCGACGAGGTGCCAGACGCCGTCGAGGCCGCCCTCGGTGTCGACCAGCGTTTCGACGGCCGTGGCGACGGCGTTGGCGTCGAGCAGGTCGACGTCGTAGCGATCCCAGGGCGTGACCCTCGCGCCGGCTGCCCGTGCTGCCGCGATGGCCGTGGGGCCAAGGCCACCTGCGGCTCCGGTGACGAGGAGGTGTCGCCCGGCGAGAGGGGTGCTGAGTGAGTTCGGTGAGTAATCGGTCATGCGCCAATCATGCCGTCACTGCCTGTGGACAGCGCGGTGGGACCGCCGGAGTTTTCGGGCATGATGCGCACTGGCCCAGTGAGATGTTCGCGGAGGGGTTTCACGAGCACAGCACGAGCCTCCCCGGGGGATACGTGTCTTCCCACACTGAGGCAGACAATCAGAATTTCAGAATTTCAGAAAATCTGCCCTCGCACTATCAACCATGTCACTCCCGGGGTGCGTCACCCCACCATCGTGAGGAGGAAGCTCGTGTCAGTCCACGTCACGGTCCGTGCGCGCGGAGCAATCGTTCTCCCCATCGAACTGCGACGGCGCCTCGGGCTCGAGGAGCCGGGGGCCGTGCTTGAGGTACGTGAGCGCCACGACGGCGTGATCGAACTCTGGCCGGTTGAACTCGCGACACGAGCCGAGGCGGCTGCGCGTGACGCCGAACGTGCCGAACCCGGAAGTTGGGAGTCGTTGGCCCCGCATGAGCGCAGGTTCATCGAGAGGCTCTTCACCCCCCTCAACCTCTTCGAGCGCTTCGAGGGTGAGTCGGACGACGAGTACGGCAGGAGGTGGACCATGGTGCGCATGCCCCTGGCGCAGGAGCTGTATCAGGGCGATCAGGCCCGATGTCGGCAGGCGAACGCCGACCGGGCCCGTCTGGTCGAACGGCTGCGGGAGCACGGACTACTTCCACCCGCTAGCGTGTCTCCATGTTTGCCGTGAGCGCTGCCAGCATCAATGCCGACAATCCCCTTGAGGGCCTTGTGCTTGGAGAGCACGACGACCCCGAACCCCCCGAGGACTGGGCGGTTGTCACCGTGCGAGCTGCGGCCCTCAATCATCACGACCTGTGGACCCTCAAGGGCGTGGGCATCAAGGCTGAGCAGCTGCCGATGATTTTGGGCTGTGACGCGGCAGGTGTGGCCGACGACGGCACCGAGGTCATCGTGCACGCCGTCATCGGCGATCCGGCCGCAGGTGGGGGTGATGAGACCCTCGACCCACGGCGCTCGCTGCTCTCGGAGGTGCACAACGGCACCCTCGCCGAGAAGGTCATGGTGCCGCGTCGCAACCTCATTCCTAAGCCTGCTGTTCTCGGCTGGCAGGAGGCGGCCTGCCTGCCCACCGCCTGGCTCACGGCCTACCGCATGCTCACCACGCGCGGTCAGCTCACCCCCGGCCAGACCGTGCTCGTGCAGGGGGCGGGGGGCGGGGTGGCCACCGCCGCCATTGTGCTTGCCCAAGCCCTCGGCGCCCGAGTATGGGCGACCAGCCGTGACGAGGCTAAGCGTGAACGGGCCAAGGAAATCGGCGCGCACGACGCCTTCGAGCCGGGCACTCGCCTTCCCGAGCGGTGCGATCTGGTGATCGAGACGGTGGGCGCGGCCACGTGGGATCACTCGCTCAAGTCGCTGCGACCCGGAGGGCGGGTGGTGGTGTCGGGAGCAACCAGTGGTGCGGCTCCCAGCGCCGACCTCAACCGCGTCTTCTTCCTTCAGCTCAGCGTGATCGGCTCAACGATGGGCACCCGTGACGAACTTGCCGAACTGGTTGACCTGTGCGCCCGGCTCGATGTGCGTCCGCTGGTCGACTCGCAGTTCGACCTGCGCGACTCGCGCGCCGCCTTCGAGCGACTCGCCACCGGCGATGCCTTCGGCAAGGTGGTTATCAACGTCTGAGGTCAGTCGTCGTCGCCGAGTCGGGCCAGCCAGGTCGCCAGTCGCTCGACCGGCACCTCGAACTCGGGGTTAAGGTCGACGAACTCGGTGAGGCGGTCGCCCAGCCACGCGAGAGTGACCTCCTCCTCACCGCGCCGTGCGACGAGTTCCTCGATTCCTCGATCCGTGAAGTACATGGCAACTCCTACTCGAAGGCCGCGTGCACGAGACGCTCCTGCTCCTCCTCGTGCCGCTGGTGGCTTCCCACCGCGGGCGACGACGAGGCCGGGCGGGTAATCGGAGCGAGCGCGCGCCCAATGACCTGCGGCAGATTCATGGCCATGAACGACCAGGCGCCCTGGTTGGCCGGCTCCTCCTGAACCCAGCGAACCTCCTCGGCACCGACGAAGGGCGCGAGGGCGCGCGGCAGTGTGACATGCGGAATGGGGTAGAGCCTCTCGAGCCGCACGATGGCGGTGTCGGTGGCCCCTCGCTTCGCACGCTCGGCGGCAAGGTCGTAGTACACCTTGCCGCTGCAGAGCAGAACGCGGCGTACCGCACTCGGGTCAGCAGTGGTGTCGGCGATTACGGCATCGAAGTGACCCTCGGTGAAGTCGGCGGTCGCTGACTGCGCGGCCTTGAGCCTCAGCATCGACTTGGGTGTGAACACGATGAGGGGTCGTGTAAGAGTCGAGAGCGCCTGCCAGCGCAATAGGTGGAAGAACGATGCGGGGGTGGTGGGCATGGCCACGGTCATGTTGTCCTGTGCACACAGCTGCAGGAAGCGCTCAATGCGCGCCGACGAGTGGTCGGGGCCCTGACCCTCGAACCCGTGCGGCAGCAGCAGCACCAGCGGAGATCGCTGGGCCCACTTTTGCTCGCCACTGCTGATGAACTCGTCGATGATGGTCTGGGCTCCGTCGACGAAGTCGCCGAACTGGGCCTCCCACATCACCAGTGCGTCGGGCCGGGCCACGGAGTATCCGTACTCGAAACCCATAGCCGCGTACTCGCTCAGGGGTGAGTCGAACACGTAGAGCTTGCCGCCGTTCTCGTAGCACTGCTTGAGCGGCTTGTACTGCCAGCCGGTCTTCGCGTCGACAATCACCGCGTGGCGGTGGCCGAAGGTTCCGCGGCGGGTGTCCTGACCCGCGAGGCGCACAGTGCGGCCCTCGGTGAGCAGCGATCCGATGGCGAGTGCCTCGCCCATTCCCCAGTCGATGGTGTCGTTCTCGACCATTTCGGCCCGTCGGGCCAGCTGCGGGGCGAGCCTGGGGTGCACGGTGAAACCCTCGGGCATCTGCAGCTGGCTGTTCACCACGCGGTCGACCACCTCGCGCGTGATCGACGTTTCAACCTCGAAGGCCGGTGTCTGTGGGGCCAGCGTCTGCTGGCCGGTGCGAACCACCTCACTGGAGGTCTCGTCGGACTCGACGTCCTCGTGGGTCTCCTGGAACACGCGCTCAAGCTGGTCGCGGTAGTCGCGCAGCGCCGCCTCGGCCTCCTCAACCGAGATGTCGCCACGGCCGATGAGGTTCTCGGTGTAGATCTTGCGCACTGAGCGCTTCTGATCGATGAGCTGGTACATCGTCGGCTGGGTGAGCGAGGGGTCGTCTGCCTCGTTGTGGCCGCGCCGGCGGTAGCACACGAGGTCGATCGCGACATCCTTGTGGAACTGCTGGCGAAACTCGAAGGCGAGCAGCGCCACGTAAACGCACGCCTCGGGATCGTCTCCGTTCACGTGGAAGATCGGCGCCTGAATGATGCGCGCGGGGTCGGTGCAGTAGGTGGTGGAGCGGCTGTAGCGGGGGGAGGTGGTGAAGCCCACCTGGTTGTTCACGATGAGGTGGATCGTGCCGCCCGTTCGGTACCCGCGCAGCTGTGAGAGCTGAAGGGTCTCGACCACCACGCCCTGTCCGGCGAAGGCGGCGTCGCCGTGCATCAGCACGGGCAGCACCGAAAACGTGTCGCGCGGCAACAGGTCCTGGCGCGCGCGCACGATTCCCTCGAGCACCGGGTTGACCGCCTCGAGGTGCGACGGGTTTGCCGCGAGGTAGACGTCGACCGAGGTGCCGTGCTGGCTGGTGAATGTGCCCTGAGTGCCGAGGTGGTACTTCACGTCACCTGACCCCTGCACCGACTCCTCGCCGTACTCGCCCTCGAACTCGCGGAAGATCTGGCCGTACGACTTGCCCGCGATGTTGGCCAGCACGTTGAGCCGACCGCGGTGCGGCATTCCGATGCACACCTCGTTGAGCTCGGCGTCGGCCGAGGCGGTGAGCACGGCGTCGAGGAGCGGGATGGTCGACTCGCCACCCTCGAGGGAGAAGCGCTTCTGCCCCACGTACTTGGTCTGCAGAAATGTCTCGAAGGCCTCGGCGGCATTGAGCGTGCGCAGGATGCGCAGTTGCTCCTCGCGCGGGGGCTTGCTGTGGCGCACCTCGATGCGCTCCTGCAGCCACGCGCGCTGGTCGGGGTCCTGAATGTGCATGTACTCGACGCCCACGGTGCGGCAGTACGAGTCGCGCAGCACGCCGAGAATTTCGCGCAGCTTCATCCAGCGCTTGCCGCCAAACCCGCCGGTTGCGAACTCGCGATCGAGGTCCCACAGTGTGAGCCCGTGCGACTCGATTTCGAGGTCGGGGTGCGTGCGCTGCAGGTACTCGAGGGGGTCGATATCGGCCATGAGGTGGCCGCGCACCCGGTAGGCGTGGATGAGTTCCTGAACGCGCGCAGTCTTGCTCAGCTCATCGTCGTGTGTGGTAGCGATGTCGCCGGCCCACTGGATGGGCTTGTAGGGGATACGAAGCGATCGGAAGATGTCCTCGTAGAAGCCGTCGTCGCCCAGTAGCAGGCCGTGGATGAGTCGGAGGAAGTCGCCGCTTTGCGCGCCCTGGATGATGCGGTGGTCGTAGGTCGACGTCAGCGTGATGGTCTTACTGATGCCCTGGCGCGCGATGGTCTCGGGTGACGCGCCCTGCCACTCGGCCGGGTACTCGAGCGCTCCGACGCCCACAATGGCGCCCTGACCGGCCATCAGTCGTGGCACGGAGTGCACGGTTCCGATGGTGCCCGGGTTGGTGAGACTGATCGTGGTGCCCGCGAAGTCGTCGACCACGAGCTTGCCGCCGCGAGCCTTACGCACGAGATCGTCGTAGGTGGCCCAGAAGGTCGCGAAGTCCATGGTGCCCGCGCCCTTGATGCTGGGCACGAGGAGCTGGCGGGTTCCGTCGGGCTTGGCCAGGTCGATCGCTAGGCCGAGGTTGACCTGCTCGTTTTTGAGCATGGCCGGCTTGCCGTCGACCTCGGCGTAGGCCCAGTTCATCTCGGGAATCGTGGCGAGTGCCCGCACCACGGCGTAGCCGATGAGGTGGGTGAAGCTGACCTTGCCCCCACGCGAGCGCACGAGGTGGTTGTTGATCACGATGCGGTTATCGATGAGCAGCTTGGCGGGGACCGCACGCACGCTGGTCGCCGTAGGGACTGAGAGCGAGGCCTCCATGTTGATCACGACGCGTGCGGCGGGGCCCTTCAGGGGCGTCGGCGCGACCGTGGTGGGGGGGCTGGGGCTCGGGGGCACGGCAGCAGTCACGGGTGTGGCGGGAACTGCGGGAACTGCGGGAACAGCTGCAGGAACGTCGGAAACCGCAGGCAGGTCGGGCAGGTCGGGAAGGGCCTGCATCGCTGCCGCACCGTGCTCGGTGGGCTGGTAGTCGGCGAAAAACTCCCACCAGGCGGGGTCGACGGTCGCGGGGTCGGCGAGGTACTGCTGGTAGATCTCGTCGACCAGCCACTCGTTGGTGCCGAAGGCGCTGGGCAGGGGGGTGTCCGACAGCACGATGGTGCCTCTCACTCGCGGGGGCCGACGAATTGGGCGACGATTCACGTCGTAGTTCCTCAGGTTATCGGGCGGGAGGCCGATCGCCACTGCCCGCGGAAGTGCGCTAGATCACGTCGCCGAGAAGCGAGTGCTCCGGCGGGCGGCTAGCCTGTGCCCATGCGTGCAATTCAGGTCAGTCGCTTTGGCGGCCCCGAGGTACTCGAGCTCGTCGAACTGCCCGATCCGGTGCCGATCCCAGGCCTTGAGGTGCTCACAGTGAGTGCTGCGGGGGTCAACTTCGCCGACACGCACGCGGCCGAAAACTCCTACCTCACCGAGCAGGCGCTGCCCTTCGTGCCCGGGCTCGAGGTGGTGGGGTTTCTGCCCGACGGCCGACGTATGTGCGGTTTCGCCGCGGCCGGCGGCGCCTACGCTGAGAAGGCCCTCGTCGCGCCCGAGGCCATGTTCGAGGTGCCCACCGGGGTGGGTGACGCCGAGGCACTGAGCCTGCTGGTTCAGGGGCTCACCGCATGGCATCTGCTGCGCACCTCGTCGCGACTGTCCGAGGGTGAGTCTGTTGTGGTGCACGCCGCCGCCGGTGGAGTCGGATCGCTGGCCGTGCAGCTGGCCAGGCGCTGGGGTGCCGCGAATGTCATCGCAGTGGCGTCGACGCTCGCCAAGCGAGAGCAGGCAGTGGCGCTCGGGGCCCACACAGCAGTTGATTCGAACGTGCCGAACCTCACCGCGGCCCTGCGCGAGGCGAACGGTGGCCGACGGGTCGACGTCGTGCTCGAGATGGTCGGGGGTCGCACCACCGATGAGTCGCTGGCAGCACTGTCACGGTTCGGGCGCCTGGTGGTCTACGGCATGGCGGGGCGCGAGCCGAGCACGCCCATCCCCGCCAACTCGCTGATGCACGGCTCGCGCAGCGTCGTTGGATTCTGGCTGGTCGACTGCATGTCGACTGACCCCGTGGGCATGGTGGCCACTCCGCTCGCCGACCTGGTGGGCATGGTTGTCGACGGCTCACTGGTGCCGCAGGCCGGACCCTCGTACCCGCTCGAGGAGGCAGCGCAGGCGCATCGCGACCTGCGCGCCCGCGCGACCACCGGCAAGGTCATCCTGACCATGGGCGCAACCGTCGAGGTAGCCCGCGACCGTAGCCTGATCGACTGACATGGGTGCGCTAGACGACCGTGTTGCGCTCGTCACCGGGGGTACCCGAGGAATCGGACTGGAGGCGGCGCGAGGGATCGCCCGGGCTGGGGCCACCGTTATCCTGCTGGGGGTTGACCGCGACCGTGCGATCGCGGCGGCCGGTCAACTGCAGAACGAGGGCCTCGACGCGGTGGGGGTCGCCGCGGATGTCTCGGTGGCGAAGGAGATCTACGCGCTGCCTGATCTGCTCGGCCCACTGGGAGCCATCGACGTGCTGGTGAACTGCGCGGGCGTGATGAGCGCGCCCATGAGCAAGACGCTGCGCACCACCCCTGAGGAGTGGCGGCGCGTCATGGACGTCAACCTCGACGGCTCGTTCTACACGATCGCGACCTTCGTGCCCGGCATGGTCGAGCGCCGCTGGGGCCGCGTGATCAACGTCTCGGCCTGTCTGGGCCGGCTCAGCGGTCCGGGAACCGGTGGCGGCCTGGCTCCCTACCGGGTGTCAAAGGCGGCGATGAACGCCATGACTCGCAATCTCAACGCCGAGTTGCAGGGCGGTCGCCGCGGAGTGCTGGTCGACGCGATGTGTCCCAACCACTGTCGAACCGACATGGGGGGTCCCGAGGCTCCGCGCTCAGCAACTGAGGGCGCCGACACGGTGGTGTGGCTGGCCACGCGCGACGCTGTGAGCCCCGACGGAACCGCGGCTCCTACGGGGCTGCTGTGGGAGGACCGTCTCGAAGTGCCGTGGTGATCGGGGCCGCTCGCGACGCTCGCACTGCCTCGAGTTCGGCCATGTCCTCGAGTTCGACCCCGTTGGTTTCGCGCACGTATTTCTTGACGTAGAAAAATGAAAGCAGGGCGAAGGCCGTGAAAAGGCCGTAGGCGAGGCCGAGGGAGACCTGCACCAGCCCGGGGAATGACATCGAGACGATGAAGTTCGCGATCCAGTTGGCCATGACGGCAATGCTGAGTGCGGCCGCGCGCATTCTGTTGGGAAACATCTCCGCGAGCATCACCCACAGCACCGGGCCCCAGGTCGAGGCGAAAAACGCCACGAACGCGTTGAGCGCCAGCACCGAGATGCGCCCCTCGGTGACTCCGAGGATGGGGGTGTTGAGCTCGCTCTGTCCGGCGCACCCACTCTGGCCGCCGGCGTCAAGGATGGCCTGGGTGCACTTCGGGGCCGTCTGGAACACGAGGGTCAGAATGCCCAGCGTGACGAACATTCCGATCGACCCGATGAGCAGCAGGGGTCGGCGACCGATGCGGTCGACGAAACCGATCGCCACGAGCGTGAACACCACGTTCACGGCACTGATGATGGTCGAGGTGAGGAACGCCTTGCTCTCGTCGAACCCCACGGCCGCCCAGATGAGGTTCGAGTAGTAAAACACCGCGTTGATGCCCACGAACTGCTGAAGAATGGCCATGGTGATGCCGATCCACACGATCGGCTTGAGCCCCAGCGCCGCACCCCTGAGGTCGCGCATGCCCGACCGCACCTCGCCGTCGAGGGAGTTTCTGATGGAGGCGACCTTGGCGGAGGGCTCATGCACGTAGATCGTGGCCAGCACCTCCGTGGCCTCCTCCTCGCGGTGGCGGGCCACCAGGAAGCGCGGCGACTCGGGGATCGTCAGTGACAACGCCCAGTAGACGACCGCAGGCACCACCATGCAGATGAACATCCACTGCCAGGCCTCAAGGTTGAGGGCGAGCACGTTGTTCGCCTGCTGCGGCGGCACATCGGGGTTCAGCATCGGCTGCTGAGGGGAGTTGGGGGTGAAGCGGATGATCACCTCGTTGACCAGTTGGGTGGCGAAGATGCCCACCACGATGGCCAACTGAAACAGCGAGGTGAGTCGTCCCCGTAGGTGGGCGGGAGCAACCTCGGAGATGTACATGGGTGAGATCACGGCCGCGAGGCCGATTGCTACTCCTCCTACCACGCGCCACAGCATGAAGTCGTACACCCCGAACGGAAACGCGGTGCCGATGCCTGCCACGAGGAAGAGCACTGCGGCAACGACCATCACCCGCTTGCGGCCGTAGCGGTCGGCCAGCCGTCCGCCCACGAGGGCTCCGAGTGCCGATCCGAGCAGGGCAACAGCCACGACAAAGCCCTGCTCGAAGCCGTTCGCCACCTGGAACTGGTAGAAAACGGCCTTGTTGGCCCCGTTGATCACCGAGCTGTCGTAGCCGAACAGAAAGCCTCCGAGGGCGGCGATGATCGAGACGGTCACGATGCGACGGGTATGCACTGCCTCCGTCTCGAGTGGGCCGGACTCGCCCGTGGCTGTCGGATCTGGCATCGCCTCTCCTCGGTGGTCCTCGGCCGGGGGAGTGGAGCGGCCGTGTCGTGCTGAGGGTAGTCCCCATGGCGCCTCGGGCGGGGGCTTCATGGCCGTGTCCGTGTCCGTGTCATGTGAGGTGAGATTCCCGGGTGGCATACGATAAAGCAGTGCCCTCCCAATTTGATCG
>CALQEM020000071.1:0-14163 GCA_943329595.2 Bifidobacterium breve
AGGCCTACAACGAGCTCCTCGTCGAGGCCGACGCCCGCTCCATGACCTCGGGCGAGGGGCTGCACCGATTCGTCGACCCCGTCGACTCCGAGACCTACCTCTACACCCAGTTCGAGCCAGCCGACGCCCGGCGCGTGTACGCGTGCTTCGAGCAGCCCGACCTCAAGGGGCACTTCCAGCTCACCGTCAGCGCCCCGGCGCACTGGACCATCGTGTCGAACACCGCCACGCCCGAGCCCGAGGCCGTGCGCCACGGCGTGGCCCGGTGGGAGTTCCCCGCCTCGCACCGGATCTCCACCTACATCACCGCCCTCATCGCCGGGCCGTACCACTCGGTGGTCGACGAGTACACCGGCCTCTTCGGCACCTACCCGCTGGGCGTGCACTGCCGCTCGTCGCTCGCCGAGCACCTAGACGCCGACGAGATCCTCACCGTGACCAAGCAGGGCTTCGAGTACTTCGAGCGCGTCTTCGCGGTGGGCTACCCGTTCGGCAAGTACGACCAGGTGTTCGTGCCCGAGTTCAACACCGGCGCCATGGAGAACGCAGCGGCCGTGACGATTCTCGAGGACTACGTCTTCCGGTCGAGGGTCACCGACGCCGCCTACGAGCAGCGCGCCAACACGATCCTGCACGAGCTCGCGCACATGTGGTTCGGCGACCTCGTCACGATGCGCTGGTGGGACGACCTCTGGCTCAACGAGTCGTTTGCCGAGTGGGCCGCCCACCAGGCCAATGTCGAGGCCACGCGCTTCAGCGACGCCTGGACCACATTCCTGAACCTGCGCAAGGCCTGGGCCTACCGCCAGGACCAGCTGCCGTCGACCCACCCGATCGCTGCCGACATGGTCGACCTCGACGCCGTGGCCGTGAACTTCGACGGCATCACCTACGCGAAGGGGGCTGCCGCACTGCGTCAGCTGGTGGCGTGGGTTGGTGAGGAGCACTTCTTCGCAGGCGTGCACGACTACTTCGTTGAGCACGGCTGGGGCAACACCTCGCTACCCGACCTGCTGGGCAAGCTTGAGGCCGCCAGCGGCCGCGACCTCTCCACCTGGACCCAGCAGTGGCTGCAGACGTCGGGGGTCAACCTGCTGCGCCCCGAAATCAGCCTCGACGAGTCGGGGGTGATGACCTCGGTTGTGATCGTGCAAGAGCCCCCCAGCGAGCCCCCGGGCCTCGATCCAGTTCTCCGGTCGCACCGCGTGGCCATCGGGGCCTACACGCTCACCGGCGGGTCACTTGTGCGCACGGCGCGGGTCGAGATCGACGTGGTGGGCGCGCGCACCGAGGTGTCCGAACTCGCCGGACTCACTCAGCCCGACCTCCTGCTACTCAACGACGACGACCTCACCTTCGCCAAGACCCGGCTCGACGAGCGGTCGCTCCGCACTGCAATTGCGCACATCGGTGACCTGACCGACAGCCTGCCGCGTGCCCTCATCTGGGGCTCGGTCTGGGATATGACCCGCGATGCCGAGATGTCGACCGGCGCGTTTCTGACCCTCGCCATTGCGGGGCTACAGCACGAGGGTGACGTGGGCGTGGTGCAACAGGTGCTGCGCCAGGTGAAGGCCTCGCTCGACATGTACGCGCGACCCGACAATCGGGCGGGATACCTCAGTCGACTCGCCGACGCACTCCGCTCGCTAGCGCAGGCCGACGCACCGGGCTCCGACCACCAGCTCGCCTTCGTGCGCGGCTGGATTGCGTCTGCGTCGACCCCCGATCACCTCGGGCAGCTCGGCGACCTGCTCGACGGCAAGGACGTGCTCCACGGACTTGTCGTCGACGCCGACCTGCGCTGGTCGATGCTGCAGCGCCTCGTCGCAACGGGCAACCGCGACACCGACGCCATCGACGCCGAGAGCCGGCGCGACCACACCGCCACCGGTCAGCGGCAGGCGGCCTTCGCGCGCGCCTCCATTCCGACGATCGAGGCGAAGGAGATCGCCTGGACCGCCATGATGACGCCCGACGCGCTGCCCAACTCCCTACTCGAGGCGACCCTGGGCGGCTTCGTGAACGCCGACCAGCGAGCGCTGCAGGCACAGTTCACCGAGAGGTACTTCGACGCCGTACCCGGCGTGTGGGCGGGGCGCACGAGCGAGGTCGCCCAGTCGATCGTGCAGGGCCTCTACCCGGCGCTACTGGTCGATGCCGCCACGGTTGAGCGCACCGAGCGATTCCTCGCCGACAACCCCAGCCTCGCCTTCGGCGCGCGGCGTCTGGTGGCCGAGGGCGCCGACGGCGTCAGCCGCGCACTGCGGGCGCGCCTGGCCGACGAGGACTAACTGCGGCTGGTCGTGCAACTACGGCTGGTCGGTGTGCAGTGCTTGGGGGTGCCGCGCCTGGTCGCCCAGGGTGGTGAGTCCGTGACAGATACCCCCCACGAGGTCGCCACCCGAGAGCGACGAGATCATCGCCAGGGCCGCGAGGGCGCACGCGCGGTCGTCGACCCAGCGACGGGCCTTCGCGCCGGTAACGATTTCGGTGGAGCGGGCCCCCGGGTCGACCGCGACCAGCACGGCATCGTCGGCGGCCTCGCCCAACTCGGCGTGCAGAGCGAGCGCGGTGTCGCGCCCCTGCTCGAGGGCACCCACGTACACGCTGAAGTCGACGCCGCAGCGGGCACGCTCGCGCGCCACCGTGACCTCGATGCGCTCGACGTCGTCGGTGGTCAGTGAGTCACCAGCGAGCACTTGCGCCTCCTCGGTCGTCGGGTGTGTCGGACAGGCTCAGTTCGCCCGAGCCCGCGATGGCCACGCGACCCGCGGCAGCAAGTTCGCGCGGGGCTCCCACCCAGAGCGGCTCGCCCACCCAGGGCTCGCCCGGACGGAACGAACTGCGCCGCAGCCACTGGGGCAGCGCCCACAGGAACCAGATCACGGCGATGACCGCGGCAGGCAGCAGCATGAATCGCACCAGCCAGTCGGCGGTGGAGAGGGCGGTGGTCGTGGTTTCCATCACCTCGTCACCCTACCGACGCACCGCGTCGATGATCCGGGCAACCCGTGCCCGCAGCAGGGGGTCGCTGCGGAGGTCGTCGATCTGCACCGGCCGGCCCGAGCGGTCACGCAGCGGAATCCGCCAGTTCGGGTGCTCCTGGTCGGTACCCGGCTGATTCTGCGGCACGACGTCGCCCACGAGGTCGACCAGAGCCACGCCCTGCAGCAGCGACGGCGACAGCGCCAGGCAGCGGTGGAGCGCCACGACCATGGCGTCGACGTCATTGATGCCGTTGAGGACCCCTGGTTCAAGCAGCCCCCGCGCCACCAGCAGGTCGCGCCACTCGGCGATCTCGGCGTCGTGCGCAGCACGCTCTTCCTCAACCGGCCTGCTCAGCAGACCGAGTCGTTCACGCAGGTCGACGTGCACGCCCTCGATGTAGCCGGCGGTTGGCGGAAGATCGTGCACCGACACCGACGACAGGCAGGCCGAGCGCCACTCCTCGGGCTCGATAATCGACCCGTCGGGCCGACGCTCAAACCACAGGATGGACGTTCCGAGCACCCCGCGCGAGGCGAGAAACTCCTGCACCCACGGCTCAACCGTTCCGAGGTCTTCGCCGATCACGAGTGCGCCCGCGCGCTGCGCCTCGAGGCAGAGGATGCCGACCAGCGCCTCGTGGTCGTAGGTGACGTAGGTGCCCTCGTAGGGAGGTCGGCCCGCCGGAATCCACCACAGCCGGAACAAACCCAGCATGTGGTCGACGCGGATGCCCCCGGCGTGCCTGAGGATCGTGCGCAGCATGTCTCGGAAGGGTACGAACCCCGCGTCAGCGAGGGCCCACGGATGCCACGGCGGCTGCGACCAGTTCTGACCCACCTGGTTGTACATATCGGGCGGGCAGCCCACCTCGATGCCCTGTGCGAGTACGTCCTGCAAGGCCCACGCGTCGGCGCCCTCGGGGTGCACACCCACCGCGAGGTCGTGGATGACCCCCAGGGGCATTCCTGCCTCCTCGAGCGCTCGTTTCGCCTCCGACAGTTGCTGGTCGACCAACCACTGCAGCCAGATGTGGAATTCCACCCGGTCAGAGAGCCGCGTCGCTGCCTCGGCCACGGCGACGCCGCCCGGGTGTCGCAATTCCTCGGGCCACTCACCGTCGCCGAAGCCGTTCTCCTCGACCAGCGCGCACCACACAGCGAAGTCGGTCAGGCCGGGGCCCTCGTGGGCGCGATACGCCGCGAATTCAGCCTCGCGCTCAGTGGTACGCGACACCCTGCGGATCAACTCGAGGGCGGCACGCTTGGCCTCCCACGCGGCGTCGCGGTCGAGCAGCGCCGGGTCGGTGTCGAGCGCGCGCAGCGGAAGAGCCAGCGCCTCGACGGCCTCCTCGTCGACGCGCGCGAGGTCATCGAACTCAGGGATGTCCTCGACCCGCAGGTACCAGGGGGCGAAGAAGCGCCGCGCGACGGGAAGATAGGGCGAGGGCGCCATCGGGGTGAGTGGCGACGAGGCGTGCAGCGGATTGACGAGCAGGAAGGCCGCCCCCTGCTCGAGTGCCGCCCAGCTGCCGAGATCGGCAAGGTCGGCGAGGTCGCCCACGCCCCACGAGCCCGACGACCGCACCGAGTACAGCTGTGCCATCAGGCCCCAGACCGGGTGCTCGGCGAGCGCTGTGGGCAGCGTCAGGCTCTGGGGGACGACGATGAGCGAGCAGACGCCGAACACCGAGCCGTCGGAGTCGAGCGCCTCGATGCGGTGGTAGCCCGTTGGCAGGTGGTCGGGAACCTCGAATGCCGCCTCGCCAACCAGTACCCCGTCGACCTCGACGGGGGCCACGTCGTGTGTCAGCTGCTGCACTACGAAGCGGAACCCGTCTTCCAGCTCGACCTCGAGGGTGAGGGGCCAGCCGTGTTGCACATGGGCCCACACCCGGCCCGAAGCTCCCTCGCGCGCCATGAATACCGGCGGTAAAGCCCGGCGCCAGTCGCGCAGTCGGAGCTCGTCCCAGGCGGTCGCCCTAGCCTCGTCCGTCGACGCGTCGACGCCCAGCGCAGCGAGCACATCGAGCACGCTCTCGGCCGATACCTCGCGGAGCTGGCCCCCCTGATCGACGTAGTCAACCGCCACGCCGAGGGTACGGGCGAGGTCGGCGAGTTCGGGAGGAACGGAGGTCATCGGATGCTCACCACATCGCCGGGCGTCGGTGGGCCCAGGGTTCGGCCCGCTCGAGCTGCGCGGCGAGGGCGATCAGCGTCGCCTCATCGCCCTGCCGGCCCACCAGCTGCACCCCGATGGGCAGCCCGTTCACGTTCCAGTGCAGCGGAATCGACACCGCAGGTTGGCCTGTCATGTTGTACGCCGCGGTGAAGGGGGTGAACCGCTTCTGCGCCTCGAAGTCGGCCGCGGGGTCGCCGTCGTCGCGCAGGCCGCCCACCGGCACGGGCGGCTGGGCGAGGGTGGGCGTCAGCACCGCGTCGAGGTGGGCGGTGGCGCTGACGGCCGCCCGGGCGATGAGCCGCAACATCGACACCGCGCCCGCGAGTTCGATGCCGGAGACCCTAGTTCCACGCTCGCGCAGCCAGCGGGTGAGCGGCTGCAGTCTGGCTTCATCGGCAGGCATCACGGGGGTGAGCAGTGCGAGCACCGACCAGAGGGTTTCGAAGTGCACCACCACGTCGGGCGTGAACGGTGGGGCGACTTCTTCGACAGTGTGACCCAGTGACTCGAGCAGTGTGCTCGCGTGGTCGCACGCGGCCACGCAGTCGGGGTGAACGTCACTGTGAGCCACCGGAGGCGTGAGGTAGCGGCCGATGCGCAGGCGGCCCGGCTCTCGGCTTGCGTGAGCCAGGAACGTCTCGCCAGTAGGCAGCGGAGCCGCGGAGTAGGGGTCACCTGGAAATGAACCGCACATCGCGTCGAGCAGAGCCGCGGCGTCGCCCACCGTTCGGGCGAGGGGTCCGCTGGTGACGAGGTCGCCCACCGGATCGCGCAGCGGGCCGTTGCTGATGCGCCCGCGCGACGGCTTGATGCCGACGAGCCCACACACGCTGGCCGGGATGCGAATCGAGCCGCCGCCGTCGGAACCGTGGGCGACGGGCGCGAGCCCCGCCGATACCGCGGCCGCGGCGCCGCCGCTTGAGCCACCTGCCGAGTGCGCGAGGTCCCACGGGTTGCGGGCCGACGGCGCGACAGCGTTCTCGGTGTAGCACGGAAGCCCGAACTCGGGGGTGTTGGTCTTCCCGGTGATGACGACGTTCGACTGCTTCAGCCGCGCCACCACGTTGTCGTCGCTCAGGGGAACGATGTCGTAGGCAAGTGAGCCGAGGGTGCAGCGGACTCCGGCCACGAAGGCGAGGTCCTTCACAGGAACCACCACCCCGTGAAGCTCCGGAAGGTCTGCTAAATCAGTGGCGTCGAGCACGGCACGCTCGGCAGCGCGGGCCTGCTCGAGGGCGAGCTCCGGGGTGAGGGTGATGAAGGCTCCCACCTCATCGCTGAGCCGCTCCGAACGCGCGAGGTAGTGCTGGGCGAGCTCGACGGGCGACACCTCGCGTGCACGGATGGCCGCGGCCTGCTCGAGTGCGGTGAGGTCGTGGAGATCGGCCATGCGTGCGACCCTAGCGGGAGGGGTCGCAGTCAGGTGAGTCGTTACTCGAGACTGGCGCCCTCACCCCATTCCGCTCATCGATACGAAAGCGTCAATCCCGCCTGCCCGGTGTGACGCTTTCGTATGGATGAGCGGGGTGGGATGGTCGGGACCGGCATTCGTCACGGCTGGCGCCTCGCTGCTCTAGGGTCGTGGCGTGACCTCATCGAAGCCGAACTATCCCACCGCGCCGCGCGACGACATCGTCGAGAACCTGCACGGCCACGCGGTGGCCGATCCCTACCGCTGGCTCGAGGACGCGACCAGCGAGGCCACCGGCGAGTGGTCGACTCAGCAGGCCGCCCTCCTCGCCGAGGCGACGGCCAACTGGACGACGCGCGACCACTGGGCCTCGAGGCTGGCCGACCTGCTCGGTGCCGGTGGAGTGTCGGCGCCGGCCTGGCGCGGCGGTCGACAGTTCTTCATGCGTCGCGAGGGCACTCAGGAGCACGCACTCCTGATGAGCGTTGACGCCGAGGGCGACGAGACCACGCTGATCGACCCGATGGCCCTCGACCCCAGCGGGCTCAGCACCCTCGATGCGTGGCAGCCGAGTAAGGAGGGCGCCCTGCTCGCCTACCAGATGTCCGAGGGCGGCAGCGAGGAATCGGTGCTGCGCGTGATGAATGTCGCCACCGGCGAAATCGTCGATGGCCCGATCGACCGGGCCCGCTACTCTCCGGTGGCCTGGCTGCCGGGCGCCCAGCGCTACTACTACGTGCGCCGCCTCTCCCCCGATCTGGTCCCCGAGGGCGAGGAACAGTTCCATCGTCGCGTGTACCTGCACACACTGGGCACCCACCCTGACGACGACGTCGAGGTATTCGGTGGGGGGCTCACACCCACCAACTACTACGGGGTCAGCGTGAGCCGCGACGGCCGCTGGCTGCAGATCAGCGCGTCCGAGGGCACCGCTCCCCGCAACGATCTCTGGATCGCCGACCTGTCGGCCTGCTCCCCCGACGCGCCCACGCTGGTCGAGGTGCAGGTGGGGGTCGACGCCCAAACCTCGATGCATGTCGGAAACGACGGCCGGCTCTACGTGATGACCGACCTCGACGCCTCGCGCGGCCGGCTCGCTGTGGGCGACCCCCTGCGGCCCCAGCCCGAGTTCTGGACCGACCTCGTGCCGCAGGACGACGTGGCTGTCATCGAAGACTTCGCGATCCTCGACGGAGCCGAGATGGCGACGGCCCAACTCGTGGTGCTGCACACCCGGCACGCCATCTCAGAGCTCGCGGTGCACGACCTCGCCACCGGTGAGCGGCTGTCGTCGGTCGACCTGCCAGGGCTCGGCAGCGTGGGCGGCATCAGCGAGCGACCCGAAAGCGGGCATGAGGCGTGGTTCGGCTACACCGACCACACCACGGTGTCGCGGGTGATGCGCTACGACGGCCGCACGGGCGAGGTGTCGCTGTGGGCCGAGGCTCCCGGGACCGTCGAGGTGCCCACGGTGTTCACCAGCCAGGTCGAGTATGAGTCGAAGGACGGCACCACCGTGCGCATGATCATCGTGGCGCCCGTTGCGGCGCCCGACCGGCCACGCCCCACGATCCTCTACGGCTACGGCGGCTTCGGCGTGCCCCTCACCCCCGGATACTCGGCCACGGTGCTGTCGTGGGTCGAGGCTGGCGGAGTGTACGTGGTGGCCAACCTGCGCGGTGGCTCAGAAGAGGGCGAGCAGTGGCACCGCGACGGCATGCTGGCCACCAAGCAAAACGTGTACGACGACTTCATCGCCGCCGGCGAGCGACTGATCGCCGATGGCTGGTGCACCCCGGCAACCCTGTCGATCAACGGCGGCTCCAACGGCGGACTTCTCGTGGGCGCGGTGATGACCCAGCGACCTGACCTGTTCAATGCGGTGGTGTGCAGCGCACCACTTCTCGACATGGTGCGCTACGAGAAGTTCGGCCTCGGCGCCACCTGGAATGTTGAGTACGGTTCGGCCGACGACCCAGAAGACTTCGGCTGGCTCTGGTCGTACTCGCCCTACCACCGCGTGGCCGACGGCACCGACTACCCGGCCACCCTGTTCACCGTGTTCGACGGCGACAGCCGCGTCGACCCGCTGCACGCGCGCAAGATGTGCGCCGCGCTGCAGCATGCCACCACCGGCGAACGACCCATCCTGATCAGGGCCGAGGGCGATGTCGGGCATGGGGCACGCGCATTGAGCCGCACGATCGGCCTCTCGGCCGACGTCCTCGCCTTCACCGCGGCGTGGACCGGCATGGATCTGGCGAACGGCGACGCATGACAGCCGACGACGTGTTGTCATGGTTCCTGGGGGTGCCGCTGAGCATCGCGCTGATCGGCCTAGTGGCCCTCGGGCTGCAACTCTTCGTGACTGCGGTCATCCGCCGAGGGATCAACCGAGCGGTAAGCCGACGCACGTCCACCGTGAGTCGCCGCGAGGCCGTGGGCGCTACCGGAACCCCCGAGGGCAAGTTGCTCCTCATGCAGGAGCGCTACGCGCAGCGTTCGACAGCGGTAGGACACCTGCTGCGCTCGGTGGTGACCGTGGCCATCTGGACCGTCGCAGTCACGATGATCCTCAGCCTCCTCAACGTCGATATCGCCCCGCTGCTAGCCAGCGCGGGCATCGTGGGAATCGCGATCGGCTTCGGGGCGCAGTCGCTGATCAAGGACTACTTCTCAGGAATTTCGCTGATCATCGAGGACCAGTTCGGCGTGGGTGACGTCGTTGATATCAGCGGCGTCGAGGGAACCGTCGAAGAGGTCGCACTGCGCGTCACGAGACTGCGCGACTCGAACGGGGTGGTGTGGTACCTGCGCAACGGCGAAATTCTCCGCGTGGCGAACTTGTCACAGGGCTGGACGATGGCCACCGTGACGCTGCCCGTGAGTACGTCGTCCGACCTCGGCGAAGTCGAGCGCGTCGTCAACGACATGGGCGACGCGCTGTTCGCCGAGCCCATTCTCGGCGCGCACCTGGTGACCGCACCCCGCTACCTGGGCGTCGACCGAGTAACCGGAGACGTCACGATGGTGGGGGTCAGCGCCCGCACCGAGCCCGGCGAGAGCGTGTCGTCGGCACGGGCGATCAGGGCGGCCGCGAAACGCGCCTTTCAGGAGTCAGGCATCGTGATGCCCACCCTGGAGCAGGTTGACGGAGCCTGACAGACCCTGACGGGCGGGCGCGAGCGTTCCCGTGATGCGGCTGACTGCCCCAGCACGCACACTAGAGCCATGCGCGCACTCGTCACAGGGGCCACCGGCTACGTCGGTGGTCGACTCGTTCCTCACCTTCTCACCGCAGGCATGGACGTCGTCGTACTAGCGCGTCACCCCGAGCGCCTGCGCGACCGCGATTGGGTGAGCCGCGTCGACGTGGTGGCTGGCGACGCCAACGACCCCGAGGTGATGGCCAAGGCCCTGGCGGGAGTCGACGTTGCCTACTACCTGATGCACTCGATTGGCACCGAGGACGAGTTCGGCGAGCTCGAACGGGCCACGGCGCACACCTTTGCCAACGCAGCCGCGGCCGCGGGAGTGGGTCGCATCGTGTACCTCGGGGGCCTTGCGCACGAGCAGCGACTCTCGCGCCACCTCCAGGCGCGCGCCGACGTGGGCGAAATTCTGCTAGCGAGCGGTGTGCCCACGGCCGCGCTCGGAGCAGGCGTCATCATCGGAAGCGGCTCGCTGTCGTTCGAGATGCTGCGCTACCTCACCGAGCGGCTGCCGGCGATGATCACCCCGCGCTGGGTGCGCACCCGCATTCAGCCCATCGGAATTCGCGACGTGCTGCGCTACCTCGTGGGCTGCGCCACGCAGTTGCCGCCCGAGGTCAACCGCTGGTTCGACATTGGCGGCACCGACGTGCTGACGTACCAAGACATGATGCAGCGGTACGCGGCCGTGGCCGGGCTTCCGAGGCGCATCATTCTGCCGATCAACCTCCTGTCTCCCAAGCTATCGAGCCGCTGGGTGGGACTCGTCACGCCGGTGCCCGCCTCAATCGCGCGGCCACTGGTCGACTCGCTCAAGATCGAGGTGGTGTGCCATGAGCACGACATCGCCGACTACATCCCCGACCCACCCGAGGGCCTGCTCGGCTTCGAGGCCGCCGTGTCGCTCGCGTTGCAGCGGGTGCGCGAGGCACACGTCACGACCCGCTGGTCGTCAGCCTCGTACCCCGGAACGCCGAGCGACCCCCTCCCCTCTGACCCCGACTGGGCCGGCGGCTCGCTCTACACCGACGAGCGCGACGAACCGGTCGATGCGTCCCCGCAGGCGGTGTGGCAGGTTATTGAAGGAATCGGCGGCGAGAACGGCTGGTACTCGTTCCCGCTCGCGTGGGAGGTGCGCGGCTGGCTTGATCGCGCGGTGGGTGGCGTCGGACTGCGCCGCGGACGCCGCAATCCGCGTGAGCTGATGGTGGGTGAGCCGGTTGACTTCTGGCGGGTTGAAGAGCGCATTCCGGGGCAGTTGCTGCGCCTGCGTGCCGAGATGAAGATGCCCGGCCTGGCCTGGCTCGAACTCTCGGTCGACCTCGACGACACGGGGCGCACCGTGTACCACCAGCGCGCGATCTACCACCCCAAGGGACTGCTGGGCCACGCGTACTGGTTCTCGGTGCTGCCGTTTCACGGCATCGTGTTCGGCTCGATGGTGACTAACATCACCGCAGCCGCGCGCGCCGCCGATGCCAGTGCTGCCATCGCGGGCACCGGCACTGCCAGCGCCTAGGGTTGTCACCGTGACCGACTCCACCATGCCCACCTCCGAGCCCACGTTCTACGAACTCGTCGGAGGGTCGCCCTTCTTCGAGCGACTCACCGCCGAGTTCTACCGCGGGGTGGCCGACGACCCCGAGCTGCGTGCGCTCTACCCCGACGACGAGCTCGGCCCGGCCGAGGTGCGCCTGCGCATGTTTCTCGAGCAGTACTGGGGCGGTCCCACCACCTACTCTGACGAGCGCGGGCATCCGCGACTTCGCATGCGCCATGCCCCCTACCCAATCGACCTCGACATGCGCGATCGCTGGCTGCGGCACATGGAGACCGCGCTGCTGGCCCAGGACATTTCGCGCGAGCTAGCCGAGGAGATGTGGCGGTACTTCACGATGGCAGCCATCTCGATGGTGAACGTAAGCGAGGGAGACCCCGTCGAGGAGGCTTTCGGCCAGGGGGGCGGCGGCTGAGGTCGACCCCGCTCGCCCGACCACGTCGAAGGTCAGTGCCACTACCGGCGCAGCACGGCCAGGCTGAGGTTCGGTGGAAGTCCGCTCGTGCGCACGAAGGTCATGCCGCCCGGAGCGGCGAAGCGCTTCCAGCCCTCGCAGGTTGATGTGCCGACCTGAAGTCCGTCGTGCGGCATGAACCCGAGCAGTGACGCCGCATGCAGGCTGGCCAAAGGCAGACCACCCCAACCCGGTCGCGACCACACGTCGCGCGCCAGCGTCTCCAAGTCGGACGGCGACGAGGTGCCCGACCGCTCGGCCTTCACCCGGAATTCCTCAACGCCGGCGGCAACGATGGGGCGCACATCGCCGGCAATTCCTCGCTCTGCAGGAAGCCATGGGCCGCGAGGGGGTAGCACGGCGAGTGCCGCAACCGCGCCCATCTCATCGGGCACATGGAACGAACGCGAGACTCCCCACCTGATCGACGAGACCTCGCCCAAGACATCGCGTAAGCGCCCGGCACTCACCACGCGGTCGAGCGGCTCACTGTGGTCACCGTCGAGCGGAACGGCGATGAACGCGAGGCAGTCGAGGGGTGGCACCCCGTACACGCCGAGAGAACCACCGGAAACCTGAACACGCACGCACGTTCGCTCGTCCCACAGCATGAGCCGCCGCAGGAAGGCCGCAAGATAGGCGGCCTCGTCGTGGCGGAGGCTCAGCTTGGTCATAGTGCCATTCTCGCCGTGACCATGGTCACACCGCCACTCGCGAATGAGCGGCGGCGCCTGGGAAACCTAGGAGGCCTCGGCCCGCGACTCGAGCGCGACCCTCCACTCAGCGGGAATCGGCGCGCTGCGGCCAGAGGCAGGATCGATGCACACCATCACCGAACGGGCGCGCACCACGTCATGTCCGTCGGGAACCCTCCCGACGTGGATGACCGTGAACGAGGTCGTTCCGACGCGCTCGACGCTGGTGTCGAAGGTGATGAGCCTGTCGGTGAGAAGCACCTGCCGCAGGTAGTCGATCTCGACCCGGGCGATGACCTGGCTGAAGCCCTCGGCGCCCACTGCCGTGGGTCCGATTCCGGCTTCACCGGCGAGGCCCATGGCGAAGACGACCCGGGCCTCCTGCACCATCTCGGCCATCCGCACGTTATTGACGTGGCCCATGAGGTCGAGGTCGGCCCACCGCAGGGCGATCTCAAGTCGGTGGGTCATCAGTCGCGCGTGAGCTTGCGGTACGTGGCCCGGTGTGGCCGCGCAGCCTCGACGCCGAGTCGGTCGACCTTGTTCTTCTCGTACGACTCGAAGTTGCCCTCAAACCAGAACCACTGCGAGTCACCCTCGTAGGCGAGGATATGAGTGGCGATGCGGTCGAGGAACCACCGGTCGTGCGAGGTAATCACGGCACAGCCCGGAAACTCGAGCAGCGCGTTTTCGAGGCTTCCGAGGGTCTCAACGTCAAGGTCGTTGGTGGGCTCATCGAGCAGCAGCAGGTTGCCGCCCTGCTTGAGCGTGAGTGCGAGGTTGAGCCGGTTGCGCTCGCCGCCCGACAGCACGCCCGAGGGCTTCTGCTGGTCGTGGCCCTTGAACCCGAAGGCCCCCACGTAGGCGCGCGAGGGCATTTCAACATTGCCCACCTTGATCCAGTCGAGGCCGTCGCTGACGACCTCCCACACGTTCTTGGCGGGGTCGAGTCCACCGCGGCTCTGGTCGACGTACGAGAGCTTGACGGTCTCGCCCACGCGCAGGTTGCCGGAGTCGGGAAGGGTGGCCTTGTCGTCGCTACCGCCCTCGGCCGAGGCCACGATCATGCGGAAGAGCGTGGTCTTGCCCACGCCGTTGGGGCCAATAACGCCCACGATGCCGTTGCGCGGGAGGGTGAACGAGAGATTGTCGATGAGCATGCGGTCGCTGAACCCCTTGGTGAGACCGTCGGCCTCAACCACGAGGCTGCCAAGTCGCGGGCCCGGCGGAATCTGGATCTCCTCGAAGTCGAGCTTGCGAGTCTTCTCGGCCTCCGTGGCCATCTCCTCGTAGCGGTCGAGTCGCGCACGACTCTTGGTTTGGCGCGCCTTCGCGTTGGAACGCACCCACTCGAGCTCCTCGGTGAGTCGCCGCGAGAGCTTGGCATCCTTGGCCCCCTCGACCTTGAGCCGCTGGCCCTTCTTTTCGAGGTAGGTCGAGTAGTTGCCCTCGTAGGGGTAGGCGCGGCCTCGGTCGAGTTCGAGGATCCACTGCGCCACGTTGTTAAGGAAGTACCGGTCGTGGGTGATGGCAACGACGGTGCCGGGGTACTTCTCGAGGTGCTGCTCGAGCCACTGCACGCTCTCGGCGTCGAGGTGGTTGGTGGGCTCGTCGAGCAGCAGCAGGTCGGGCTGCTGCAGCAGCAGCTTGCACAGCGCGACTCG
>CALQEM020000072.1:0-14161 GCA_943329595.2 Bifidobacterium breve
AACTGCAGCCCCGCGGGGATCTCGCCCGAGCCGAGGTTCGACTCGGCCTTCCGCGCGAGGTACTCGACATTGGTGGCGACCACGTCGAAGCCGACGAGGCTCCGCGGTGCCAGGCGATGAACGAGCCCGAGGTCGATGATCCCGTCGCCGCACCCGACGTCGGCGACCTCCGCGCCCGTGATCGACAGCCCCGCCTCGGCGAGGAAGGTGGCGACCTCGGCCACGGCCTGCTCGTAGTGGTCCCAGAACCACTGGTCGTGACGGTCGCGCTGGGGGTCGGGGTGTCGGGCGACGCGATTTCGAAGCCGCCGAAGAAGGGACCGAGCCCGCCCGAAATGTGGGCTCAACGGCAGTGTGCGCATCTGGCCACTGTGTCCATCGTCGACTCGCACGTCAACCTAGCGCGCGACTCCTGGCCTAGACTCAATGCTCGGCCCATGCCCGCGAGGAGAGCTCATGCCCAGCACCACCGTGGCCCTGCTGCAGTTGCAAATCGAGGGCGACGAGCCGGTGGCCGAGCGCGTTGCCCGGGCGCTCGAGTGGGCGCGCCGCGAGGCCCAGACCGCTGACCTCGTGGTGCTGCCCGAGCTGTGGCACGTGGGCGCCTTCGACATCGCAGCCGCGCGCGAGCACGCCGAGCCCCTCGACGGCCCGCTGGTGGCCGCGATGGCTGACGTAGCGCGCGACACCTCCACCTGGCTGCACGGTGGGTCGTTCAGCGAGCTGGCCGCCGACGGCCGTCACCACAACACGTCGGTGGTGTTTGCCCCCGACGGCACCCTGGCAGCGCTGTATCGCAAGGTTCACCTCTTCGGGTTCACGGGCGGCGAGACCACACTCATGAGCGCCGGCACCGAGCTCGTCACGCTCGAGACTCCGCTGGGCACCACCGGACTAGCCACCTGCTACGACCTGCGCTTTCCCGAGCTGTTCCGCGGACTCGTCGATGCCGGGGCCACGGCAGTGGTGATGGGGTCGGGCTGGCCAGCGACCCGCATCGACCACTGGTCGACCCTGGTGCGGGCGAGGGCCATCGAGAATCAGACGCTGGTCATCGCCTGCAACGAGGTGGGTCGCCACGCCGGAACCGACCTCGGCGGTCGCTCGGCCATCGTCGACGCCACGGGCAGGGTGCTGGCCGAGGGTGGGGTGGGCGAGGAGGTCGTGCGCGCCGAGATCGACCTCGAGGTGACCTCGCGCTGGCGCGAAGCGTTTCCCGTGCTGGCCGACCGGAGGCTGTAGGCGCCAGCGGGTCACGAACAGGTCGTGGCACGACAGCGACAGCTGGTTTAGCCGCGCCCCATGCGCCGCTTCGCTATGCGTCAGACAGGAGCAGGTCGGCGAGTCGAGGGTCACCGGAGTCGGCCCACTGCAGGGCGTCGAGCACGCGGTTCGCGGCGGCGCCGATGTGGGCGAAGGTGGCCTCTCGGGCCGCGAGCACCCGCGAGGCGGTACCGGTCGGATCGCTCAGGAGCGCCTCCACTGTGTCGGCTATGGTCGCCATGGTCGCGGCCACGGCGAATGCGGGCGGCTCGGCCGGCCGGGCGGGCAGGCCGTGCTCGGGCATCGCCGGCACCTCCCAGTCGGTGACCGCCACCGGCGGCACGCCGAGCAGTAGGGCCTCGCTCAGGCAGTTCGACTCATCGGAGAGCATCGCGTCGGCCAGGGCCAGGCACGGCAGGATGCTGGTGGTGGAGTCGATCAACTGCAGCCGCGGGTGCGCGGCGAGCAGGGCTTCCTCGACCTCGTGGTAGCCCGGGGCGTACTTGGCCAGCAGGTTCACGTCGCGTGGCTCGAAGGCGGCCACGAATGAGCGCAGGTTGCGGTGATCATCGGTCTCCCAGGAGGGGGCGAAGAGCACGGTAGGCCGGTTCGCCAGCGTGAGCCCACCGCGAAGGGCGGCCACCTCCGCCGCAAACTCCGGCGTGCCGACGCGGTCGGCCTTCGGCCAGCCGGCTTCACACGCCCCCAGCCGGGGCCGCGCCTTCGGCAGGTGGCTCAGCCGCTGCCACGCAGCTGACCACTCCGGACCGGGCAAAAACACGAGGTCGAACTGCGACCATGGCGTATCTGCCCACATATTGTCGTCCTCGGTCAGGTCGCTGGCCCACCAATCCTGGCCCACATCGTGCAGGAGGAAGGCCGACAGGCGTGCGGGGTTGGCGTCACCGCGGCCGTGGCAATGCACGGAGATGTCGCCAGCCGGGTCGTGGTAATGCCGCAGCTCGGCCTGCAGTCCGCGCCGGTGCGCCTCGAGCATCAAGGGGGTCATGATCTCGCGGTCCTCGGGGCTAAACCAGTGCAGGGTGATCATGGGTCCGACGATACCCGCCGTCCCGACAGCGACCCCCGGGTCAGCTAATGGAGCCCGACACCGCGGTGAGCTCGTCGAGGTCGTCATTCGATAGTTCGAGGGTGGCCATCGGAAGCATGTCGGCCAACTGCTGCACTGTGCGGGCGCTCGCGATGGGCGCCACCACCGTGGGCCTCGAGGCGAGCCAGCCCAGCGCCACCGACCCCATGCTCACGCCATGGCGCTGCGCGACGCGCTCGACGACCTGCAGCACCGACTCACCGTGCGAGTCGACGTGGGTGGCTGCCGCAGCGGCGCGCACGCTGGTGACCTCGGGACCGCCGAGGCGGTACTTGCCGGTGAGGTAGCCGCGGGCGAGTCCGTAGTAGGGCAGGGTTCCCACTCCGCGCTCGAGGCAGAACGGCATGAGGGCATCCTCAAACCCCGGGCGTTGCATCAGGTTGTAGCCGGGCTGCAGCGCCACGAACGGAGCCCAGTTGTTGGCGGCGGCGAGTTCGAGAGCCTCGGCGAGTCGGTCAGGCGAGTAGTTCGAAGCCGCCAGGTAACGAGCCTTGCCCGATCGCACAAGCGAGTCGAACGCCTCGAGAGCCCCCGGCATGGGGTCGTCATGGTCTTGGTGGGCGTAGTACAGGTCGACCCGGTCGGTGCGCAGACGCTGGAGCGAGAGGTCCATCGCGGTGGTGATCGTCTCGGGCCGAAGATTGTTGAGCTTCGGTGCCTTGCCCACCTTGGTCGCGATAATCATCGAGTCTCGGTTACCTCGCGCGACCATCCAGTCGCCAATGATGGTCTCCGACTCGCCGCCATCGGTTCCCTGCCACGACGAGTACGTGTCGGCGGTGTCGATGAAGTTGCCGCCCGCGTCGGCGTAGGCGTCGAGAACCGCAAACGACTCGTCGCGGTCGGCGCCCCACCCGAAGACGTTTCCGCCAAGGCAGAGCGGGTGCACCATGAGGTCGGTTCCGGGCAGGAGTCTCAGCATTACGCGAGCCTAGTGCGGGCTGCCGACGCGCACGGCGGTTCGCGCCCTCACTAGTCGGCGCGCCGAGGCTGGCGAACGACCAGTCGCCGCCGCTGACCTTCATGGTGGTGAAGGTGCCCCGGTCGAACGTGCTGCTCGAGACCCTGGCTCCGGTCAGGTTGATGTCGGTGAGGCGAGTGTGCTCGTGGGTGAGACGGTCGAACTCGCGTCCGCCTCAATCGTCGTCTCGATACTCCGCGCGGGCGGGATTCTCGACTCCCGCTGAGGCGACACCCGGTAGTGCCACGGAATGGCCACCCGCTCAATCGCGAAGGTAAGGCCGTACAGGGCCAGCGTGAGCACCGATGAGATGGCCACGGCCGCGAGTACGAGGTCGGTGCGGAAGGCGTTCTTCGACACCTGCATCACCACGCCGAGGCCCTCGGTGGCACCGGCGTACTCGGCAAAGATCGCGGCGATCACCGCGTAGGTGATGGCGATTCGTACTCCGGTGAAGAAGGCCGGCAGCGCCACGGGAAGGCGCAGGTGCACAAACTCCTGCCGGCGGGTTGAGCCCATCGCGCGCATCACGTCGCGGCCGTCCTGACCGGTGGAAGCGTAACCGCGCACGAGCGAGATGGTGATGGGAAAGAACGTGATGAGCGCCACGAGCAGCACCTTGGGCACCAGCCCGAAGCCGAGCCACAGCACCATCAGCGGTGCGAGCACCACGAGCGGAAGGGTTTGGCTCACGATGAGCAGCGGGGTCACGGCGTACTGCGCCGGGCGCCAGAAGTCGATGAGCACGGAGATGGCGAATCCGACAACCACCGCCAGTGCGAACCCCAGCAGCGCGGCTCTCAGGGTGGGCATGGTGCTGCTCATCAGGGTGGCCCGTGCCTGCCATGCACCCGAGGCCACCTGGGTGGGGGGTGGAAGCACGGCCGCGGTGACTCCCGACCACGTCGAGTACCACTGCCACAGCACGAGAACGCCCAGCACGAGCAGCGTCGGCGCCGCGAGGCGCCAGATCAGGCGCGGCTCATCGGACATCGTGGCCCGCCAGCGTCGTGGTGGGCGCGTCGGAATCGTCGGTGCGCACCACCAGGTCGGCGCGGAGGAAGATCGGGTCTAACTTGAGAAGTGACTCCTCCTGCGCCGCCCAGCGCTCCCATTCCACCGCGAAGGCGGCGCCATCGGCGGCACGCGACAGGGCCCGCGAGTGCCGCACGGCCTCATCGCACTCGAGCCACACCAGCGCCGACAGGTGCGTGCTCGACGACCGCGCGCCGCACCCGACACCCTCCACCACGAGGATGGCCGGGGGAGTGAGTAGGCGCGCGAGGCCCCAGTCGCCGCGATGCCAGTCGTAGACAGGAACCGAGGCCTCCTCGCCGCGCGACAGCGGCTGCAGCACCTCAGATTCCAGCAGAGCGATACCCTCGGCCAGGCCGTCCCAGCCGGGGTAGAGCGAGTCCATCGACACCATCGGCGCCGCGAGGGCGCCTGCTACGGCTGACGCCAGGGTGGTCTTGCCGCTGCCCGCACGGCCGTCGACCGCGATCACCGCGGTTTGCCCGCACCTCGCGCTGAGCGATCGCGCGAGTTCCACTACCGTCGCGGTCGACGGGCTCACGGCATGAGCTCATTGGTGAAGTACGTCGCCCAGTCGGGCTCGGTGGTGAGGGGTGCGCCCGTCGAGTCAGCGAGCAGCTTGTTGCGGTAGAGAAACTCGCCGTACTTCGTCCAGCGCTCCAGCTGCTGCGTGCCCACGATGCCGTTGGCATCGGTGCGATAGCCGCCGTCGACGAGCATGCGCTCGCTGGCCGCCACGAGCTCGGGGTTGGGAAAGGAGTTGGGGTCGGCATCGACCATCGCCTGCGCCCCGGCCGCCGGATCGGCCACCGCGAAGGCGTAACCCTGCTGGGTTGCCGCCACGAATCGGCGGGCCACATCGGCGTTGCCCGTGAGGTAGGCGCCACTCGTGACGATGAGCACCGAGTACTGGTCGGGGAAGCCGTAGTCGGTGAGCGCGAACAACTTCATCGGCTTGCCGGCGGCCTTGGCCTGCACGGCATCCCAGGTGGCAACAGGAATGGTGAAGTCGGCGGTGCCATTGCTCACGGCCTCGTACGCCGTGGTGTCGAGGGTGACGTTGGTGAACTCGCCCTTGCCGCCGTCGTTGCGAATGATGGTGCGCAGCAGGGGCAGCTCGTCGGGCGTTCCGAAGCCGGCGTAAATCTTGCCGTCGAGATCGCGCGGGCGCGTGATGTCGGCGCGGGTGGCCGCCACGCCAATCGCGTACGTGCCCTTCTGATTTGGCGCAAACACCGACACGACGTCCTGGCCAGCAGCGCGGGCGTAGGTAACGCCGGCCTGGTACGAGAAGCCGAAGTCGGCGGCGCCGCTGGCCACGAGTGTCTCGGGGGCGGTGGAGGCGTAGGGCAGGATCTTCAGTTGGATTCCCTGCGCGGCGTAGTAGCCCTTCTGCTGGGCCACGTACACGCCGGTGTAGTCGGTGTTGGGGGTCCAGCTCAGGGCTAACGACACCGGGGTGAGCTCGGCGGGCGTGGTGGCAGCGGCCGAGGGGCTCGACGACCCGCTGGTCGTGGGTGCGGGGGCGGGTGCACTCGAGCACGACGCGAGCGCGATGGCACTTGCGATGGTGAGCAGCAGAAGTCGAAACGAACGCGAGACCATCAGACTCTCCCTACGCCGGCATGACCCGGACAGGTTCGACGGTCAGCGGCGCCGGATTTCCAGCCGCCCTCTCAGCCCGGCAAAGCCCGGACTCCCGCGGTGTGTATTTGAACCTTCAGGCTAGTGGCCCGAGGGCAGACTCACACCTCCACCCCCATGGCGGTGAGCGACCACGCCGCGATGTCGGCCTCGTAGCCCAGCTCGGCGAAGCGCCCCGAGGGGCCGCCGTGTGATCCGGCTCCGGTCTCGCAGCGGAACAGCACCGTGCGCGGGCTCACCGGGCTGGTGGGGTCGGTGCCCACCCCGTGCTCGGGGTCGTCGGCACGCAGCGCGGCCACCCACTTCGCGGGTTCGCGCACCATCACGCGCGGGTCGTTCACCGCGCCGGTGACCAGCAGCGGCGGACGGGCGTCAACCGGGGGTCGGTTGTCGAGGGGCGAGTAGCCGAGCAGCCACGCGTGCTCGTTGGGTCGGCGCGGGTCGCCCCACTCGAGCCACTCCTGCGCGGTGAGCGGCAGCGAGGCGTCGCTCATGGTGGTGATCACATCGACGAACGGAACCTCGGCCACCACCCCGGCCCAGCGGTCGGGCCTGCGGCCGTAGAGGGCACCCTGCAGCAGGCCGCCAGCGGAGGCACCCCGAGAGACGATGCGTTGGCCGTCGACTAGGCCGTCGGCAAGAAAGTCGGCCACGGCCGCCTGATCATCGAAGGTGTTGGCCTTGCTGCCGAGGTGGCCGTCGAGCCACCACCGACGGCCCATCTCGCCGCCGCCGCGGGGGTGACCCACGGCGAACACGACCCCCCGGTCGAGCAGCGACGGAATGGTGCGCCACCAGTCGATTCCCCAGTCGGGGTCACAGCTCACCTCGTACGAGCCGTACCCGTAGAGCATCACGGGGGCCGTGCCGTCGAGGGGTGTGGTGGTGCGCCGCACGGTGATGACCGGCACCTGTGCGCCATCGCCCCTGTCGACGAGGTGCCGCTCACTGACGTAGTCGGCGGGGTTGACCCCCACCACGTGCTCGCGATGGCGCTCGCGCACTGAGGTGTCGACGAGGCTGATGTCTGAGTACAGCTCGGGCGTGATGAACGACTCCTCCACCACGGTGACAAAGCTGGTCGACCACTCGTCGTTACGGCCCAGTTGCACCATGCCGCCAGCCTCGCGCGGCACCACGTCGCGCACGGCGCCCGAGCGGTTCACGAGCCGCAGACACGCCACGCCGTCGCGCCGCAGCGACACCACATGCCCGTGCTCGAACGCGTCGACGTCGTGAATTCGCTCGCTGGCGACCTCGGCCACCAGCGGCTGCCACACGTCGAGCGCGCCCCCGGCGGGTGCCCACGCGATGCGAAACTCCACCGCGTCGAGGTTGGTGACCACGTAGAACCCGTCGCCTCCGTCGGGGCCGTGGCCGGGGGCGTGCTCGAGCGAGTACTCGACCCCCCACTCGCGAGCGCGCACCAGGGTGGCGGCTGCCCCGGGTTCGGTCAGCGACACCAGGTGCTGCTCGGAGGTGTCGCGCGCGAGTACCGAGATCACCGCCCAGGCCCCAGAGCGACTCGCGTGCAGCCCCACTTCAAATCGGTCGTCGGGCTCATCGAATACGAGGGTGTCGGCCAGAGCTGAGGTGCCCATCACGTGTCGCCACACCTGATGCGGCCGGTAGGCGTCGTCGTGCACCATGTAGAGAAGTGAGGCAGAGTCAGCCGCCCACGCGCAGCCGTAGTAGGTGCGGCTCACCACCTCGTCGAGGTCGAGGCCGGTGCGCAGGTCGCGAAAGCGCAGGGTGTACACCTCGTCGCCGTCGAGGTCGATCGACCACGCGAGCAGGTTTCCGTCGGGGCTGACCTCCACGAGGCCTGCCCGCGCGTAGCCGGTTCCGCCCTGGTCGTGCACCTGCTGCAGGTCGAGCAGCACTACTTCGTCGCCACCGGCAATCGGCGATCTCGTGAGCCGCTCGTACTCGTCGCCCGCAGCTGTCACCCGCTGGTAGCGCCAGCCCGCCGCCTCCCACGGGGCGGTTCGCTCTTCAGCGGGCACGCGCGCGACCATCTCGGCCTCGAGGCGGTCGCGCAGGCCGGCTAGCGAGGCGATGCGCGCATCGTGAAACTCGCGCTCGGCCGCGAGCAGGGCCTCGGTCTCGGGCAGCTCGGGGTCGGTGATCCAGTGGTACGGGTCGGGCCGGTCGGTGCCGTGCTCGTGGTGCACGTGGGAGGTGCGGCGGGCGACGGGGGGTTCGGTGGGCATGGCACGACCGTACTGGGCGTGCTGACCGCCACCTACGACGTTGTGGTAACGAGCGGCGATAGTGTGAGAGCCCCGGAAGCTCATGACGACATCGCGCGGAGGCCAGGATGGCGGTCTCGCACGCCGGCCAACGTGATGAGAGTCAACAGCGCGTTCTCGTCACCGGAGCCCTCGGCTTCGTCGGAAGTCATGTGGTGCAGCACCTGCTCGATCTGGGCTGGGCCGTGGTGGGTATCGACAACCTCGACGACACGATCAGAGGCCCGGCAGACAGGGTCGACTTCCTGAATTCACTCGATCATCCGCGCTGGAGTTTCCACCAGAATTCCGCCAGCTCTTTCGTGGGCGACTCGGCGCCGTTGCAATTCGACGCCGTGATTCACCTCGCGGCCTCGGTGGGACTGGCGGCAAGCTGGGCCGACCCCAGCGGCTTCCATGACAACAACGTGGGTGAGACCGCGGCCCTGGTTCGGGCCGTGCGAGCGTCGCCGCGGGTCAGGCGAGTGGTGCACGTGTCGACCTCGTCGGTGTACGGCCGCACCGCCGAGGGAGCAGAGGGGCAGCCGTTGACGCCGACGTCGCCATACGGCACCTCCAAACTCGAGGCAGAGGCCCTGTGGACCAACGACCTCGAACTGTCGCGGCTCACCACCGTGCTGCGACTGTTCTCGGTGTTCGGCCCGCGACAGCGCCCCGACATGCTGTGGTCGCGCGTGATCGACTCGGCGCTGCGGGGCGCGCCGAGCCGCATCTTCGACGACGGTCACCAGCGCCGCACCTTCACGTACGTCACCGACGTGGCAGCTGCGGTGTGCCACGCGGCTGACGCCTCGACCCCTGCCGGGGTGTTCAATATCGCGGGGGCTGAGCAGGTGTCCGTGCTCGAGGGCGTGTCGGTGCTCGAGGACATTCTCGGCCGGCCCGTGACCGTGGCGCACGAGCCGGCGCTCGCGGGCGACCAGCGACGTACGAGAGGCGATTCGACGCTCGCCGGTCGTGACCTTGGCTATGCGCCTCGGGTGACCTTCCGCGATGGCCTCGCTGCGCAGGTTGAGTACCAGCGGGCTCGGGCCCTCACGTGAGGGTGCTGCTGGTCACCGTGCACCTGCGGTGTGGGGGTGCCGAGCGGGTGATGTCGTGGCTCGCCGCGCGCCTCGACGCGCTGGGTCACGAGGTCACGCTTGCCACGTGGTTCCTACCCATCGATGACTTCTACGCGCTACCGCCGGGGGTCGCGCGTGTGGGGGTGCGCGACGACACGCGTCAGGCGCGGTTCCAATTCCATGTCGACCGGGTGCGGTTCATCCGCAGGATTCGACAGCTGGCCAAGGATGCCGACGTGGTGCTCGCCTTCCTGCCCGACGCCAACGTCGCCACGCTACTGGCCACCATCGGGCTGGGTGTACCCGTGGTGGTGTCTGAGCGAAACCACCCCGTGTGGTCGGGCGCGCGGCGACGAAGCGGGCGCCTGGGCGGCTGGCTGGTTCGCTGGCGGGCTGCCGCGTTCGTGGTGCAGAGCGCCGACATCGCCGAGGCCTTCAGGCTGAGATGGGGAATCACTGGCGCGGTGGTCATTCCCAACGCGCCCGCCATTGCCATCGCCGCCGCGACCCACCGGGGCCCGGTGGTCCTCAGCGTCGGCCGACTCGTGGAGGCCAAGGACCACGCCACGCTCATCCGCGCATGGGCACGAGTGGCGAGCACGTACCCGCAGTGGACCCTGCGCATCATCGGCGAGGGGCCGTTGAAGCAGGCGCTGGGCACGATGGTGCAGCAACTTGGGCTCGAGCATCGGGTCGAGATCATTGAGCCGCGGGTCGACATCGGCACTGAATTCCAGGCGGCCTCCATCTTCGTGCTGCCCTCCGTTACTGAGGGCTTTCCCAACGCGCTGCTCGAGGCGGCGGCCAGCGGGTGCGCCTGCATAGCTACCGACTGCCCCGGCGCGAGCGCCGACATTGTCGACCACGGATCGGCCGGACTGCTCGTGCCGGTGGGCGACCACGTGGCGCTGGCGGCCGCGCTCGAGTCGCTCGTGGGCGACGCTGGCCAACGCGAGGAACTGGGTGAAGCCGCTCGGGTGTCTGCCGGCCGGTTCGATGCCGACACCGTAGTGGGGCAGTGGGTGCAGGTGCTGTCTCACGCTCAGGGTGCGGGCGTGCTCAGAACCTGACCGCGGGGCAGTGCGCGGTGTTACTGTGACGGAAATCCTGAGCGACCACTCAGTGCACGCCGCCGGTCACGTGGAGGTCTGATGAATCGCCCAACTCAGCGACTGGCGCTCATCGGCGGTGCGCTGGCTCTGCTGGGCAGCGCTGTCGGAGTGGGTGCGGCCCGAGCCGAGTCGCCCTCACCCACCACTCCGGCGCCCGCAATCCTCACCGTGGGCATCACCCAGGACATCGACTCAGCCAACCCCTTCACCGGCATCGTGGCCTCGGCCTACGAGATTTACCAGATGCAGTACCCCACGCTGACTCAGTACTCGGCCGAGGACTTTTCGATCGTGCCGGGGCTCGCCGACTCGTGGCAGGAGTCGGCCGACCGCACGTCGTGGACGTACAAGATTCACCCGGGCGCGCAGTGGAGCGACGGCCAGCCCATGACAGCCAACGATGCCGCCTACACGTTCAACCGCATTATCAACGGCGAGTACGAGCAGACCAACTACGGAAACTACGTCGCTAACATCACCAGGGCCGAGGCCACCGACGACACCACGCTGGTGCTCACGGTTAAGGCGCCGACACCGCTCATGACCCACCTGTCGGTGTACATCCTTCCTGAGCACATCTGGTCGAAGGTGAGTGAGGCGCAGGTTAAGAGCTACAAGAATGAGCCGGTCGACGGCCAGCCCGTGGTGGGTGGTGGCCCGTTCGTGATGGCCGAGCGGCGGGTGGGCCAGTTCATTCGCATGGTGGCCAACCCCCACTACTACGGAGGCCCCACCCCGCTCGGCGAGGTGGTGTTCCGGCTCTTCCAAAACCAGGACGCCATGGGGCAGGCACTGAAGAAGGGCGAGATCGACTTTGCCGACGGCCTCGAGTCGAACGTGCAGAAGTCGCTGGTGGGCGTGCCCGGCATCACCACGGTTGATGCGACCTACTCGGGCTTCAACGAGATCTCGTTCAACACCGGCGCACAGACCGTTGACGGCAAGCCCATCGGTGACGGAAACCCGGTGCTCAAGGACGTCAAGTTCCGGCAGGCGCTGTCGTATGCCATCGATCGCCAAACGCTGGTCGACAAGGTGTACGGCGGCAAGGCCACTGTGGGCACCACGATCATTCCCTCGATGTTTCCGGGGTACCACCTTGAGCCCGCCACCCAGTACTCCTACGACCCCACGAAGGCGGCGGCGCTGCTCGAGGCGGCAGGGTACCGCGCGGGGGCCGATGGCAAGCGCACCGCCCCCGACGGCACTGCGATTGAGCTGCGTCTCATCGGTCGCACCAATAATGCCAACTCCAACCAGGTGGTGCAGTTTGTGAAGGGTTGGCTCGAGGCCGTGGGTATTGCCACCACCGTCTCGCTGAAGTCGGAGGATGCCCTCACCGAAATCATCGGGCAGGGAACCTTCGACATGTTCGAGTGGGGCTGGGTGGTAGAGCCCGACCCCGACTACCAGGTGTCGACGTTCACCTGCGGGCAGCGATCGTACGAGGATGGCGGCTCGGTGCTGGCGGGGCTGTCTGACTCGTTCTACTGCAACCCCGAGTACGACCGGCTCTACGTGGCGCAGGGCACCGAGACCGACCTCGCCAAGCGGGCCGTAATCGTGAAGCAGATGCAGCAGATGCTGTACGACGACGCGCCCTACATGGTCACCGCCTACTACAACAACCTCGAGGCGTACCGCAGCGACCGCTTCACCGGATTTGTCGCCCAGCCCTCGCCCAGCGGCTCGCTGCTGTTTCAATACGGCGTGTGGTCGTACCTCAATGCCAAGCCCGTGTCGTCGGCCGGCGAAGGAGTTGCGCCGGGCGAGGCGTCGGCGTCGTCGACCCCGGGCTGGGCCATTCCGCTCGGGGTGGTCGTGCTGCTCGCGGTGATTGCGGGCCTCGCGGGGTGGGCACTGCGCCGACGCGGCGGCGATGGGCCGGCCGATGATCGCGAGTAGCACGTGGCGCTGATGCCCGAGGCTGGACTGATGCCCACCGCACCCGACACCAGAGCGTCGCGTGGCTCGTGGGCCACGCCGGGCGTGCGCTACGCCGTTCGGCGCACCGGTTCGGCAATTCTCACCCTCGCCTTTGTGGTGCTGTTTAACTTCTTCCTGTTCCGCATGCTGCCGGGCGACCCCGTGAAGCTGTACACCCGCGGGCGCAACGTCGATCCCGAGCAGGTGCGCAAGCTCTCGGCCGCGCTCAATAAGCCCATTGGCGAGCAGTTCCTCGAATACCTGCGCAACCCGTTCGCCGCCAACGTCGACTCGGTCAAGTACAGCCAGCCGGTGTGGAGCATCATCGGCGAGCGGGTGTGGCCCACGCTGCTGCTGGTCGGGGCGGCCACGCTGATCGCCACCGTGGTGGGCGTGTGGCTCGGAATTCGCAGCGCCTGGAAACGGGGCCAGCGGTTCGACCGCGTGTCGACCAACACCACGCTGGTGCTCTACTCGATGCCCGAGTTCTGGCTGGGCATGATTTTGCTGATCGTGTTCTCGGTGGGGGTGTTCGGGCTGCCGGGGCTCTTCCCCACCGGGGGGTTGTCAACGCCGGGAATTGACACGTCGAGTCTGCGAGGGTGGCTCGACGTGGCGTGGCATCTCTTTTTGCCGGTCACCACCCTGGCCATCGTGTATTTGGCCGAGTACTCGCTGGTGATGCGCGCCTCGCTCATCGACGAGATGGGGCAGGACTACCTGCAAACGGCCCGGGCCAAGGGACTCATGGACAAGCTCGTGCGCCGGCGCCACGCGGTGCCCAACGCGATGCTGCCCACCATGACGCTGATTTTCCTCAACCTCGGCTTCGTGGTGGGTGGGGCCATCACCATCGAGTACGTGTTCTCGCTGCCAGGCCTCGGCGGGCTCACGGTTGACGCGCTCTCCGGGCCCGATGTGCCGCTGCTGCAGGCGCTGTTCCTGCTGTTCTCGGCCGCGGTGATTGTGGCTAACCTCATCGCCGACCTGCTGTACGCCCGCCTCGACCCCCGGGTGCGCACATGACCGCCACCGACAACGCCACCGCGAACCCACTCGACGCCGAGCACCCCACGCCGGGTGCCATTGCGCGTGCGCGAAGGCGGGTGTCGCGGCGCGCGTTCGTGCGTGCGTTCGCCCACAACCGCAGCGGAATGATCGGGCTCGGGGTGCTGGTGGCCTTCGCGCTGCTGGCCCTCTTCGCGCCGCTGCTCTTTCCTGCGGCGATGCTCGACGTGACCAAGGCCGAGGGCATGCCGTACCAGCCGCCGTCGTGGGCGTTCCCTCTGGGCACCGACGTCAGCGGGCGCAGCGTGCTGGCCCTGGTGGTGTGGGGCGCGCGGGTGTCGCTGCTGGTGGGCCTGGCCGCCACCGTGCTGTCGATGACGATCGGAACCACGTTCGGCATCGTGTCGGGGCACTACCGCGGCGTGCTGGGCGGCGTGCTCGACCGGCTCACCGACTGGTTCCTCGTGATTCCGTTCCTGCCGCTGGCCATCGTGCTGGCCACGGTGCTCGGGGCGTCGCTGCTCAACATCGTGATCGTGATCGGGGTTACCTCGTGGCCTGCCACCGCGCGGCTGATTCGGGCCCAGACGCTGTCGGTTGAGGGCAGGCCCTACCTCGAGAGGTCGAAGGCGCTCGGTGCCGGCAACCTGCACCAAATGGCGCGCCACGTGCTGCCCAACGTGATGCCGCTGGTGCTGGCCAACACCACCCTCGCGGTGTCAATTTCGATTCTGAGCGAGACCACGCTGTCGTTCCTCGGGCTGGGCGACCCGTCGTCGGTGTCG
>CALQEM020000073.1:0-14158 GCA_943329595.2 Bifidobacterium breve
ACCGGCCCGGTGACCTCGCCGGGCTTCGGCACGGTCACCGCGGACAACTTCGTGGGCAAGTGGGTCAAGAGCTACGAGGACTTCGACAGCACGGGTGATCGGCAGTCGATCAACGACGCCCTGGCCGGATCGCTCATCGACCGCATCACCTCCGGCAAGGGGCTCTTCTCGCTGGCGGGCGCGCTGGCTGGTGTTGCTCCCGGCAGGCACTTCCAGATTTACCTCCGCACCCCGTCGCTGCAGAACGCGATCGAGCAGGCCAGCCTCGCCGGAGAGGTGAGCACACCCGATGGTGGTGATCATTCGGCCTGGTACTCGCTGAACAGTAACGCGAGCAAGACCGACGTTTTCTCGCGGCGCACTCTGACCATCGACGCGCACGTCACCTCCGATGGCGGCGCAACGGTCACCCAGACGATGTCAGTGAAGAACAGCACCCCTGATGGCTTCGGCGACGACAGCATCGCGGGGTACCTCACGCCGTGGAACCGCTCACGCTTCGTGGCTTACCTGCCGGCAGGCGCCGAGACGCCATCGATGGACCATCCGGCCGGGTGGAGCGCCGACACGGTGTGGACCGACGGGTTAGGGCGCTCGCTCATGCTGTCGGGCGGGTGGATCGCTCCCCGCGCCACCGCGGTGCTGACGCTGACCTATCGCTTGCCCGCCGGCACCTTTCCAGGTGGGGTCTATCGGCTCACCATCGACCCGCAGGGGGTGCTGTGGCCGGTTACCGTGTCGGTGCAGGTGAGTCGTGACGGGGGCGACAGCGCGCAGGCGCTCCCTCCCACTTCGCTCACCCGCGTGATTCGGATCGAAAACCGGCCCACCTGAGGGTTGCTCAGCCCCCGGCGGGCGGCATCACCGGAATGACGACCTCGTTGTGACGCAGGAACCACGGGGTCCACGGTGGGTCGAACCGTGCGAATCGCGCCGAACCCGTGATCGTGAGCCCCGCTGCGCTGACGCTGTCGTTGAGCGTGCTGGCATGCTCAAGGAAGATCTGCTCGGTCCACCGGCCGCTGAAGCGTGCTGCGGCCGCCCACTCGACACCGTGGGGTTCGAGGGTGACGGAGGGGTCGGAGGGCTGGGGCAGCGCCTCGTAGGAAGCGTCGGCCGGCATCACGAACGACACGTCGTGGCTGCCTCGGCCGACGGGTGATTCCTGAAGCACGGGTGCGGTCATCGCGATCTTCTGGGCGCGCTCGTTGCGGCCGCCTAGGTACGAGACGAGGGGGCGAAACGCGTCACTACCGGCACGCTCGAAGGTGCCGACCACGCTCACCCGAGCGAGCACGTGGGGTTCGTAGCGGCGAAGTTCGAAGCCGGGGAACTCACTGACCACCTCGTAGCGCTGATGCTCTGTCATGGTGAGACAGTAGCTGACTAGGTTCGGCGCCACGGCCACGTGGGTGAGGCGCTGACGTAGAGTCATGCGCATGCGAGCGGAGGCGAGGCCCGGGGCAGGAGCGGCCGCCGATGCCACGCTGTTCAGCTGGCTCAGCGGAGGGCTTCCCTGGTGGAAGGCGCTTCTGGTCGTGGGGGCGTTCGCGTGCATGATTCCCCCGTGGGCGGCCCGGATGCCGTCTAACGCGGGCCTTACGATGGCTACGCTCGTAGGCCTGGTCCTTCTGATCCCGGTGTTCGTCGATCGGTCAACTCCACGAGTTGTCCACGTCATGGCCCTCGCGCTGCTGCTCTGGTTGGCGCTCAGCATCGCTACGGCCAGTGTGAATGGCAGCGACCTACGCTGGAGCATCTTCCACTCGGTTCGCCCTCTCATCGTGGTCGCCGACCTCGCATTCCTCGTCTGGCTGCTTCGGGTGCCACGACGGTGGCCGCTGGCGATTGTGGCCGTGCTCCTCGGCTCCTGCATCGCGGGGACAATCGGGCTCTACTCGTACACAGTGGGACAGCCCGACCTCTGGCGCTTCGCTTTCGGACCGAGCCTGTCGCCTCTGATCGTGGTCGTGGCCGCCATTCAGTGGCATCGTGGACGAAGGGCGTGGGCCCTGGCTCTTCTGGTACTCATCGTCTCGGTCAACGTCGCAGCGGGCCTGCGATCGGTGCTCCTGCAGTGCGCGGTCGCAGCAGCGGCGGCGCTGGTGTTTGGAATTGCTCAGCGACTGCGCTTTCGCTGGCCCCTGATCGCGACGTCGCTTGGCATGGTCCTCATCGTGCTCTCGGTCATCCCGGTGTACGGTGCCGTCGCTGAATCGGGTGCGCTGGGACGTCAGCAGCAGGAGAAGTGGAGGCTCCAGTCGGATGTGGCCGGAGGTATCATCCTCGGCGGCCGTCCGGAGTTCACCCTTGCACTCAATGTGCTGCCTTTGGTACCTGTGTTGGGGCTCGGATTCGACCCAACGATTCCGGCGAACATTGCCGAGGCCCGCGACGCCCGCGCGATCCAGCACGTGATGACCGATATCGACAGAGTGGTATCTCGCACCGACCCTAAGTACCCCTCCTATGTGGCCGACTCGAGTACGAAGCTGCTGGCGTACTGGGCGCGGCCCTCGCACGGCATCTACCTGCACTCAGGCGTCTTCCAGTACTGGCTCTGGTGCGGTCCGCTCGTCGTGGTGCCGTTCGCTCTGGTCCTGATGGCCGGGCTGATGCTCGTGGGGCGGGCGTCACGTCGCTACGGTGCAGCAGGTGTGCTCGGTGCCAGTGCGTTGTTGACCAAGTTCACCTGGGACACCCTCTTCTCGCCGTTGGGGGGTGGTGGGCTCGCGCTGATGGCCTTGATCGTGGCTCTACTGGCCGCCGACACGATTGCTAGGAAGGAACAGCCCGCGCAGCAACCCGCGGCCGATGGCGACTTTCACGTGGGCGGCCTCGTGTCTGCTTCCCACGGTGACGGCGCCCGACGCGGTGCCGACCGCGCAACGGAGCAGTCCTGAGATCGCGAGAGCAGTACGACGCCGGCGCCGCTGCCGCATGATGCGGGCGTAGGTCATCGACGAGTTCTCGGCTCTAGCGAGGTAGGCGAGAAGCCCGTCCCTGTCAGGGTGCGCGGGCTCAGTGCACTGCGCGGGCCACCACCTGATCTCTCCCCCTAGGTCCTCCCACCTGAGCAACAGGTCGGTGTCCTCCCCGCCGCTGAGGTTGAACTGAGTGTCGAACCGGAGTCCGGCGTCGTCCCACACCGCGCTCGGAAAGAGCGTGTTGGCGGTGCTTGCTGCGGTGGCCCCGATTCTGATGCCGGGGTCCCGTTCGCGTCCTTCCTTGAACCGTGGCCATCCTTCGTGCTCAACACGCACGGACCCCTGGATGATGGCGAGGGGGAACCGTTGGTGAGCGACCGCCATCTGCGCGGCCCAGTCAGTGGCGACCACCTCGTCGTCATCGAGGAAGCAGACCGGCAGGTCATGCTCCCGTGACTCGATCACCGCGTTGCGGGGACTGGCGTAGCCCCGAACTGGCTCGACGACATACCTGACCGCTACGGGAAGACATGCCGCCGTTACCACATCCCGGGTGCCCCCGTCGGGATCGTTATCGACCACAATGATTGAGTGCACGAACTGGTCGAGAGCGGTTGTCTCGGCAAGGGAAGCCAGGAGGCGACGCAGGAGTTCCGGACGATGGAGCGTGGTAACGCCGATCACAAACTGGGTCACCTGCGGAGTCCGGCGCCTTGGGCACGCACTGACGAACGCGCACGAGACTGCCAAGTCAGTGCGGTTTGTAGTGCCGCCACGCCGAGGGTGGCAACCAACTCGGCGACACGCTCGGTCCCCTCGGGGCTGTGCGCGTCGGCTCGTGCGTGGCGCATGTCGAGGGGGAACGACCAGGGTCGACGCGCAGACCCGAGACCGCCCGCTTCGAAGTCGGCCATGAGATCGACCCACGCCTCTGGCTCCTCGACGAGCGCGGCCCGGTACAGCAACTCTTGGTCGGCAGCGATGCCGAAGTCGGTGCGAAACCCGCCGAGGCTCACCAGCAACTCACGTCGGAGGTAGGCGGCCTGATGGGGTACGGTCCGGTAACCGTGAGCGAGGTGGGCAAGCCTAAAGGGGGCGAAGAGGTAGGCCGCCCGAGGTTGTCTGAGGCTGTCGAGGTAGCGGACTCCGCCGTAGCCCCAGGAGGCCCCCGTCGAGGTCAGCCGTTGAGTAGCCGAAACGAGGACGTCGGGCCGGGTGAGCGAGTCTCCGGAGTTGAGGAACAGCACCACGTCGCCGGTTGCCGCCCTGAGCCCCTTGTTCATGGCGTCGTAGATCCCGCTGTCGGGTTCGCTCATGATGGTGGCGGCGAGGGAGGTGCTCAGCGCGCGAGCGACCGACACCGAGTCGTCGTCGCTGGAGCCATCGACGAAAATCCACTCTGACCGGCAGGACTGCTGCCCGATAACTGACTCGATGGTGTGGCGTAGGCCTAACGCGTTGTTGCGATTGATGGTGACGACCGAAAGCGAGAGGCCCTCGTCGCTCATTTCCAGCCTCCACCCATGCCGCTCCTGTTATTCGAGAATGCTAGCGCGGACCAGCCCCGCTGACGCTTTCCCTGCTGCTCAACTCATTGTCATGACCACCGTGCGGCGCGAGGAGAGTGAATACTGGACTGCGATAGGAGATGCCGTCGCCCAGATCGGAGGTTGTGTCGTGAGAGCGGTCGTCAGGGTGACCCGCGGCTGGTCTGTGGCGGTTCCTACCGCACGGAGGGGTGCGGGACTCGGCAATGAAGTCATCCCGCTAGCTAAGGCCCTCATCGCGAGTGAAGTGCTCGGGCTTCGGCTCGTTCAGCAGCCGTGGTTTGTGAACCCTCGTGACTACTCGTCGCTGTTCGGAAGGGGCTATGCCGATGGCGCTCGTCACGGGTGGGCCTATGCATCCCGGCATCGACGGGATCTCCCTGCGGCCGACCTGAGCCATCCCTTCGACTACCTCGAGTCGATGCGTGAGCTGGCGGCTCGGGGAGTCCCAGACACGGTCCTTCTCCGACACGTCTCCGGCATGTCGGGCGGGTTCCTCGGAGTCCTGTCGGCGCGCTCGAGCCTGCAGCAGCTTCTGGGAGTCAGCGCCAGTTCCCCGCGCCACGAGGGGATCAGCATCGGGGTGCATCTGCGTCTGGGCGATTTCGCGCCCGCGCAGAATCCGGCGCCCGGTCGTTGGAATACCAGCATCCCAGCGCCATGGTCGATCGGCGCCACCCTCGCTGTCATCTCAGCACTGCGAGCGGTGGGTGAGGAGTGCGTCTCGGTGACCCTCTGCACGGACTCCCCGGACTCTGCCGCGGCGAGGGAGGTGGAGTCGGCGCTCGCGCCGGTGGTTCCGGTGGTGATCGATGTGGGCGACGTGGTGCGTCACCTCGCCCTGCTGAGCGCCAGCGATGTCATCGTGCCCTCGATCTCGTGGTTCTCAACCCTCGCGCTGTTCCTCGGCCAGCAGCCGTACGTGTGGCCGAGCGGCAACCTAGTCGCGCACGGGACGCTGGGGAGTATCAACGGCCAGTCCCCCGAGGTGCTTGCCGGACCCACGGGTGTGGCGCTTGAGGCGATTGGCAGGGGGGAGGTCGGATCGTTTCGGGGTCTCCCCTGGGGACTCGGCGACACGCTCTCGAGCGACTGGGCGAGCGCAGTGGTGAGCAGGCGGCGAGCCTGGGATGTGCGCGGGGACCTCACCCTGTACGGGGCTGCCCCGATGCCGACTGATAGCTGAGGGCGCCAAGGATCGTGGTAAGCCCTGCGGCGAAGGTAGGGACCGCGCTCGGATCCGGCGCCGCAAGGCCTGACGACGAGCACACCCGCACCACGGCGTCGGCGGCAGCCCGTGCGTCGCCCACCTCGACGAGTAGCCCGGTAACACCGTCGTTCACCATGCTGGGGATTCCGCCTGTGCGGGTGCCCACCGAGAGAAGTCCGTACGACGCGGCCTCTGCCAAGACGAGGCCGGCGCACTCAGCACGGCTGAGGAGCGCGAAGGCCGAGGCGCTGCGGAACAGGTGCTCAAGTTGTTCGCGTTGGGTGGGAGAACTGGGATCGAGTCGGCCATGGATGCGCACCCAGGGGGGAAGCGCCGACCCCGGCGGAGGAGTGCAGCCGACGATCTCGACACGGAGGTCAGGAAGCGCGTCGCGTGCGATGCCGGCGGCCTCAACGAGGGTGTCCATCCCCTTGCGGTGCCAGTCAACCCCGACGCTGAGGACCATGGGCGACTCCGACTCCGACTCCGTGCGCTGGTAGCCCGGCTCGGGCGAGAGGCTCGGACCGAAGGGCACGACGAGTGCGGGGGTGGAGACCTCGGGGTAGTGGGTGCGCAGCCCGTCGAGGGCCCATTGGGAGGCCAGAGCGATGAGGTCGACCGACGCGAGCGCCTCGCGCTCCGCCCGCATCATGCCTTGCACATTCCAGTTCGGCAGTCCGGTGAACTGGGGGTAGTAGTCAACCATCAGCGGCACTATCGCATCGGTCCACAGCGCAAGCGGGGCTCCCACTGAGACCCGATCAGAGAGGGCCAGCGAGGTCACGCTGATCACCGCGCTGAGCGAGTCATGCTCCACCCCGCGGCGCACCTCCCGCGCCGCTGCGCGTCGCAGCACCCCGATTCGGTCGAACTGCACGTGCTGGCCGAAAACACGGGCTCCCCTCGCGGCTCGCCCGGCACATCGAAACCCTGCCGCATTGAGAGGTCCCACGGCGACTGGCTCATGGCCGAGACTCGTGGCCGCGGCCATGATCGCCGCAGGAATTCCGGACCAGGTGCTGCGTAGCGCTGGGTCTCCGATCGCGGCCACCCCGATCCTCATCAGAGCTGCCCCGCGAGTGCCGCCACATCGGCATCGACCATGATGCGTGCGAGTTCAGGGGTGAGCACCGTGGGCGTCCACCCCAGTTCGCGCGAGGCCTTGGCGGCGTTACCGACCAGCGCGTCGACCTCCGACGGCCGCAGGTAGCGGTCGTCGAACCGCACGTGGCGCTCCCAGTTGAGGCCAGCGTGGCCGAAGGCCATCTCGACGAACTGGCCCACCGAGTACGAGGTTCCGGTGGCCACCACGTAGTCGTCGGGCTGGTCCTGCTGCAGCATGCGCCACATGGCGTCGACGTACTCGGGCGCGTAGCCCCAGTCGCGCGTGGCCTCCAGATTTCCTAGATACAGGGTGTCGTCGAGCCCCGCGGCGATGCGCGCCACCGCCCGCGTGATCTTGCGGGTCACGAACGTCTCGCCGCGGCGCGGAGACTCGTGGTTGAACAGGATGCCGTTGACGGTAAACATGCCGTAGGCCTCGCGGTAGTTGCGCGCCGCCCAGTACGCGTACACCTTGGCGACACCGTAGGGACTACGCGGGTGGAACGGCGTGTCCTCACCCTGAGGCGGGAGCGCTGCGCCAAACATTTCCGACGACGATGCCTGGTAGAACCGGGTTTGTAGGCCGACCATGCGGATGGCCTCGAGCAGTCTGATGGTTCCGAGGCCCGTGGTGTTGCCCGTGAACTCGGGCTCGTCAAACGACACACGCACGTGCGACTGCGCGGCGAGGTGGTACACCTCATCGGGCTGCAGGGTCTGCATCAGCGTGACCAGCCGGGATGCGTCGGTGAGGTCACCGTGGTGCAGGAAGAAGCGTGCGGTGGGGTCGTGGCGGTCGACGTAGAGGTGGTCGATGCGAGCGGTGTTGAATGTGGAACTGCGGCGGATCAGGCCGTGAACCTCGTAGTCCTTCGATAGCAGCAATTCAGCCAGGTAGGAGCCGTCCTGACCGGTCACTCCGGTGATGAAGGCACGCTTCCGCTCGGACACTCGATGCTCCCTGCTCAGCACGACCCCGGCCCGGGTGGCCGCGGACGTCCATCTTCACCCTACGCGCCTCAGCGGCAGCGCGCGCGAGTCCGTTACGGTGGGAAAGTGACGGTGTACGTGGCAGGGCATCGAGGCATGGTTGGCAGTGCCGTGTGGCGTGCGCTCGAGGCGCAGGGCGGTGTCGACCTCGTGGGCAGGGCATCGGCGGAGCTCGACCTTCGAGATCGCGAAGCCACATTCGACTTCGTCGCCGATACCCGACCGAACACGGTGGTGATTGCCGCCGCGAAGGTGGGCGGAATCCTGGCAAACTCGACGCAGCCAGTGCAGTTCCTGTCCGACAACGTGCGCATCCAGACCAACCTGCTCGACGCCTGTCATGCCGCTGACGTCGAGCGCGTCCTCTTCCTCGGGTCGAGCTGCATCTACCCCAGGCTGGCGCCGCAGCCGATTCGCGAGGACTCACTGCTCACCGGGCCGCTCGAACCCACCAACGAGGCGTACGCGATCGCCAAGATCGCCGGGGTGCTGCACGTGCAGGGGTATCGCCACCAGTACGGCCGACGCTGGGTCTCGGCTATGCCCACGAACCTTTACGGGCCGGGTGACAACTTCGACCTCGACTCCAGCCACGTACTGCCTGCCATGATCGCGAAGTACCACCACGCTGCCGTGAAGGGCACGGGCGTCACGCTGTGGGGTAGCGGTTCGCCCAAGCGCGAGTTCCTGCATGTCGACGACGTAGCATCGGCCGTGCTCACCATCCTCGAGCGCTACGACGAGGACCCGCCCCTCAACGTCGGAACCGGCGAGGACCTCAGCATCCGAGAGTTGGCTCAGAAGGTCGCCACCGTCGTTGGCTTTGAAGGTGACACCGTGTGGGATTCGAGCAAGCCCGACGGCACGCCGCGCAAGCTGCTCGATGTGTCGAGGCTCATGGCCCTCGGTTGGGTGCCGAGCATCGGCCTTGACGACGGTCTGCGTGCCACGTACGAATGGTTCCTCGCGGCCTCGGGTTCGGTGAGGCGCCCTTGAGGATCGCGCTCGTGCACAGCTTCTACACGCGGCGCTTCCCCAGTGGGGAAAACCAGGTGGTTGAGGCACAGGCTCAGGCGCTGCGCCACGCCGGACACGAGGTCCTCGTGCTGGGGCGGCATACAGATGACCTCGCTCAGGTCTCCGGCTATGGGCCGAGAGCCGCCGCCCGGGTGGCCACCGGCATGGGTGGTGACCCTGAGCGGCACCTCGCCGCGTTTGGGCCGGATGTTGTTCACGTGCACAACCTGTTCCCCAACATCGGCACCGCGTGGCTTGCGCGGTGGCAGGGTCCCGTGGTTGCGACCGTCCACAACTTTCGCCCGCTCTGCGCCAATGCGACCCTCTTCCGCGACGGAGCCACCTGCACCCTCTGCCCCGACGGTGATCGCTGGGCAGGAGTTCGGCACGCCTGCTATCGAGACTCCCGGGTTAAGACGCTGCCCCTCGCCGTGCGAAATCGAGGGGGTGCAGCGAAGGATGCAGTGATTGCGCGAGCCGATCGCCTGGTGCTGCTGGCCGATCGTCAGGCCGCCGTTTATGAGTCCTACGGGGTTCGGAGCGCGGCAATGGACGTGATCCCCAACTTCGTCACTGACGTGACGCCCACCGTGCTCCCGGCTCCGCTCTCACCGAGGTGGATAGTCGCCGGTCGACTCACCCCCGAGAAGGGAGTTCGCCAACTCGTGGAGTGGTGGCCGGTGAATGTACCGCTCGACATCGTGGGCGAGGGGCCTGAGGCGTCGCTCATCAGTGGGCCGTCGGTCACCCTCCTCGGCTCACTGCCGCGGGAGGAATTGCGTGCGCTGCTGCCTTCGTACACGGGTCTTGTGGTTCCGAGCATCTGGGTCGAAGGCGCGCCCCAAGTTGTCGTCGAAGCACTGGAGGCAGGGATACCGGTGGTAGCCCGCGCTGGTGGTACTCCGGCGGACTTGGTGGAGACCTTGGGTGCCGGTGCGGTGTGGGACGGCGCGAGTCCCCTAGACACTGTCTTGAGCTCCGTGGTCGCTGGTGGTGACTCGCTGAGGAGCAGTGTGCGCTCGTCGTACCTGCGACGATTCCTGCCTGAGCGGTGGGTCGAGTCCATTGAAGAGTGCTACCGGGCTGCTTGCCGACAGCACACCACGAGCTGATCAGCCGTCGCGGCCCAGCGCGTGACGAATCTTGCGGGCGGCCTTGGCCGCATACCCGCGGGGCGTGGCCTCGAAGGCGACGGTCAGCATGGGTACGTCGAAGAGTGGGTCGACGCCGACCATGTCTGGGTGGCTCAGCGGCCACTCGAGCAGTTCGATCGCACGTAGGTAGGCAGGCTCGTACCCTGGGTGGGTGGGCTTGTCGAACACGCCGACGTTGGTGGTGAGCGCGCGTGCGGGCATCACATACATGGCGCCACGTGCCAGGCCTCGCGACATGAACTGGGCGTCCCAGTTGCGCACCTTCCCGGTCGCGGTGTCATGAATGCGCTTGGTGATCACGGCCCTGAGTAGGAGCGGCCAGTGCAGCGATCGGCTCACATCCCCCAGGTCGAGCCACTGCTTCCGGTCGCTGATGTCGAGCGTGACGCCCTTCCACGAGCGTGCCCACGTGGCCCAGCCCCACACCTGCGGTACCGACGTGAAGCGGTAGCTGGTGCGTAGCTCCTCGCGCTGCGCGGGCGGGTCGAGGCTCATCCCGGTGATGCCTGCGACCCGATGATCGTCCTCGTAGCGATCGAGCATCTCGCTAGCAAAGGCGAAGAACTGGGGGGAAGCCACCACGTCGTCCTCAAGAATAATGCCCCGCTCGACGTTGCCGAGAAACCAATCAATGGCGCCGAAGGGCCCAGATCCCGGCCCGATATTGACTGCGGGAAACAGGGTCTGCACCACGCAGTCCCAGTCGACAAGGTTCACGACGGCACGCGACTCGGCCACGGCCTGCCGATCGTCGGGCACCTCAGGGCGCGGGCCATCTACCGCGATGTAGAGCTCGCGTGGGGCAACGATCCGCAACGCGTCGATCTGAGCACGCATCAGGGCAGGGCGGTTGAAGCCGATCACCAGCACCGGTTCGCGGCACCCCTCGGGCGGTGTCTGGCTCATCGGCTAGTACGAGCCGGTGCCGCGCAGCACAGCCGATGCCGTGCGAGCCAGCAGAACGAGATCGAGGGCAAGTGACCAGTTCTCGACGTAGTGCAGGTCGAGCAGCACTCCCTCGTCCCAGTCGAGGTCCGAGCGGCCCGACACCTGCCAGAGGCCGGTCATTCCAGGCTTCACGGTGAGGCGTCTACGCGCGGTGTCGTCGTACCTCTCGACATCGTCGAGCGGGTGCGGTCGGGGACCCACCAAGCTCATCTCGCCGCCCAGCACCATGAGCAGTTGCGGGAGTTCATCCAGGGAGTAACGCCGCAGCAGCCGGCCGACTCGGGTGACCCGGGGGTCATCGGCCAGTTTGAAGATGGCCCCGTCAAGGGCGGCTTCCTCGCGCAACTGGGGTCTCATCACATCGCTGCCGTCGTTCATGGTGCGGAACTTCCAGCAGAGAAACGTTCGGCCGTCGAGGCCTGCCCGGGGCTGCCGGAAGACGGCAGGTCCCGCGCTGTCGTGGCGGATCCAGAGCGCGATGAGCAGCATCGGAACAGCGCAGACCAGCAGCAGCACTAGCGAGATGACGACGTCGAGCGCCCGTTTCGCCACGCGTGCAGGGCGCGATAGCCGTGGGCTCAGAACCCGGACGAGGGGAAGCCCCTCGGCGGGAGCCACTCGCGACCGAGGAGTGATCAGTTCGGCCATGCTCGGGGTGAGCAGCAAGGCGCAGCCCTGCGACTCGACCGCCCAGCGGAGTCGGCTGGTCCAGGTGCGGTCTGCGAGAGTGTCGAGAGCCACCACCGCCGTGTCGGCGCCCAACGTGGCGGCGAGTCGGGCGACCCACTCCGGCTCCGGAGGATTTCCTGTGACCGTCACGGTCTCGAGCACCCGGTATCCGGCTGATCCTTGACGCTCGAGTTGGGCGATCACCGCGTGGGCATGTTCGGGCGAGGCGAGCAGCAAAACTCGGTGAAGGATGAAGCCGCGCTTCACGCGCACGCCAAGCCGGGTGCGGTTGACCTTGCGTCCGAGCATGAGCGCCAGCGTCGCAGTCGGAACGGTGGCGATGAGCGTGGTACGGGAGGTGTCGACGTTGAGCAGGAAGCCCGCGGTGGCGAGCAGCGCAAACACCATGAGGCCGGTGACGAAGATGCGGCGGTACTCCTCAGCACCCACCCCGAGCACCGTCACGTCGCGTGTGGCGAGCGCCCACAGCATCACGAGCCACAGCGCGATGGTCGCGCCCGCGATCGTGGCCATGAGTGCGTCGAACGACGCCTCTGGGCCGTGGGCCAGCAGTAGGCCCGTCAGGGTCGTTGCGGCCACGATCGCCACATCAGTGATGATCAGGCGTCGGGTGAAGTCGCGCACTGTTCGACCCGCCGACGGCGCGGCCGAGGGTGGGCTCTCGGATTCGGCTTGGACGAGAGGGTCGACCCCGATGGAGGGTAGTGGCCGCGACTCAGGTGGCACTGGCACTGCCCGCACGCTCGAACCAGTCGATCGTGCGCTGCAGTCCCGAGGCGAGGTCGATCTCTGGTTTCCAGCCCAGGACCTCCTGGGCCTTGGAGATGTCGGGCTGTCGTCGACGTGGATCGTCAGGGGGGAGGGGGTGTCGGGCGACGGTGGAGGACGACTTGGTGAGCTCGATGGTGAGTCTGGCCAGCTCCGCGACGGTGACCTCCTGCGGGTTGCCAAGATTGATCGGACCAGTCACCGCGTGGTCGGTCTCCATCATGCGCACGAGACCCTCGACTAGGTCGTCGACGTAGCAGAAGGAACGGGTCTGCTGGCCCTCGCCGTACACACTCAGCGGTTGGCCGGTGAGGGCGCTCACCACGAAGTTTGACACCACCCTGCCGTCGTCGTGCTGCATCCGCGGACCGTAGGTGTTGAAGATACGCACCACCTTGATGGCCAGGTCATGCTGGCGGCGATAGTCGAAGAACAGCGTCTCGGCGCACCGCTTGCCCTCGTCGTAGCAGGCGCGCGGACCGATGGGATTCACGCTGCCGACGTACTCCTCGGTCTGGGGGTGCACCTCGGGGTCGCCGTAGACCTCCGAGGTCGAGGCCAGCAGGATTCTCGCTCGGGTGCGTTTGGCCAAACCCAGCATGTTGATCGAGCCCACCACTGCCGTCTTGGTGGTGTGTACCGGATCGCGCTGGTAGTGCACTGGCGATGCTGGGCAGGCGAGGTGGTAAATCTCATCGACCTCGACTACCAGGGGCAGGGTCACGTCGTGGCGAACGAATTCGAATCTCGGGTGGCCTCTGAGGTGCTCGACGTTCGATTTCGACGAGGAGAACAGGTTGTCGACGCACAGCACGTCGGCGCCATCGGCGATGAGTCGATCGCACAGGTGGCTACCGATGAAGCCGGTGCCGCCTGTGACGAGCACTCGTCGCTGGTTCATGCTCTTCACGTCTCTGTCTCGTGGCTTCTCATGTCGCGCCATTGTCGCAGGGTAACGCGAACGAAGCGAGGGTTGCCCCACGCGTAGCGGCGGGCAAGCCGCCGAGGCTCGGTGCCAAGGCGATAGGCCCACTCGAGGCCACTCCGCTGCAGAACTGGCGGCGCCTGCCGCTTGGTGCCGGCAATAAAGTCGAAGGCAGCGCCCACCCCGAGGGCGGTAATGGGAAGCGAGTCGGCCAGCCGCACGCACTCGTGGTCCTGAAGCGGCGTGCCGAGGCCCACCCATACCAGGTCAGCACCCGAGTTCCGAATGCGCTCGTCGCGTAGCACGAGTTCGTCGTTGCCCCACTGACGGAACGGCGGCGATTCGACCCCCACCACCCTGGCTCCGGGCCATCGGCGCTCGATGGCGGTCTGCAGCGCTGCGAGCGTGGCCTCGGTTGATCCGAGCAGGTAGTGCCTCAGGCCGAGAGTCCGACCACGGTCGAGGGTGGCCGCCATCACGTCGGGACCGTAGACGCGCGACCAGCCCGTGATGCCAGGGTGCAGCCGGCGGCCGGCCCACAGCACGGGAACTCCGTCGCAGAAAACCGAGGCAGCCCGGGCCCCGAGAGCGGCGTAGTGCGGGTCGGCGTCGGCGAGAGCCACGTTGTAGGCGTTCCAGAAGAGCAGTGCCCGACCGGGGGCTTCGGGGTCGTGAGCAATGAGTAAGTCGACCGCAGCGTCGAGGTCGCACACCACGAAGGGCACCGGACCAACGTGAGCACGCTGGGGCTGGGAGCTCGGGGGGCTCACGGTGATCAGCTCAGCCTGACGGGCATTGCTCCCACCCGCAGCGGACGGATTGTCACGATACAGGTCCCTCCCGAGGCTGGGCACACGCGTGTGGCTCGGGTCAGCCGA
>CALQEM020000074.1:0-14116 GCA_943329595.2 Bifidobacterium breve
ACCGCCGCGATTCGGCGCCGACGGCGCGCCGACTCAGGCCGAGAAGCGGGGGAAGGCGGCCGCACCGGCGTAGCGGGCAGCATCGTCGAGCTCCTCCTCGATGCGCAGCAACTGGTTGTACTTGGCCACCCGCTCCGAGCGGGCCGGAGCCCCGGTCTTGATCTGCCCGCAGTTGGTGGCCACGGCAAGGTCGGCGATGGTGGTGTCTTCGGTCTCGCCGCTGCGGTGGCTCATCATGCAGCGGTAGCCACTGCGCTGAGCGAGAGACACGGCATCGAGGGTCTCGGTGAGAGTGCCGATCTGGTTAACCTTCACGAGCAGCGCATTGGCGGTGCCCTGGTCGATTCCTCGCGCGAGGCGCTCGGGGTTGGTGACGAAGAGGTCATCGCCCACCAACTGCACGCGCGCGCCCAGCACGTCGGTGATGTGCTTCCAGCCCGACCAGTCGTCTTCGTCGAGCGGGTCCTCGATCGACACGAGCGGGAAGTCGGAGACCAGTGACTCGTAGTAGGCGGTCATCCACTCGGCAGAGCGCTGGGCTCCCTCGAAGCGGTAGCCCTCGGGGCCGTGGAACTCGGTCGCGGCGACGTCAAGCGCCAGTGCGATGTCGCGGCCGAGTGTGAGACCGGCAGAGGCGACCGCCTCGGCGATGAGCTCGAGGGCCGCCCGATTGCTCGGCAGGCTGGGGGCGAAGCCGCCCTCGTCGCCGAGGCCGGTCGAGTAGCCGGCCTTCTTGAGCACCGACTTGAGCGCGTGGTACACCTCGGCTCCGGTGCGCAGCGCCTCTGAGAAGGTGGCCGCGCCGATGGGCGCGATCATGAACTCCTGAATGTCAACGTCGGTGTCGGCGTGAGCCCCGCCGTTGAGGATGTTGAGCATCGGAACCGGAAGCAGGTGGGCGTTGGGCCCCCCGACGTAGCGGAAGAGCGGGAGGTCGGACGATTCGGCAGCGGCCCGAGCCACGGCCAGCGAGACGCCGAGAATCGCGTTCGCGCCCAGCCTGGCCTTGTTGGGGGTGCCGTCGAGGTCGATCATCGCCTGGTCGACGAGCCGCTGCTCGGTGGCGTCGAACCCGATCACCACGTCGGCGATCTCGCCCTCGACCGCGGCAATCGCCGTGAGCACGCCCTTACCGCCGTAGCGGGAGTCGCCGTCGCGCAGTTCAGACGCCTCGAAGGCCCCGGTCGAGGCCCCTGAGGGCACGGCAGCGCGCGCCACCGCGCCATCGCTGAGGCCCACCTCGACCTCGACCGTGGGGTTACCACGGGAATCGAGGATTTCGCGGGCGATGACTGCTTCGATAATGGCCACAACTGGCTCCTGTGCTCGCAACGGACGGTGACGCAAGCCTAGCGGGCACGGGGATGCGCATGCCTCGTGCCCGTGGCACGCTGGAGCCATCATGGCCACCTCTGAGTTCGTGTATGGCGAGCCCGACCGAGACACCCCTGACCCCGGACTCTTCGGACCCGGCAGCGTCTCGTGGCGCATCCACTCTGATCCGTCGTCGGGCCTCGCCGGGGTGCGCGCTCTACTGCTGCAGGCACTCCACCCCGAGGCCATGGCAGGGCTCGCGGCTCACTCGTCGTACCGCGAGGAGGCGTGGTCGCGGCTCTTCCGCACCGCGCAGTACATCGCGGTGATCACCTTCGGAACCACCGCCGAGGCCGAACGGGCTGCTGCCAAGGTGCGCGGGGTTCACCGCAGGCTCGGACTCGACGACCCCGAACTGCTGATGTGGGTTCACTTCGGCTTCGTCGACTCGCTGCTCAGTACCTACCGGCGCACCGCCGGCCTCACTCCCGCCGAGGCCGACGCCTACGTGGCCGAGCAGGTGACGGCCGCCAGGCTCATCGGGCTCGACCCCGCCACGGTGCCGTCGACCACGGCTGAGCTCGACGCCTACCTGGCCAGCGTGCGACCCACCCTCGGCATCACCCCCGAGGCCCGAGAGGGTGCTCGGTTCATCCTGCTTCCCCCTATGCGCAACGACATTCGCTGGCTCACCCCCGCGGTTCCCGCGTGGGCGGGGCTTGCCGCGACTGCCTTCGCGCTGCAGCCACGCTGGGCGCGGTCGATGTACGGAGGTGGTCTCGGTGGGGTGGCCCTCGGTGGCATTCCGGGCGTGACCGACTGGCAGGCCACCCTCGCGGCCCGAGGCTGGCGCACCGCGCTGATGGCGCTGCCCGAGTCGATTCGGCGCGGGCCGCACGTGGCTGCGGCTGAGCAGCGCCTCGGTCTCGCCGCGGCGTAACCCCCCTCGGTGCCGGAACCCCCACCCCCACCGGTGCCGAAACCCCCACCCCACTCGAACTTGTGTCCGAAGAGGACATTCATCGTCCTGTTCTGACACAAGTTCGCGGATGAAGGGAGGGGAGACGTCACGTGGGACGTCATGGGGACGTCGGCGCCGGAACCCCCACCCCACTCGAACTTGTGTCCGAAGAGGACATTCATCGTCCTGTTCTGACACAAGTTCGCGGATGAAGGGAGGGGAGACGTCACGTGGGACGTCAAGCCGCACGAAGAAGCGCTCTGCTATCAGTGCTGACAGCCGCGCGCTAGGTTGAGACATGTCTTTTTTCCGCCGTCGACGCGGCCTCCTCGCGCTCCTGCTGGCCCTCACGACCGCGCTGACTGTGGCAGCCTGCTCGTCGTCGTCGTCGCCCCCAGCGGCGCCCACGCTCGCAGACCCCAGCGCCACCGGTCGAGAGTTGGTGGTCGCCTGGCTCACCGCCCTGCAGCAGAAGGACATGGCGTCGATAGACGCCCAACTGGCGCCCAACTTTCAAATCCAGCGAGCCGACGGATCGTCCAGCAACAAGGCCGACTACCTGGCCAACCCTGCCTCCATTGACACCTTCGAACTGGGCGACACCGTGGTGGGCCTTCAGAACACCAACACGCTCACGGTGCGCTGGGCACTGAAGGTGACAGGAGAGACCAACGGGGTCACGGTTCCAAACAAGGAAGCCGCGCGCCTGACCGGCTTCCAGTGGAACGGCGAGCGCTGGCAAATCATCACCTACGCAAACTTCAACGCCCCAAGTTCGTAGCTGCGCTTGCCGTCTGGGTTTCACCGAGGATGCGCGGCAGGTCTGCGAGCACTTCGGGCTCGAGAATCCAGTCGCGCCGTCGGGGCGACCACTCTTCCTGCCCCGGCACTGACACCTCGCGCCCCTCGACCTCGTAGGAGGTCTGCCCTAGCGCTCTCGCCAGCTGAGAGTGCAGCTGGCCGCCATGGCCGCGCTGTCTCAGAACCAGGACCTCCGAACCCGCCGGCATCACGATGCTGTTGTGCAGTGCGCTGCCATCCTCTCCGGCCACGAGACCCCCGGGGACGAGCCTGGACAGGACCTCCACCAGGGGGCGACACTCCGGCGCGATCACCTCAAGACCTGCCGCCGCCGCGGTTGCGTCGACCTCAGCTCGGTTGACCAGTCGCCGGCGCGCGCCGGACTCGCCACCAAGTTGTGCGCGGGACATCCACAGCAGAGAACCCGACCGCGATGGGACCAACCGCTTCTGCAGGAGGGCACGCACCTCGCCGACTCGAGCGGGGTCGAAGTCTCCGTGGTGGCGCGCAAACGTGACGACGTGCAGGGTTCGGGCACGCACGACCCCATGTGCCGGCAGCTCCACCAACTCGGAGTCCATGAGCCCACAGGCCTCGAACAGTCGTCGCATCGACGAGACAGCGCCGCGACGCACCAGGAGCGGGAGGTTTCCAAGCCCTGCACGGCGGGCCGTCAACAACCGTGGGAGCACATCGAGGAGTTGATGGCCAAACACCTGGTCACCGGGCTGGCCCAGGAGCACGGCCTCACCCACCTCATCAACCACGGGAAGTGGCTTGAGGGGCCAGCTGCCGACACCGTGGTATCGAGCCTCAACGATGTCGCCACTGCCGGCTAACGCCTGGTTCTTCATCCGCCAGTCACCGACGGAGACGCCAGCGTCGGGGGTGACCTGCGCGTCGCGGAAGGTGACCACCGCTTCCGGCGGGAGCGAGCGACCCTCTCGGCGCCCGCCACGGTCCCACGCCCGAGTCGACGGATTCCACACGCGTGGATCGCTTCCGTCGCGGCTCACCACAGTGGCAGGACCCACCAGGTCGACGTCGGACCCGGCGGGCAGCAGGCCCGCCGGGGTCTCAACAAGCCGAGGAGACCCAGACGGACCATCGTCGAGTCGACGGCCCTCATACTGCCCGTAGACCAGCCAGTGCACGAATGGGTTGGCCTTCGCCGCCGCCACGTCAGTGTGCAGGTCGAGATAGCCAATGGTCTGGAACCAGGGGGCCGGGTCGAGACCCGCCGCTGCCCCAACGGTGACGTAGTGGTCCCAGGGCGTGATCGCATCGCCCACGGAGCCCCCCACCTGCACGAGGTAGTAGCCCTCGTCGAAGGAGGCGGGAGGATACCCTGACACGGCGTCAGACATGGTCACCCAACCCCGCGCTTTCGGCGGCGACCACCGCCACTCTGTGCTCGCGGAGCGCTTGCCGCAACGCGGCGTCTGCATCGATGCCACCAGTGCGAGCCCTGTCGACGAGTGCGAGCAGAAGCTGGCCCAGACCAGCCTCACCGACCGAGTCGAATGCCTGATCGGCCGCCGCTCGCACCGGAGCCGTGGCCACCTCGGCCTCAACCCCGCCATGCTCGGCGCGCCGCAGCAGCTTGGCGGCCAGCAGCAGGGCGGGCATCGCCTCCGGGATTCCCTCGGTGACCGAGGTACGCCCCTTCTCTACAGACTTCATCGCCTGCCAGCGCGACTCGAGGTGGTCGGCAGATTCACCAGTGGCATCGCCGAACACGTGCGGGTGCCGCGCAATCAGCTTGGCCACGATTCCGGCGGCGACGTCGTCAATCGAGAACGGCTCACTGACCGCTTCCTGCGCAATGCGGGAGTGGAATACCACCTGAAGAAGCACGTCGCCGAGCTCCTCGCGCAGCGCCGAGCGATCGTCGAGCTCGATCGCCTCGACGGCCTCATACGACTCCTCGATGAGGTACTCGACCAGACTCCGATGGGTCTGCCTTGCGTCCCAGGGACAGCCCCCGGGCGACCGCAGCTGATCCATGAGTCGAACCAACTCGAGCAGCGGCTCGCCGGTGGGGTGAGCTGTCATGGGCCGGGAGTCAGGACCCGCTGGACTGGAAGGCGGGGAGGGGCTCGATCGAGCGCGACGGGAGAGGCGCCGACACGTCGTCCTTCGGCGGGAGCACGGCGAGCTGCTCAGGAGCCCACACGCCGAACCGTGGGCTGATGGTGACACCGAGCTCGGTCGACAGGTCACCGATGAACGTGCTCGCGGCGGCAGACCCAGCATTCTGGTCACCCTGGCCGAGCTTGGCAGAGATGCCCTGATACTCGAGGTTGGCCCGGGCGAACCCCTCGAGCTGCGAGGGGGCAATGCCGTACTGGGACGCGAGGCTCTTCTCGAGATCAACCCTGCTACCGCTCTGCTTCGACGCATTGGCGATGAGCTCGTCGACCTGACTCTGGGTGACCGTGATGCCGGCGCGCTCACTGGCGGCGTCAATCACCAGCTCTTGCACCAGCGCTGAGATGACTCGACGGTTGAGCTCGGCTCCCTCAGGTGCCACCCCCTCGGGTCCGAGCGCGGCCAGCACCTCGGTGGCGAGGCCCGCCACGGTGTCGTCGCTGATACTCGTGCCTGCCACCAGGGCCGCTGTCGCCGGCTGCCGCTGTGCCGACCCGCAGGCCCCGAGCGCGACAGCGCACAGCAGTGCAACGACCGGAAGTGCGAGTCTGGTGCTGCGTGTCATGTCTCTCCTTGTAACGACGGCTGCGGAGCACGGTCGAGCAGGACGTTCTCGACCAATTCGCGAACCCACGAGAGCAACTCTCGGTCGACGAGCGGAGTTCCTCCCACCCGGGCGGTGCTCGGACGTGGCACCAGAATCGTACGGGTCGCGGGCTTCACGAGAGTGCCCGGGTGCAGGCGGACGAGCCGCAGCTGACGACTCTCGGGAAGCTCCACCGGATGCAGCCTGATCTGGCTGCCGGCCGCGACAATATCGGTGAGGCCCGCCGCACGGGCCAACACGCGCAGTCGCGCCACCTCGAACAGAGTGACCACGGGAGCCGGAAGGGGCCCGTAGCGGTCGAGAAGCTCGGCCGCGACCGCGTCGAGGTCGGCATCATCGACGGCACCGGCAATGCGGCGATAGGCCTCGAGCCGCAGGCGCTCGGCCGGTACGTAGTCGTGGGGCAGGTGAGCGTCGACAGGAAGCTCCACGCTCATGTCGGCAACCTCGGTTGACTCCTTGCCGGTGAATTCAGCCAGCGCCTCACCGACGAGTCGGACGTAGAGGTCGAAGCCCACGTCGGCAATGTGGCCACTCTGCTCGCCGCCGAGGAGATTACCCGCACCACGAATCTCGAGATCCTTCATCGCCACGGCCATTCCTGAACCGAGGTCGGTGTGCTGGGCGATCGTGGTCAGCCGCTCGTGCGCGGTCTCGGTCAGCGGCTTCTCAGCGGGGTAGAGGAAGTAGGCGTACGCCCGCTCGCGCCCGCGACCCACGCGTCCGCGCAGCTGGTGCAGTTGGCTGAGGCCGAACACATCGGCCCGGTCGAGGATCAGCGTGTTCGCGTTGGCAATATCAAGCCCCGACTCGACGATCGTGGTGCACACCAGCACATCGAAGCGCTTCTCCCAGAAGTCGATGATCACCTGCTCGAGTGCGCCCTCACCCATCTGGCCGTGCGCGGTGGCGATGCGGGCCTCCGGCACGAGCGCGGCGAGCTTGGTCGCCGTGCGGTCGATTGACTCGACCCTGTTGTGCACGTAGAAAACCTGGCCCTCGCGCATCAGCTCGCGTCGAATCGCCGCTGACACCTGCCTGTCATCGAAAGGCCCCACAAACGTGAGCACGGGGTGCCGCTCTTCGGGCGGCGTCTGAATGGTCGACATCTCGCGGATTCCGGTGATCGACATCTCGAGCGTGCGCGGGATGGGCGTGGCCGACATCGTGAGCATGTCGACGTTGGTGCGCAGGGCCTTGAGGTGCTCCTTGTGCTCGACGCCGAATCGCTGCTCCTCATCGACCACCACGAGCCCGAGGTCCTTGAACCGCACGTCGGCCGATAGAAGCCGATGGGTGCCGATGACGACGTCGACGGTGCCGTCGGTGACCCCCGCCAGTACCTGGGCCACCTCGGTCGGGGTCTGGAAACGCGAGAGCCCTGCCACCCGCACGGGAAACCCACCGAAGCGCTCATGGAAGGTGGCGAGGTGCTGCTGCACGAGCAGGGTGGTGGGCACCAGAACGGCAACCTGCTTGCCGTCTTGAACGGCCTTGAACGCGGCGCGCACTGCGATTTCAGTCTTGCCGTAGCCGACGTCACCAGCAATGACACGGTCCATCGGAACCGGCTTCTCCATGTCGGCCTTGACCTCGTCGATCGAGGCGGCCTGATCGGGAGTTTCCTGATACGGAAAGGCGTCCTCCAGCTCGCGCTGCCATGGGGTATCGGGCCCGAAGGCGTGCCCCACCGCTGACATCCGGGCCGCGTAGAGGCGCACGAGCTCGCCCGCAATCTCGCGCACGGCCTTGCGGGCGCGGCCCTTGGCCTTCTGCCAGTCGGCCCCGCCGAGCCGGTGCAGCGTGGGGCTCTCGCCACCCACGTAGCGAGTCACCAGGTCGAGTTGGTCGGTGGGCACAAACACGCGGTCGCCCGGCTGACCCTTCTTACTGGGCGCGTACTCGATCACGATGTACTCGCGAGTCGCGCTCGCCACGGTGCGCTGCACCATCTCGACGTAGCGCCCCACCCCGTGGTGCTCATGCACGATGAAGTCGCCGGGGGCCAGCGTGAGCGGGTCGATGGTGCGGCGGCGCCGGGCGGGCATGCGACGCATGTCCTTGGTCGACATCTTCTGCCCCACGAGGTCGGTCTCGGTGAGGATCATCAGTCGGGCGCCGTCGGCGAGGAAGCCGTGCTCGATAGCGCCGGTGGTAACTGACACGACCGAGGCGTCGGGAAGGGTGCTCAGGGACTCGTCGAAGCGTGCCGCGATTCCGTGCTCGGCACACTCCTCAACTAGGCGCTGCGCCCCGCCCGTGCCTTCGGCGATCAGCACCACCCGGTGGCCCTGCGCGACCCACCGACCCACGTCGCCGAAGGCCGACTCAAGCTGGCCTAGGTAGGGCTCGACGGGTCGGGCCTGCATGGTGCCGCCCGCGTCGGGGTCGTCGAGTCCGAACGGGCTGACCGCCCACCATGAGAGCCCGTGCGCACCCGCGGCGATTCGCACGTCGTCGAGGTCGCGATAGGCGCTGCCGCCGAGGTCGATAGGAACACTGTTTCCGACCGCTGCGTTGTGCCACGACGCCGCGAGGAACTCCTGGCTGGTGGCGACCAGTTCGGCCGCGCGCGACCGGATGCGCTCGGGCTCGCACAGCACCACTAGGGAGGCAGCGTCGATAACGTCGACCAGCAGCTCGAGGCGTTCGGCAAGCACCGGGGTGAGCGCCTCCATGCCTTCGGGATACATGCCCTCGGCGATTTTGCCCAGCATGTCGGCGAGGTCAATGCGGTCAGCCACCATGCCGGCAGCCCTCTCGCGCACGGCGTCAGTGACCAGCAGTTCGCGACAGGCTGTGGCCCACACCCCATCGGGCGATTCACCAAGCGAGCGCTGGTCGCCCACCGCGAACCAGCGCACCTCATCGACCTCATCGCCCCAGAACTCAACCCGCTGCGCGTGTTCCTCGGTCGGAGAAAAAACATCAAGAATGCCTCCTCGCACCGCGAACTGGCCGCGGCGGTCGACGAGGTCGACCCGCGTGTAGCCGCGGTCGGCAAGCCCGCGCACGGCGTCGTCGAGAGAGAGGTGGTCGCCCTTGCGCAACTCGACGGGAGCAACCTCACCCACTCCGGCGACGATCGGCTGCAGGAGGGCCCGTACCGGGGCGACCAGCACCCTGATGGCTGCGTCGGGAGCGTCGGCGTTGGTCGAGGGATGCGCGAGTCGGCGTAGCACGGCGGTGCGTCGACCCACGGTGTCAACGCCGGGTGAGAGACGCTCGTGGGGCAGCGTCTCCCACGCGGGGAACTCCGCCACCGAGTTGGGGTGGAGCAAGCATCGCAACGCCGCAACAAGGTCCTCAGCCTCCCGAGCAGTTGCCACCACCGCGAGCACGGGACGGGCCCCTCCGGGTGCGTCGGCCGCGAGCTCGGCCACGAGGAAGGGCCGAGCTGCCGTGGGAGCAATGACGGTGTGCTCGGTGCTCGCTAGGCCCGCGAGCCTGAGAGCCTCGGTCACGGCTGGATCTGTTGTCAGGAGCGGCAGAAGCCCTTCGAGCGACATCACAGGCCCGAGTGGGCCACTGCCTCGGCGAGCATGTCCGCGAGGAGCGGGTGGGCCACGAAGCCCGAGCCCACGACGGGGCTGAGCCGGTTGTACTCAAACGGAGTGCCGTCGACCTGCTGCACCACGTAGCCGCACTGGGCCGCCACGGCGAAGGGAGCGGCAGCGTCCCACTCCTTGAGCCCACCCGAGAACACGTAGGCCGCAGCCTTTCCGAGCAGCACCTCGTCAACCTTGGCGCCCACCGAGCCCACCTGGCTGATCTCGACCGTGGCATCGGGGTGGCCGGCCTCGGCCAGCAGCTCGCCGAGGCGCGCCATGATCATCTCCATGCCCCGGGGCAGGTGGTTGCGCGAAATAACCAGCACGATGGGGCCGTCGAGGTCGAGGGCGACAGGGGGCGTGGGGTCGTCGCCCGTCGAGCGCACTGTCTGTCGGTCGGGCAGCGCGATGGTGGAGGCACGCAGCACGGCCTCGACCCCCTGACCGGCCTCACCCTCAACTCGCTGCCACAGGGCAACGTGCACGGCGAACTCGTCGCGGCCGGTGCGGAACTCGGCCGTGCCGTCGAGCGGGTCGACGATCCACACCCGGGGCCGAGTGACGCGAGCGCCGTCGTCGAACGACTCCTCCGACAGGATCGCGTCATCGGGGCGGGCGGCCTTGAGCCGGGCAATGATCAGGTTGTTCGCGCGCAGGTCGCCTTCGTCGCCCAGCGTTCGCGCCGTAGTGGCGTCGAGGCCGGCGGCGTCGGGGAACTCGGCTCTGACGACCATCAGCAGGTCGGCTGCCTCGATCGCAACGGTGCGCGAGAGTTCCTCATCGGTCAGTGCTGCGAGCGAGCCATCGGTGTCAGTCATTGAACTGATTCTGCACGACTGCCAGACCGTCGGTAACGAGGGCCTCAACTGCGTCGGCTGATCGCGCGAGGAATTCGTCGAGTTCGCGCCGCTCGGTGGTGCCAAAGGAGCGCAGCACGTAGTCGGCGGGGTCCTGTCGGCCGGGCGGTCGACCGATGCCCACCCTGACCCGGAAGAAGTCGCCGGTGCCGAGCGAGCGGCGCAGCGACTTGAGCCCGTTGTGCCCGTTGTCACCGCCGCCGAACTTCACGCGCAGCCTGCCGAAGTCGAGGTCGAGCTCGTCGTGCACCACGATGATCTGGCCGGGCGGCACCTTGGCAAAATCGGTGGCGGCCTTCACGGGCCCACCCGACTCGTTCATGTACGAGCGCGGCACCAGAAGCTCGACTCGGTGGCCGCCCACACGTCCGTCTCCCGTGCTCGCCTGGGCACGGCGATGCTTGGAGAGCCGAACGCCCAGTCGGCCCGCCATCACGTCGACGACCATCGCGCCGACGTTATGACGGGTCGAGGCGTACTCGGGACCAGGGTTCCCGAGCCCCACGACGAGCCACGGGGTGTCGGTCACCGCAGTGGTCAGCTGGCGTCAGACGCCGCGGACTCAGCAGCGGCGTTGGTCGCGGCCACGTCTGCAGCGTCGGCAGCGTCCTCGGCAGCTGCGTTGGCGGCAGCACTCTCGGCCTGCGCGAGCTGGGCAGCCCTGACGTCGTCGAGGGCCACCTCGATCGCGTCGGCCGGACGGATGCCGCGGGCCACCGCGGCCTGCGCCGCCTCGGCCACTGCCATGGGGTCGAGCCCGGCCTCGATGGCCGCCTCTTCGGCGAGGTCGATGAGGCGGGCCTCCGCGGCACGCTCACGCTGCTCCTTGTCGCTGAGCAGCACGAGGTCGACATGCTCGATGATGCGACGAACCGGGTCGCGCTGGATCTGACGCGGGGCGACCACCAGGGTGGCGCCGTCGACGACGACCTCGAGCACCACCTTGGTCTTGGTGAGGGCCATGTTGAGCTCGTGCGCGGGCAGCGACACGTGCCGAACCTCCGACTCGTGGCCGTAGATCACGGCGGGAACGAGTCCGGCGGCGCGCAGCTTGCGGGCCACGCCCTTTCCGAAGTCGTCGCGGGGGACGGCGGCAATGGCGACGTTGGTCATGAGAGGTGACTCCTGGTGAGTGCGGGGCTCGGGAGGCACGCCGCACGTAGCGACCGCGTCGATAACGCGCTCAGGTGCACAAGCGAGCGCCTCGCCGAGGGAACTCTCGAAGTGTAGCCCGCCCGTGCGATTAGTCGAACATGCGGGTGACCGAGCCGTCGGTAAACACCTCGCGGATGGCGGTGGCGATCAACGGGGAGATCGGCAGCACGGTGAGGCGCTCGAAGCGGCGGTCGTCGGGAATGGGCAGGGAGTCGGTGACAATGACCTCGATGATGGGAGACGCCGACAGCCGCTGTGTGGCAGGGTCGCTGAAGATTCCGTGGGTCGCCGCGACGATCACTCCCTCGGCGCCGCACTGCATGAGCGTCTCGGCCGCCTTGGCGATGGTGCCCCCGGTGTCGATCATGTCGTCGACCACCACGCACAGACGGCCCTCGACATCGCCGACCACCTCGAAGACGCGCACCTCGTTGGGCACGTCGGGGTCACGACGCTTGTGGATGATGGCCAGCGGTGCGCCGAGAACATCGGTCCATCGCTCGGCGACACGCACGCGACCAGCATCGGGTGAGACCACGGTGATGTTCGACTTGTCGTAGTTGGCCTTAACGTGGCCCGCGAGCAGCGGAAGGGCGAAGAGGTGGTCGACGGGTCCGTCGAAGAATCCCTGAATCTGCGAGGTGTGCAGGTCGACCGCCATGAGGCGGTCGGCCCCGGCCGCCTTAAACAGGTCGGCCATCAGCCGCGCCGTGATGGGCTCGCGGCCTCGGTGCTTCTTGTCCTGACGCGCATAGCCGTAGAACGGCGCGATCACGGTGATGCGCTTGGCGGAGGCGCGCTTGAGCGCGTCGACCATGATGAGCTGCTCCATGATCCAGGTGTTGATGGGGTCGGTGTGGCTCTGCAGGACGAAGGCGTCACATCCGCGCACCGACTCGAGGAACCGGACAAAGATCTCACCGTTGGCGAAGTCGTAGGCAGAGGTGGGCGTGAGCTCGACGTCGAGTTCCTTGGCCACCTCCTGGGCGAGCTGGGGGTGTGACCGTCCTGCGAAGAGCATGAGCTTCTTCGCCGGCGAGACTGTCATTCCGCTCATCAGGTGTCTCCCGAGGTGGTCTGATCGGACGCTGTGGCGGTCGGGGGATCGACGCGGGCTTCATCTTGCCGCGCCCGCGCCGCGGCCTCGGCGGCGGGGCTGCCCGAGCGCTTACGCTCAACCCAGCCTGCGATGGTTCGCTGCTGCGCTCGACCGACGGCCATGGCGCCCGCGGGCACATCGTCGGTGATCACCGAGCCGGCCGCGGTGTAGGCGCCGTCACCGATGACGACCGGCGCGACCAGCATGGTGTCGCTTCCGATGCGCACGTGCGCCCCCACGACAGTGCGGTGCTTGGCAACTCCGTCGTAGTTAACGAACACCGTGGCGGCACCAATGTTGGTTCCCTCGCCCACCTCAGCGTCGCCGACGTACGACAGATGGGGAACCTTCGCGCCCACACCGATGTGCGAGTTCTTGATCTCGACAAACGCCCCCGCCTTGGAGTCGGCGTCGAGCCGGGCGTTGGGGCGGAGGTAGCTGAAGGGGCCCACCGAGGCGTCTTCGCCAATCACGGCCAGCTCACAGTGGCTGCGGAGCACGGTGGCGTTCGCCCCCACCTCACAGGAGATGAGGGTGGTGTCGGGACCAATCTCTGCGCCCGAGGCCACGGAGGTCGGGCCGCGCAGAATCGTCGACGGGTGCAGCACGACGTCGGGTTCGAGGTCGGCGTCGACGTCGATCCAGGTGGTTGAGGGGTCGACAATGGTGACGCCCGCCCGCATCCAGCCGAGGTTGATGCGATCGCGCATTACCCGCGCACACTCGGCCAACTGAACGCGATCATTAATTCCCAGGATTTCCCCCGGCTCGTCGGCGGCGAGAGCGGAGACAGCGAGCCCGTCGGCCCAGGCGATTCCGAGGACATCGGTGAGGTACTCCTCGCCCTGTGTGTTGTCGGCAGTGATGCGAGGAAGTGCGGCCCGGAGCAGCTCGGCGTCGAACACGTAGGTTCCGGAGTTGACCTCGGTGATCAGTCGCTGCTCATCGGTGGCGTCTCGGTGCTCAACGATGGCGGTGACCGCACCGCTCGCGTCGCGGAGGATGCGTCCGTAGCCCGTGGGGTTAGACAGGTGTGCCGAGAGCACCGTGACTCCCGAACCGCTGGCGGCGTGATGGTTGAGGAGTGCACTGAGGGTGCCGCCCTGCACCAGGGGTGCGTCGCCGGCGAGGACGAGGACTGGACCGACGAGCAGGGTCGGGTCGTGTCCTTGGTCGGCCAACTGCTCGAGGCAGACCCTCACCGCGTGACCTGTTCCGCGCTGCTCGTGCTGCACCGCTACGAGCGTTCCGGTCTGGTGGGTGGTGACGTACTCGGTGACTCGCTCGCGCTGGTGACCCACCACCACCACCACTGCCTGCGGCTCGGTATGCGCCACCGAGTGCAGCACGTGGCCCAGCACCGGCCTTCCGGCGATGGGGTGCAGGACCTTGACGAGCGAGGAGCGCATGCGGGTGCCCTCACCCGCCGCGAGAACAATGGCGAGGGCGGGTCTGGTCACGCTCGCAGCGTACCGAGTTGGCACCGGACATGACAGGTTCATCACTCCGGTTGCTCCCCGCACACCCAGGGCGGGAAGCCGCCCTTCCCTCGCTTCGCTCGCTCCGGTTGCTCCCCGCACACCCAGGGCGGGAAGCCGCCCTTCCCTCGCTTCGCTCGCT
>CALQEM020000075.1:0-14023 GCA_943329595.2 Bifidobacterium breve
CCTATCGCCGCATTCCGTCGTGTAGACGTAGCCGGGGCCGTCCTGCCGCCACGTCCGAGTCGAACTTGTGTCCGAACAGGACGTTGAATGTCTGTTTGTGACACAAGTTCGGGGAGACGCAGGGGAAATGCCGGGGAGATGCCGGGGAAATGCCGGGGAGATGCCGGGGAGATGCCGGGGAGATGCCTGGGAGATGCCGACCTCACTGTCAGCACCCCGGCGCCCACGCCGACGCCCACGCCGACCTCCACCCCGCTTCCGAGTCGAACTTGTGTCGGAACAGGACGTTGAATGTCCGTTTGTGACACAAGTTCGCGGATCTGCCGGGGAGATGCCGGGGATTTGCGGGCCTCACTGTAAGCGGTGCCCCGGGTGGGAGTCGAACCCACACTGTGCGGTGTTTGAGACCGCCCTCTCTGCCGGTTGGAGTACCGGGGCCACCACTAAGGCTAGGCCCTCGGTGCAGCCTCGTCGGTAGGCTGGGGGTCATGACCGCGCCGAAACCCGACACCGAAGGTCGCTCTCGACCTCGGGTATTGGTGGCCGAGGATGAGGCGATCATCCGCCTCGACCTGGTCGAGACCCTGAGGGAACTGGGCTACGACGTGGTGGCGGCAGTGGGCGACGGCGCAAAAGCTGTGGAGCTAGCCGCGGTGCTCAAGCCCGACCTCGTCATTCTCGACGTGGCGATGCCGGTGCTCGACGGGTTGGGTGCCGCCGAACAGATCGTGTCTGCCGGCGTGGCTCCCGTGCTGATGCTCACAGCGTTCAGCCAGCGCGAGCTGGTGAAGCGGGCCACCGACGCAGGAGCGATGGCGTACCTCGTCAAGCCCTTCACCCCGGCCGACCTCGTGCCTGCCATCGAGATCGCGCTCAGCCGACACCGCGAGATGCAGGCCCTGGCCGATGAGGTGGCCGATCTGTCGCAGCGGCTCGCGACCCGTATTGCTGTCGATCGCGCGAAGCCGGTGCTCATGCTGCAACTTGGCGTGTCCGAGCCTGATGCCTTCCGTTGGATCCAGAAGGCGGCCATGGACCGACGCACCTCCATGAGAGCGGTGGCAGAGCAGGTTCTGGCCGAACCCCCGCTGACCCCGCTGCCCTCTCAAACCTAGGCAGCAGGTCGTGACCACGTCCCGACGGCAATTCAGTCACGCCTCGGTCACAGTCACGAGCATGTCGTCCAGATGGCATAGTGAAACGTGCGTCCCCACTATTCTGAACACTGAACCAAAATGGGCAGTGCCCCACAGCAGAGGAGTTTGATTGATGTCCCGATCCGCAGTGCTTCGGTGTGGGATCGTGCTGAGCATTGCCAGCATCGCGCTGGCCGCCTGCGGTAGTAGCAACAGCGACGGCAGCGGCGCCAGTGGGTCGTCGTCAGCAACGCCGGCCAACCCGCTCATCATCGGGACTCTCCTGCCCCAGACGGGGTCGCTTGATTTCCTCGGTCCGCCCGAGGTCGCAGGAGTCGACGCAGCCATCGCCGACATCAACTCCGCGGGCGGCGTTCTCGGTCAGCCACTGCAAAAAATTGACGGTGACTCGGGCGACGCCACCACCACCATCGCCGCCCAGACCGTCGATGCCCAAATCAAACAGGGCGTGAGCGCCATCATCGGCGCCGCACAGTCTGCGGTGAGCCTGTCGGTCATCAAAACAACCACTGCCGCTGGCGTGGTGCTCTTCTCGCCGGCCAACACGTCGAGTGAGTTGAGCGACACGGCCATCACCAAGGGCCTGTACTTCCGTACCGTCGCCCCGGACACCTTCCAAGGTGCGGTTCTTGCGGCCCTCGCCCAGGCCGACGGCGCCAAGAACGTCGCCATCATGGCTCTGACCGATGTTTACACCACCGGTCTTGCCGACGATGTCACCAAGAACTTTGAGGTGGCAGGTGGCACCGTTGCCGTTCGCGTGAACTACGACCCCACGCCCGCGTCGTACACCGCTGGTGTGGCCAAGGTCAAGGCTGCCGATCCTGACGCGCTCATCCTCATCGGCTTCAGTGAGTCGAAGGGGGTCATCCAGCAATTGCAGGCGCAGGGCATCGGTCCGCAGAAGCTGACACTGTTTCTCTGCGACGGGCAGATGAGCAACGCCCTCGCTGTTGGTCTTCCCTCCGGTCTCATGAACGGCGTCAAGGGAACCATCCCCGGGGTGCAGGCGAGCGAAAAGCTACGCGCCCAAATGCTGGCGACCAACCCCAATCTGACGGACTTCGCCTACGGCCCCGAGTCGTACGACGCGACTGTCCTCGTGGCCCTTGCGGCTGAGGCAGCCCAGTCGACCAAGGGTGCCGATATCGCCGCACAAATCCCCGCGGTCTCCGCACAGGGCAACGAACCGTGCAGCAAGTTCGCTGAGTGTGTTGCCCTGTTGAAGGCAGGTCAGGCAATCAGCTACGTCGGGCCCTCGGGCGCAACGGGCATCAAGGCCAACGGCGACCCGTCGTACGCGACGATGACCATTTGGCAGTTCGGACCAGACAACACGATCGCGCCGATCGACTCCATTGCGGCAGACGTACCCACGTCCTGACTCAACACCAGTGGGGCGTCGGCTCGATCTGTCAGGCACGCCGTTGAGCGCGCTGGGGTCAGCGGTCGCGCAGCAGGCAGGTGAGGCGGGCTGTGCTGAGGCGGCGCCCAGCCTCGTCGGTCATGACAATGTCCCAGACGCTCAGAGTTTTGCCCGACGTGATCGGAGTCGCCATTCCGGTGACGAGTCCCTCGGAGATCGAGCGATGGTGTGAGCAGGAAAGTTCAATGCCCACCGGGAAGCGTGTGGGTCCGGCGTGGAGTGCTGCGCCGATAGAACCGAGGGTTTCGGCGAGGGCGGCGTGGGCGCCGCCGTGGAGGATGCCGTAGGGCTGCGTGTTCCCGGCGACCGGCATGGTGCCCACCACCCGTTCGTGGGTGATCTCGGTGAACTCGATTCCGAGGCGGGTACTGAGGCCGGGCGCGTTGACCATGTCTAGGAATTCGCTGATCTGATCGGACTCGTCGAGAAGGCCGGGAGCGTCGAGGACGTCGGAACCGTCGGGAGCCGAGTGGGCGCCCTGGCCCTCAGCGGGCTGAGGCGAATCGGGTGTCATGAAGGTCACCCTAGGATCGAGTGGTGCCGACCGATCGGGCGACCCGCCCCACCCTGCTGCTTCTCGATGGACACTCGCTCGCCTATCGCGCCTTTTTCGCGCTACCGGTTGATAACTTCTCCACGTCGACAGGTCAGCCCACTAATGCTGTGTACGGGTTCACGTCCATGCTGATCAACACGTTGCGCGACGAGAGCCCCTCGCACCTTGCTGTCGCGTTCGACGTGTCGCGCCAGACCTTCCGCACCGAACTCTTCCCCGAGTACAAGGCGACCCACTCGGCGAGCCCCCCCGAGTTCGCCGGGCAGGTGCCGCTGATCCTCGAGGTACTCGAGGCGCTGGGGATCCCCGCCCTGCAGATGGAGGGCTACGAGGCAGACGACATCATCGCCACCCTCACGACCCGGGCTCGCGCCGCGGACCTCGACGTGCTGGTGCTGTCGGGTGACCGCGACGCCTTTCAACTTGTCGATGACCACGTGACCGTGCTGTACCCCCGCAAGGGGGTGTCCGACCTCGCCCGCATGGACCCCGCCGCCATCGAGGAGCGCTACGGGCTCACCCCGGCGCAGTACCCCGACTACGCCGCCCTGCGAGGCGACCCGAGCGATAACCTGCCGTCGATTCCAGGGGTTGGAGAGAAAACTGCGGCGAAGTGGATCCGTGAGTACGGATCGCTGGCCGAACTCCTGCGGCGGTCCGACGAGGTGCCGGGCAAGGCGGGCCAATCATTGCGTGATCACCTCGAAGCGGTGCAACTCAACCGACGGCTCACCGAGATGGTGCGCGATGTCCCGCTGCCCCCGGCCTTCGACGACCCCGACGACCTCGCACGAGCTCCCATCGACCGTCAGCGCGTGCACGAGGTGTTCGATGCGCTGCAGTTCCGGGTGCTCCGCGACCGACTGTTCGACACGCTGGGCGACTCTGTGGCCGAGGCGTCGGGCGGCTTCGAGGTGACCGTTGAGGTGCTGCCCCCTGATGGTCTGGCGGCGTGGCTCACCGATCACGCTCACGGGCCGGTTGCGCTGGAGGTCGACGGAGACTGGGGACGAGGTACCGGCACCGTGCGCGCGATAGCCCTCGCCGCGGCCGACGGGTCGGTCTGCTGGGCCGACGCTGACACGGTCACCCCTCGCGACGACGAGGCCTTCCGCGGATGGCTCGCCGACCCCACCACCTCGGTCAGCATGCACGACGCCAAGGGCCCCATGCTTGCCCTTGACGCCCGGGGTTGGCACCTCACCTCGCTTGCGGCTGACACGGCGCTCATGGCCTACCTGGTCCTCGCGGGCCAACGCAGCTTCGATCTCGGCGACCTGACAGCCAGGTTCCTAGGCCGCGAGCTGGCATCGACAGCAGACGACAGCGGTCAGCTGAGTCTGGTGGCCGACGGCGAGTCCGAGTCAGCCGCGGCGCTCGGCTTGCGTGCCAGTGCCGTGCTTGACCTCGCAGCCATGCTCGAGGTTGAGGTCGCCGGTCGTGGGGGCACTGCCCTGCTGCACCATGTTGAGCTGCCGCTCGTGGGGGTTCTGGCCCGGATGGAAGAGGTCGGTATCGCCGTTGACCTCGACCTCCTGCGCGAGCTCGACGAGTCCTTCGCCGACTCGGCGCGGGGCGCAGAGTCGCAGGCCCAGATCATCGTGGGCCACACCTTCAACATCGGCTCGCCTAAGCAGCTACAGGAAATTCTGTTCACCGAGCGGGGGCTCCCCACCACCAAGAAGATCAAGACCGGATTCACCACCGACGCCGAGGCACTGCAGTCGCTGTATGAGCGCACCGAGGACCCCCTGCTCGCCGAGATCCTCCGGTGGCGCGACGTGTCGAAACTGCGCCAGACGGTGGCGGGGCTCATTCCGCTCGCCGACGCGCAGTCGCGAATTCACACCACCTTCCAGCAGACCGTGGCGGCCACGGGCAGGTTGTCGAGCGCAGACCCCAACCTGCAGAACATTCCCATTCGTACCGAGGAGGGCCGGCGCATCCGTGCGGCTTTCGTGGTGGGGGCCAGCTACGAGTGCCTTCTCACTGCCGACTACAGCCAGATCGAAATGCGCATCATGGCGCACCTGTCAGGCGACCCTGGTCTGATCGAAGCCTTCCGAGGTGGTGAGGACCTGCACTCCACGGTGGCCAGCCGAGTGTTCGATGTTCCGTCCGACAGGGTTGACGCCGAGATGCGACGGCACATCAAGGCGATGTCGTACGGACTCGCATACGGACTCTCGGCCTACGGGCTCTCACAGCAACTCGGTGTGCCCGCTGACGAGGCGCGCTTGCTCATGGACCACTACTTCGAACGCTTCGGTGGCGTGCGCGACTATCTGGCGGAGGTTGTTGCGCAGGCGCGGGTCAGCGGGTACACGGAGACGATTATGGGTCGGCGCAGGTACCTGCCCGACCTAGCGAGCGACGTGCGGCAGCGTCGTGACATGGCCGAGCGGATGGCCCTCAACGCGCCGATTCAGGGGTCGGCGGCCGACATCATCAAGGTGGCAATGCTGGGTGTCGACCGCAGGCTCGCGGTCGAGGCGTTGTCTTCGCGGCTCTTGCTGCAGGTGCACGATGAGTTGGTACTTGAGGTCGCCCCGGGAGAGCTCGATGCAGTCACGCAACTCGTGCGCGAGGAGATGGGCTCAGCTGCCGACCTGCGCGTGCCGCTGGAGGTGTCGGTCGGAACCGGCTCCACCTGGGAGGCGGCGGCCCACTGAGCGTGCTCAGATAGGTAACCGGCGGAACACCGATCGGGGCAGGTGGCGCAGTCCGCTCATGACGAAGCGCATGGTGGGCGGCACGTAGACGGTCTCCTTGCCGCGCCGCAGCCCCTCGACGATGGCCTCGGCTACATCGTCGGGGCCGACGGCCAACGGAGCCTCGTCGAGACCCTGAGTCATGCTGGTGCGCACGAAGCCGGGGCGCACCACCATCACACTCACACCTGAGCCGCGCAGCGCGTCGCCGAGCCCGGTTGCGAACGAGTCAAGGCCCGCCTTGGTTGAGCCGTACACGAAGTTCGAGGCCCGGGCCCGCTCGCCCGCCACGCTCGACAGGGCCACGAGGGTCCCGTGTCCCTGGCGGCGCATGCGCGAGGCAACCCGAAGCCCCACCGACAGCGACCCGACATAGTTGATCTGGGCGGCCCGAACGGCGGCGTCGGGATCGTCGTCAAACTCCGGCTGACTGCCGAGCACCCCGAAGGCGAGAACAGCGAGGTCGACGTCGTCGGCCCCGAAGGCGAGGTCGACCACGGCGTCATGGCTCGCGTGGTCGGCGGCGTCGAAGTCGAGCACCACCACCTCAGGGGCTGACAAGCCGCTACGCAGCGATTCAACAAGTCGGTCGCGCGCGTCGGAGGGGCGAGCAGCGATCACTAAACGCTGCAGTTGAGGGCCGTTGAGTCGCGCGATCAGCGCCCCTGCGATGTCGGACGTCGCTCCAAACACGGCAACCGACTGGGGTCGTGCGAGTGCATCGATCACAGGTGCAGCCTCCTGGCCAGGTCGGAGTTCAGGTGGGTGTGTGGGTCGATCGACGCACGCAGGGCTCGAAATTCCTCAAGTCGTGGGTACATCGACTCCATCATCGCTGGAGTCATGCGTGAGTCCTTGGCGAGGTAGACCCGACCACCCTCGGAGGCCACGAGCGCGTCGAGGCTGTCGAGGAGTGGGGCCAGGCCATCGACGGCAGCGGGGAGGTCGAGTGCCAGGGTCCAGCCGGGCATCGGAAACGACAGGTGTCCGGGCCCCTGAGCGCCGAAACGCTTCAGCACCGAGAGGAACGAGGTGGCGCCGATGGCACGGAGACGCTCGAGGGCGGTCTGTACGACGTACGCCGCGCTGTTGGGCACCACGAACTGGTACTGGACGAACCCGCGGGGTCCGTACAGGAGGTTCCAATCGCGCACGCCGTCGAGCGGGTGAAAGAAGGTTCCGAGGTGCTGGAGCTCACCGCGCCGGCGCTCGGGAGCTCGTCGGAACCATGCCTCGTTAAAGGCGGTAATGCTGGCACTGCTCAGGAGACTGCGGGGCACGAGCGGAGGGACGCCAACCCGCTCACGCGGGGCAAACGCCAACCCTCGCTGGCGCACCGGAACGTCTGTCGACGCCGCATGATCGCCTCGGGTGAGGACCCCCCGGCCCAGGGTTCCGCGGCTTCCGGCGTCGACCCACGCGACGCTGTAGCGAAACCGGTCGTCGCCCTCGACCATGGCGGCCATCAGTGAGTCGAGGTCGCCGTGCCGGTCGGTGTCGACGTTGACGAGGGCAGTGGAGATTGGTGTGAGCGCGAGCTCGGCCTCGAGGATCACCCCCGTGAGGCCCATGCCACCGGTGGTCGCATGGAAGAGGTCGTCACCGGGCGCAAGTCTGCGCACACTGCCGTCGGGTAGCGCGAGGCTCAGCCACTTCACATGCGCGCCAAAGGAGCCGTCAACGTGGTGATTCTTTCCGTGGATGTCGCCACTGATCGCTCCTCCCACCGTGACCTGTCGAGTGCCCGGGGTAACCGGAACCCACCATCCCAGCGGCACGCACGCCCGCATCACCGAGTCGAGTGAGGTACCGGCCCCGACAACCGCCGTTCCGGATGTCGGGTCAATCGCGAGGCCGTCGAGGGCGGTCATGTCGAGGACCGCGCCACCGGCGTTCTGGGCAGCGTCGCCGTACGACCTGCCCAGTCCCCGCGCGATGACCCCACGACTGCCCGATGTGGCGAGCAGGTCGGCCACAACCATGGTGGCAGTGGCCCCTGGCATCACCGACACGACAGTGGCGGAGGTGGCTGCCGTTCGTCCCCATCCGCTCAGCAGGCGTCGCTCGGAGTTAGACACCGTAGGCCCCCAGCGCGAAGATCAGCGCCCACGTGACCCCGATGCCGATCAAGACCCGATCGCCCAGCACCGCCTCCTCCGGGGCCTCCGCGTCGCCGGCGTCGATGCGCACGGCGTACCGCAGCAGTGCCAGAACGAACGGGATGACCGATAGCTGGGCCCACGGCAGGGTCGACGACGAGCGCGCGGCGACCTCGAAGGCCCAGACGCAGTAGGCGGTGATGGCCACGGACGCCGAGACGCCGGAGGCCCAGCGGAGGAACTCGGGCGAGTACCCGGCCAGACTCGCTCGGGTGGAGGTGCTCGGCCCCTGGTGCAGCAGTTCGGAATAGCGCTTTCCGACCGCCATGAAGAGTGAGCCGAAACCCGCCACGATGAGGAACCAGTTGGAGATAGCGATTCCCGTGGCCGCGCCGCCGGCGATGGCTCGCAGCAGGAACCCCGCGGTGAGAAGTGCGAGTTCGATGACGGGCTCGGACTTGAGCCACAGGCTGTAGCAGAGCGTGAGTATCAGGTACGCGGCCACGGTGAGCGCGAGCGCACGTGTGGTGGAGAGTGCGAGTGCGAGGGCTGCGACGATGAGGACGCTCGCGCCCATGAGGGCCGCACGGCGAGATAGGTGGCCCGCCGCCTGCGGGCGGAACTGCTTGGTCGGGTGGGTGCGATCGCTGTTGATGTCGCGACTGTCGTTGACGAGGTAGGTGGCCGACGACGCCAGACACAGCGCAACGAACGCGACCAGTGTGGGCACCAGCACGCCAGGACGAAGCACACCACCGGCTGCGACGGGAACCGCGAAGACGAGCACGTTCTTCACCCACTGGCGCGGTCGCATTGAGCGTACGAACGCGACTGCCACCGATGGCGTGGCGGCGGAAGGGACTCCAGTGGCGGGTGTGGGGGGAGTCACGTCAGGTCGGCTGTCACTGCTCAAGGAACTCGCCGATCTCGCTGAGGGTGAGCGGCGCGACAGAACGTCGGGCCAGCACGGTGCTGACGATGCCCGCGATCACCACGGCGAGTGCCACCAGCACGGCGGTCACGACGAGGGTCAGCACGGCATCGTGCGGACCGGCGGCGACGGATACCAGGAAGACGAGGCCCGCGGCCCACAGGAACACCACAGCCCACCGGTTGCCTCGGGCGACCTGCCCGTACAGCAGCACCTGAGCGACGGCGAAGAGAGCGCCCTCCGCTGCGAACAGCCAGGCCTCGGAGTTGAGTTCCTGATACTGGCTGCCACCCACCATTGCCACCACCAGTGGCCCCGCGGCCGCAACGACGACGGTCACGGTAAGTCCGATCATGGCGGTAACGCCAGCGGCGAAGAGTACCGATCGGCGGTCCTGCTGGCGTGACATGGTGGGGAAGGCTGTGACAATCACAAACTGAGGCAGGAAGAAAGCCACTTTTGCGATGAGCACGCCGACCGCGTAGAGCCCCGCCTGATCTGCGGTGAGGAAGAACCGTGCCATGAGCACGTCCATGTTCGTGAGCACGAACAGGGCCAGCAGCGCGTGCGACGCGTGCCACGTCTCGGGCCCGATGCTGGGCACCGGCAGCGCCGGGCTCGACACCAGTGGCGCGACAATGAACTGTCCGACCGCTACTCCGGCCGCTGTTCCGAGCAGGAGTCCGGCCAGGGTGCCGGCCAGAGTGTGCCCGAGTACGGCCCCGCCGATGGCGCCGATGGAACGACACAGTTGAACGCTGCCGTACAGCGAGCCGAGTCGGCCGAAGCGCTCTGCTCCCTGAGCGACGCCGAGTTGGGCGCCGCCGAGGGTGAAAATCGCGATGGTGCCTGCAACGAGCACCGCGAGCCAGACGCTGTCGAGCCGCAGTACCGCTGAGACGAGGGGGCTGGCAAGCAGGACGACTGCTCCCAGCAGCAACGCCACCTTGACCCCGAAGCGCAGGAGTCCGTTGGCAGTGGCCGCGCGATCGGACTCGTTCGAAGCCACCAGACGCTTGCTACTGGCAGCTTGGAGCCCCAGCCCGACAGTGCCGGCAATGAGCATCACACTCATGAGGGCAGCAAAGGCGCCGAACTGCTGGGGGCCGAGCACCCGAGCTGCGACGAGGTTGAGGAGATAGGCCAACACCTGGGCCACGGCAAGCCCCGCAGCGACCAGCACACTGCCCGACAGCAGCGCGCGCGTGCGCGTGCGAGACATGATGATCCTTCCTGCGGAGCCGATCTGGGGCGCGCCCGTGCGCACACGTCGCCTCACACTATGCGAGGGTGCGGGGGTGATGAGGTCGATGAGGTCGATGAGGTCGACGAGGCCGATGAGGGAACGAGTCATTCTCGGTCTGGTCGTGGCATCGGCCACGGTGGGTCTGCTCGGCCCAGCTCTCAAGCCAGGGTATGTCCTCACCTACGACATGGTTTTTGTGCCGCGTCAGTCGTCCGTGCCCGCGGCCTGGGGTCTGGCCGACGTTCTGCCACGTGCCGTTCCACAGGACGTCGTGCTCTGGCTGCTTACCTCGCTCGCCCCCGGGTCGTGGTGGCAGCACCTGATGCTCGTGCTCGTGGTGGTGGGCGGCGCCACCGGCGTGGCGCGGCTTCTGAGAGACGAGGTGCTGTGGCAGCGCTGCCTGGGTGCGCTGCTCTACGTGTGGTCGGCCTATGTCGTCGAGCGCCTCGTGATGGGCTCCTGGCCCCTGCTGGTCGCCTTTGCAGCCCTACCCTGGGCGGTGGGGCAAGCCCTGAACGTCCGCAGGGGGATTTCAGGGGCCGGTGGTCGGCTCATTCTCCTGCTGGCCGTGGGATCGCTTGCCCCCAGTTCGTGGGCGCTGATCCCGCTGGTGGCACTGCCCATCGCAGTGGGTCCGGGTTCCAGGGCTCCGATCGCCCGTCGAGCCGCCGTGCTCGCCGCCACCGTGGCACTTCAACTCCCATGGATTGTGCCGGCGCTCACGAGCCCGGTGCGAGCAGCCTCCGACCCCGGGGGAGTCGCGGCCTTCGCGCTGAGACCCGAGGGGCCGTGGGGACCGTTACTCACAGCTCTCGGTACCGGGGGTGTGTGGAACGCCGACGCTGTGCCGGCGAGCCGGTCGACAGCGCTGGGAGTGATCGGCGCGCTGCTCGTGATTGCGCTGGCGGCTCTCGGTGCGAACCGATCTGTCGCAGTGCTGGGCCGGTCGGGGGCCTTGGTGCTGTTGGCGGTGGCCGGAGTTGGGGTGATGATCGCCGTCGCCGGCGCCACCTGGCCGATTGGGCTGGGCAACCTGCTGGCGCTCGTGCCGGGGGGTGGGCAGTTTCGCGACGGTCAGCGGCTACTGGCCCCGCTCACGCTGCTCCTAGCGTTAGTTGCCCCGCTGGGTGCGCGCAGGGTGGCGGGCTGGGTGGTCGAGCCGCTGTCGAGGCGTGTGCTGGTGTGCGCGCTGCTGGCACTACCGGTCATCGTGCTACCGGATGCAGCGTGGGGGTCACTCGGCCGACTTGCTGCGGTCGAGTACCCGTCCGACTGGAAGACCGTCGCCGATCGCGTTGCTGAGTCGAGCGCGCCGGGCGATGTCACTGTGCTTCCGTGGGGGACCTTCCGAGAGTTCGACTGGAACGAAGGACGCACCGCACTCGACCCGGCACCTCGCTGGATGGCGCGCGCCACGGTGGTCGACGACACCCTGCTCGTGCGCCGTCGCGATGGCACGCTGCAGCGGGTGTCGGGAGAGAGCGCACGAGCCGCGGCGATTGGCGCCGCGGTTGAGGCTGGAGGCCCGCTACTTCCGGCCCTGCAGCGCGGTGGCATCGGGTTCGTCGTGGTGGAGCGGGGCACGGCCGGTGCGGTGCGCCCGTCGTCGCTGGCCGGCCTACACGAGGAGTTCGTCGGGACCGACCTGATCCTGCTCAGCGTGCCCGGCACACAGCCCTGGCCACCGGTGGAGCCGTGGCGGGTATCCCTGGTGGCACTGGCCTGGCTTCTTGCCTCGGCGACTCTCGTCTCCGCCCTCGTGACAGCATCGGAGGCGCGCCGCCGATTTTCCGCACAGAGGGGCAAGGCGGTGGTACCGTGACCCCAGTCCATCCGACAAAGGAGCAGTCATGACCGCTGGCATCGGCGCCATCATCGCCGCAGTTGTGGGTGGCCTGCTTGCATTCGGCGCCTCGTCGCTGCTGGTGAGTTCGCAAACCACCGTCCCCTCACCGGTTGACAAGCCGTACGTCGTGTACGGCAACCAGTAGTCGCTAGCGCAGGCCTCAGTCCCTAGGCCTCATCCCGCGGCTAGCACCAGCTCCACCACGCCCCGAAACTCTTGGGCGGTCATCTCCCACGTGAACAGTGCGGCCCTGTCGCGCGCGGCGGCGCCGAGTCGCTCTCGCAGTTCGGTGTCGACCAGCAGACTGCGCAGGGCGTTCGTCATCTCCTCGGGAGTGTCGACTAGCAGTCCCGTCACGCCGTCGAGGATCGATTCCTGAACCCCGCCAGCGGCACGAAATGCCACGCACGGCACTCCGTGGGCGGCCGCCTCCATCACAGCCAAGCCCCAGCCCTCCTTCAGGCTTGGCAGCAGCATGACCCACGAGGCCGCGAGGGCCTGGTGCTTGGCCTCGTCGTCGACGAATCCTGCGAGGTCGACGTAGGCTCCTGCCCCACGAGTGGCGATGTGCTGTGCCAGCGCGTCGGACCACCACCCGTCACCGATGACGGCGAGGGTGAGCCCGGGAATGTCTGCACGCAGGTCGGCCACGGTGTCAATGGCAATTTCGACCCTCTTATGCGGAACGATGCGACCGAGCACCACTACACGTGGGCTGAGGTCGCGCGATTCCCCCGTTGGTGAGGAGGGTGTGTCTGTGCCGTTGCGCACGATGGAGATGTCCTGGGCCCTGACCCCGAGCGCCACCAGTTCGTCGCGCGAGGACTCCGACACGGTCACGTAAGCGCTGCCCCGGTACACGCGCGGGGCCACCCGTGACTCCAGCGCCCAGCCAATGCGCGATCGGAGTGGCCCGTAGACGACGGGCCATTGCTCGCGGTGCACGTGGTGCACCAGAACGATCGTGGGCGTCCCGCGTCGAACCAGCCTGCTGAAGAAGGGAATTCCGTTCTGCACATCGACCACGACATCGGGATCGCCGAGTTCGCCACGACGGTAGTGCCGGGCTGCCTCGAGGTACACCCCCAGCTTGCTGCCCGCGCGGACGAACCTGACCCCCCGTCGCACCTCATGGTCGGGTGCATCGCTGTGCGCGGCGCAGAAGATCGTGACCTCGTGACCCGCCGCAGCGAAGGACTCGGCGACTTTCTCAACGTAAACCTCCGAGCCGCCACCCTCTGGATTGGAGGTGTCGCGCCAGTTCATGAACACCACACGGAGGCGACCGTCGGCGCGCTGCTGCGGGGGCTCCGAGGTCGCAGGCATGCCGAGAGCCTAGGTGATGGAGGAGAGCCGTGGAGTGCCTCGGGGTACGGTGCGGAGGTGAATCCGGACTCCGTCACAGAGCTGCGCTTCCGCGCTGACCTTCGCCGCTCGTGGCGGTTGTTCCGATCATTCGGGTCCGAGCAGACCGACCCCCACCGGTTCTACGGCGATCTGGCCCGCGACTCCGCGGCGCAGGTTGGGCACTATGCGCCGCTGAACGGTGCTCGTCTCCTCGACGTCGGAGGCGGCCCTGGCTTCTTTCAGGAGGCGTTCGAAACCCGTGGAGCCACCTACGTGGCCCTTGACGCCGATGCTGGCGAGATGCGGCTGCACGGCCGCAGCCCCGGCGACCGCACGGTGCAGGGCGACGGCATGTCTCTGCCCTTTGCCACGGGTGCCTTCGACATCACCTACTCGTCGAATGTGGCCGAGCACGTTCCTCAGCCGTGGCGAATGGGCGATGAGATGCTGCGAGTGACCAGAGCAGGTGGAATGTGTCTGCTCAGTTACACCGTGTGGTTTGGGCCGTGGGGTGGGCACGAGAGCTTCCCATGGCACTATCTGGGTGGCGAGAGGGCGGCACTGCGGTATCAGAGGCATCACGGCCACCCGCCCAAGCACCTGATCGGCGAGAGCCTGTTCAGGGTGACCACGGCCGACGGCATCCGCTGGGCTAGGTCGAGGAAGGGTGTCGAGGTGGTGGCCGTGGTTCCTCGATACCTGCC
>CALQEM020000076.1:0-13972 GCA_943329595.2 Bifidobacterium breve
CAGACCGCGCGGGTGACCTTGCCGGCCTTGAGGCACGAGGTGCACACGTTGAGGCGGGTGGGCGTGCCCTTGATGATGGTGCGCACCTTCTGGATGTTGGGGTTCCAGCGCCGCTTGGTGCGGACGTGCGAGTGGGAGATGGAGTGGCCAAAACCGGGGCCCTTGCCGCACACATCGCACGTGGCAGCCATGGTTGATCTCCTTCGAACGCGGGGGGCGCGGGGAACGGGGACAGCGGGGAGAGCCGCACCGACTCTCTGCCGTGCATGACCCTACCCGACGTCAGTCCCGGGCCCCAAACTGAGGCTGGCTAAGGTCGGTCGCAGTGCTGGGAGGCCGTCCCGAGCGCAGGGCACTTTCCGAGGGAATTCGCGAAGAAGGCGAGGTGAGCCGTGGTCGAGGTCCGGCCGCTCCTTGACGACCCCTCGTTCCGGCGCTGGGTTGACCTGAGCCTCGACGCCCTGGGGCGTGCGCGCGAGGAGATCGACTCGCTCAACGTGTACCCGGTGCCCGACGGCGATACGGGCACCAACCTTTACCTCACCTTTGAGCGCGGAGCGCAGGAGGTGGCCCAGGTGGCACCCGGACGGGTTGCCGACTCGGCCCGTGCACTGGCGCGCGGCGCGCTGCTGGGGGCTCGCGGTAATTCAGGCGTCATCGTGAGCCAACTCCTGCGCGGGCTGGCCGACGAACTGGCCGAGGTCGCCGCCGGCTCGACCGCGTCCGATCAGGAGGCTGGGGTGGGCGGCATGGTGGTGGCATCCGCCCTCGAGCGTGCCGCGACCCTCGCCTACGCGGCCGTCGAGCAGCCTGTCGAGGGGACTATCCTCAGCGTCGCCCGTGCTGCGGCCCAGGGTGCCCTCGCGGCTGGCTCTCGTGATGTTCCGGCGGTGGTCAGTGCTGCCGCAGAGTCGGCGCGAGAGGCCCTGGCCCGCACGCCCGACCAGCTCGAGGTACTACGTCGCGCGGGGGTCGTCGACGCGGGGGGTTGTGGCTTCGTGGTGCTGCTCGACGCCATGACCCAGTCGCTCACGGGCCGTCGTCCGCCGCCGTCAGTGACTCGGTTCGAGCCCGTCGTCACCCCTCGCGATGTCACGAGCCCAGCAGGTCCAGCGAGCCCAGCAGGTCCAGCAGGCCCAGCAGGCCCAGCGGGCCCAGCGGGCTCAGCCCTCGATGGCCTCGGGCTCGGCGGGCCGTCGTTCGAGGTGCTGTTCATGCTCGAGTCTGATGACCAGTCGGTCACCCGGCTGCGCTCGTCGCTGGCAGCCCTCGGTGACTCGCTCGTGGTCGTGGGCGGTGACCCGCTCTACCACGTCCACGTGCACGTCGACGATGCCGGCGCCGCGGTGGAGGCCGCCATCGCGGCCGGACGCCCGTCAGGAATCCGTATCACTCACCTCGCGAGCGCTGGTGCGCTGAGGCTGAGCGGCCACGAGGAGCTACTCGAACGGGCGGTCGTGGTGGTCGCGCACGGACCCGGAATAGGCCGGCTGCTCGAGGACGGCGGGTCCACGGTGGTGGTGGCGCTGCCCCGACAGCGTCCCAGCACCTCGGAGCTGCTCGAGGGCATCCACCGGGCGGGCGCCCGCGAGGTCGTGCTGCTGCCGAGCGACAAAGACACACTCCAGGTGGCCGAGGCCGCCGCCGCGGAGGCCCGCGACGAAGGCGTGCGCGTCGCTGTCATTCCCTCGCGCTCCGTGGTGCAGTCACTGGCGGCGGTAGCGGTGCATGACGCGAACCGACCTTTCGGCGACGACGTCGTGGCCATGACTCGTGCGGCGGGGGCCACGCGCTACGGCGCGGTGACGATCGCCCTGCGCGAGGCTATGACCTCGGCCGGAATCTGTCACGAGGGTGATGTGCTGGGGCTGGCCAATGGTGACATTGTCGAGATCGGTTCCGACGTCGGCGAGGTGGCCATTCGACTGCTCGACCTGCTGTGTACCGGGGGCAGCGAACTCGTCACGCTGGTGGAAGGCAGCGATTGCGACGAGTCCCTGCGTCAGGCGGTGGGCGCCCACCTGCGCACCACCTACCGCTCCCTCGACGTGGAGTCACACTGGGGCGGCCAGCCCTTCTGGCCCCTCATCATCGGCGTCGAGTAGCAGCCGTGCCCCGCCTCGACGACTCCCTCACCTCCGTCATCGGCGGAAGCAGCGCCACCGCGCTCAAGAAGGCCTTCGGAATGCGCACTGTCGAGGACCTGCTGCGCCACTACCCTCGCCGGTACGCCGAGCGGGGCGAGCTCACCGACATCAGTTCGCTCGAGGTGGGTGAGCATGTCACGGTCATGGCCGAGGTCAAGGAGGTCAGGTCGCGGCCCATGCGTGAGCGTCGGGGCGGCCTGGTCGAGGTCGTCGTCACCGATGGCAAGGGTCAGCTCTCGCTCACCTTCTTCAACCAGCCCTGGCTGGCCGACAAGCTGCGCGTGGGTCGACGCGGGCTCTTCTCGGGCAAGGTGGGTGAGTTCAGACGGGTCCGGCAGCTCACGCAACCCGATCACGTGCTGCTCCCCGACGATGAGGCAGAGGCCGATTCCGACGCCGTCGCAGCCTTCGCGCGACCGCTGATTCCCGTATACCCGGCCGCCTCGGCGGTGTCGTCGTGGCGGCTCGCCCGCGCGGTCACCACCGTGCTCGACGGGCTCGAGGTGGCCAACGACCACGACCCGCTGCCCGCCGAGGTGCGGCGTAGGCACGGGTTGATGGGGCTAGCTGAGGCTCTCGTCGCAGTGCATCGCCCCGACTCGCACGACGATGTGAAGAAGGGTCGCGAGCGGCTCCGCTGGGACGAGGCCTTCGTTCTGCAGGTGGTACTCGCGCAGCGCAGGCTCGAGGCGCGCGCACTTCCGGCCACGCCGCGCCGTGGGCAGTCGGGCGGGCTGCTGGCCGCCTTCGACGCGCGGTTGCCGTTCGAGCTCACAGCCGGCCAGCTGGCCGTGGGGGCCGAGCTCGCCGCCGACCTCGCCGAGCCGCACCCCATGCATCGGCTGCTGCAGGGTGAGGTAGGCAGCGGCAAGACCGTGTGCGCGCTGCGGGCCATGCTGGCCGTGGTCGACGCCGGCGGACAGGCCGCCCTGCTCGCGCCCACCGAGGTGCTCGCGTCGCAGCACGCCCGCTCGATCAGAGCCCTACTCGGCCCGCTTGCCGCCGGCGGGCAACTCGGCGGGTCGTCCGACGGCACGCGAGTCGCGCTCCTCACCGGATCCCTCGGTGCGAAGGCGCGACGCGAGGCGCTGCTCGATGCCGCGTCGGGCGCCGCGGGAATTGTCGTGGGCACCCACGCGCTGCTGCAGGAGCGTGTGCAGTTCGCCGACCTCGGACTGGTGGTTGTCGACGAGCAACACCGGTTCGGAGTCGAGCAGCGCGCTGCTCTGGCGTCGAAGTCGGGTGAGGGCACCCGGCCCCACGTACTGGTGATGACCGCCACTCCCATCCCGCGCACCGTGGCCATGACCGTGTTCGGCGACCTCGAGGTATCGACGCTGGCCGAGCTGCCCCAGGGCCGCTCACCCATCGCCACCCACGTTGTCGCGCCCCTCGAGCAGCCTGCCCACCTGTCTCGCGCCTGGGCGCGCATCAGGGAGGAGGTCTCGCACGGACAGCAGGCCTACGTGGTGTGCCCCCGCATCGGCGACGGCGCACAGGTGGAAGCCGATTCCGACGAAGAGAATCCCGAGGTCGAAGGCGGGCCGCGCGCCCCTGACAGCGAGGGGGCCGACGAGGCGCGCCGCCCACCGCTGGCGGTGCTCGACCTCGCCCCGCTGCTCGAAGGAGGGCCGCTGGCGGGGCTCAGGGTGGGCGTACTGCACGGCCGCCTGCCGGCCGACGATAAGGACGACGTCATGCGTCGGTTCGCGGCGGGGGTCGCACAGCCCGACGCCATCGACGTGCTGGTGGCTACCACCGTGATTGAGGTGGGCGTCGACGTGCCCAACGCCACGGTGATGGTCGTCATGGACGCCGACCGGTTCGGCGTCTCGCAACTGCACCAGCTGCGCGGGCGGGTGGGGCGCGGCTCAGCCCCGGGGCTGTGCCTGCTGGTGACCGAGTCACCGGCGGGCTCTCCAGCTCGCGAGCGCCTGCTGGCCGTAGCAGGCAGCACCGACGGTTTCGAGCTGTCGCGCATCGACCTGCAGGCCCGACGCGAGGGCGACGTGCTGGGCGCCACGCAGTCGGGCCGCCGCTCGAGCCTGCGACTGCTCTCGGTGCTGCGCGATGAAGACGTGATTGTTGCGGCCCGCGACGCAGCGGGCGAGGTCGTGGCTGCCGATCCCACGCTCGCCAATCACGCCGCCCTCGCGCAAGCGGTCGCCGCGCTGGTCGACGACGAGCAGGCAGATTTTCTGGAAAAGTCGTGACGCGCATCATCGCCGGGCAGGCGCGTGGTCGTCGCCTCGCCGTGCCCCCGAAGGGCACCCGGCCCACCTCCGACCGGGTGCGCGAGGCACTGTTCAGCTCGCTCGGGCACGAGTTCGTGGGCGGCTGGTCCGGCGTCCGGGTACTCGACCTCTACGCGGGCTCGGGAGCGCTGGGACTGGAGGCGGCCAGTCGGGGTGCCGCGCACGTGCTCCTGGTCGAGCGAGCGCCCGCGGCCGTCGAGGTAATCGGCCGCAACGTGGCGGCCGTGGGCATCCCGCGGGTCGAGGTGCTCGCGTCCGACGTCGCTCGCGCAGCGTCGCACCCGGCGCCCAGCGGTGGGGGATACGACCTCGTTTTCCTCGATCCTCCCTATGAACTACCCGACGCCGATGTCGCCCGGGTACTCATGGCACTGCTGGCGCAGGGCTGGCTCGCTGCTGGAGCGCTCGTGGTCGTCGAGCGGTCAGTGTCGTCGGGTGCCATCGTGTGGCCCAGCGGGATCGAGTCGCTGCGCGACCGACGCTACGGCGATACGGCCCTGTGGCTGGGGCGGGCAGTACGGGCCTGAGACACTGGCCAGAGCGTTGCCGTCACCGTCTGGCGCGGCGGGCTCGGCTCGCGCGGCATGGCTGCGGCACGATGGTGGAGTTGAGCGGCACGTTCTGCGACACGGCGAGAGACGCGGTGGCGATGAGAGGAGCCTCACGATGGTTCGAGCGGTGTGCCCAGGTTCCTTCGACCCGGTCACCAACGGGCATCTCGACGTGTTCATTCGGGCGTCGCGCCTGTTCGACGAAGTGGTGGTGGCCGTGCTCATCAATAAGACCAAGCGCTCGCTCTTCACGGTCGATGAGCGCATCGAGATGCTCAACGAGGTTGTCTCTCCGCTGGGCAACGTGACCGTCGAGTCTTTTCACGGCCTGCTGGTCGATTTCTGTCGCGACCGTGAGATTCCCGCGATCGTCAAGGGGCTGCGTGCGGTGAGCGACTTCGACTACGAGCTTCAGATGGCGCAGATGAACCACGGACTCGCCGGTGTCGAGACACTGTTCGTGTCGACCAACCCGCTGTACAGCTACCTGTCCTCGAGTCTGGTCAAGGAGGTGGCCACCTTCGGAGGAGACGTCTCCGGCCTGGTGCCGCCGAGCGTCCTCGACCGCATGCTCGCCGCCCTGCACGCCGCCCAGGAGGAGAAATGAGCGTCCACGACAGGCTCGACGAGCTCACCGACATGATCACGTCGGCTCGCGCGATGCCCATGTCGGCGTCGTGCATCGTCAATCGTGGCGAGGTACTCGACATCCTCGAAGACATGCGCGGGTCCCTTCCCTCCGAGATCCGTGAAGCCGACGCACTGCTCGACGACCGAGAGCGAGTGCTGGCCGACGCCGACGCCGAGGCCGAGCGCATTCTCGAGCAGGCACGGGCCGAAGCCGCCGCGCTAGTGACCGAGGAGTGGGTCTACGCGGCAGCCATCCGCGAGGCGGAGCTGGTGCGGCGCGAGGCCGAGGACGACGCTGCGCGCATGCGGCAGGAGACTGACGACTACGTCGACGCCAAGCTCGCCGGCTTCGAGGTGGCGCTCAATAAGACGCTTTCGGCTGTTGCCCGTGGCCGCGACAAGCTGCGCGGGTCGGACCTGAGCCCCCAGGTGTTTGAGGAGACAGGTCCGCTGCAGGCCTACGACGATCGCGGTCGCTGATCGCGGGGTTAGGGGCGAAGCTGGTAGCGTCCGACGCGAGGGCCGTGGCGCCAGATTTTGGCGCCTGCGGCACCCTCCGATAGCCTCAATGTCTGGTGACGTGCCATCCGGCCGGAACCCGATCGCCCCACTGTGAAGGATCGTGCCCACCCTCGACCCACGCGCGCCGCTCGTACTCGACATCCGCGAGCTCGGACGACGCGCTGGGTCCATGGTGAGGGTTCATCGCGCAGCACCGGCGCCATCGGACCTCGGAACGGCCGTGATTGGCGTTCCGGAGGGTTCCGAGATCGACCTCGAGCTTCAGCTTGAGTCCGTGGTCGAAGGCGTGTACGTCACCGGAACGGCGACCATCAGGGCTGTGGGAGAGTGTTCCCGCTGCCTTGACCCGATGGTGACCGAGCACGATGTCGAGTTGCAGGAGCTGTACCGGTACGCTGACAACGACTATCGCGCGAGCGATGACGACGACCTACCTGTGCTCGAGGACGACCTGCTTGATCTCGAGCCCATGCTGCGCGACGCGGTGGTGCTGGCACTGCCGCTCGCGCCGGTGTGCGACGACGACTGTCCGGGGCTCTGCCCCCGGTGTGGCGTCAGGCTAGTAGACGATCCGCTGCACGAGCACGACCAGATCGACCCGCGCTGGGCCGCCCTCGAGGGGCTCGGCGAGGTAGTTGCGAACGAACCTGTTGAACTGAGAGAACCGAGAGAACCGAGAGAAGAGGGCTGACCCGTGGCCGTTCCGAAGCGCAAGATGTCGCGTTCCAACACGCGTAGCCGTCGCTCGCAGTGGAAGACGACCGTTCCGGCGCTCGTCACCTGCGACCGCTGCCGGAGCCCCAAGCTCGGGCACATCGCATGCCCGACCTGTGGCACCTACAACAAGCGTCAGGTACTGGACGTCTGAGCCCCGCCAGGCCGTGAGCTCAGCTCAGGCTCTCGAGCAATTGCCGCCCGCGTCGGTGCGCATTGCTATTGACGCGCTCGGAGGCGACCACGGCTCGGCCGTGGTGGTCGATGGAGCCCTGCTCGCGCTCGACTCCGACCCGCTGCTGTCAGTGCTACTCGTAGGTCCCCCGTCCGCTCTTCGTGATCTGCTCGACTCGATCGCTGCGACCGGACGGTCGGTGCCGCTGGGGCGGATCGACATCGTTGAGGCGCTGGAGGGCGTTCCTATGGGCGCCGACCCCGCGGCTGCCGTGCGAGCCCGCCGCGGTACCAGTGTTCGGGTGGCCGCCGAACTCGTTCAGCGTGGCCGGGCCGATGCATTCCTCTCGGCGGGACAGACTGCCGCGGCCCTCGCCGCCGCCACCTTCGTGCTCGGACGACTGCGGGGTATCACCCGACCAGCCCTCGCAGTGGTACTTCCCGCGCTGGCGGGCCCGGTGGTGCTCCTCGACGCCGGTGCCGGCACCGGAATGACGGCCGACCTCCTTGTGCAGCACGCCCTCGCGGGTGCCTGCTACGCGGAGGCGCTCGGCATCGATCAGCCCCGCGTGGGCCTGCTGACCGTCGGGGGGGAGGCTGGCAAGGGTGATGCGACCCGACGCGAGGCACACGAACTGCTCGAAGCGCTTCCGCTGCGCTACGTCGGACCGGTCGAGGGGCACGACCTCTCGTCGGGGCGTCACGCCGATGTGGTTGTCACCGACGGGTTCACCGGAAATGTGGCGCTCAAGGCCCTCGAGGGCGCAGTGGCGTGGACCGCCCACCACCTCGGCGAGCGGTACGGAGATCCGGGCCCAGCGCGGGCGCTGATCGCCGACATCTCGCACTCTGAATTCGCCGCGGGAATGCTGGTCGGAGTCGCTGGCGTCAGCGTCGTGGCGCACGGCTCTGCCGACGCGGGAGCCATCGCGGCAGCCGCAGCACTGGCGGCCCTCGCAGCGCGCACCGGACTCGTCGATCGCACCGGGTCTCGACTCGCCGAACTTGTGGCCGCCCGACGGTACGAGATGGGGCTTCGTACATGAGCCTGCCATCGCCTGTCGAGCGGCGTCGTGAGCTATGCGAGCGGCTCGGGGTCGAGGTCGACCCCACTCTCCTTGAACTCGCGCTCACCCACCGCTCCTGGGCCTACGAGAACGGCGGGGTGCCGACCAACGAGCGGCTCGAGTTCCTGGGCGACTCCGTGCTGGGGCTCGTCGTCACCGACACGCTCTACTCGGTACATCCCACGCTGCCCGAGGGTCAGCTGGCCAAGCTACGGGCGGCCGTGGTCAACGCGCGCGCGCTGGCTGACGTGGGCCGTGACCTCGGCCTCGGCGACCACCTCCTGCTCGGCAAGGGGGAGGAGTCATCCGGTGGGCGTGACAAGTCATCGATCCTCGCCGACACGCTCGAGGCGGTCCTGGGGGCGGTGTATCTCGACCGTGGCATCGAGGTGGCCACCTCGGTGGTTCACCGCCTCATCGACCCGTTGCTGGTCGAGGCTGCCACGCTGGGCGCCGGGCTCGACTGGAAGACCTCGTTGCAAGAGCTGACTGCCGAGCTCGCGCTCGGCGTGCCCGAGTACGTGGTTGAGGAGTTCGGGCCCGACCACTCGAAGCAGTTCACCGCGCGCGTCCGGGTGGGCGACGCGCTGTACGGCGGGGGAGAGGGACGTAGTAAGAAGCTGGCCGAGCAGCAGGCGGCCGCGACCGCCTACGCCGAACTGCAGGCCCGGCGGCAGTAGCGATGCCTGAGCTTCCGGAGGTGGAGGTGGTGCGCCGCGGCCTCGACCGCTGGGTGCGCGATCGCACGATCGAGTCTGTCGAGGTGCTCGACTCGCGCTCAGTGCGGCGACACGAGGGAGGCATGGTCGACTTCGCTGCCGTGCTTCAGGGCCTGACCGTGGTGGGGGCGAGTCGTCGCGGCAAGTACCTATGGCTGCCGCTGTCGAACTCGATGGCGCTGGTGGCGCACCTCGGCATGAGCGGGCAGCTTCTCGTGGTCGAGCCTGATGCGCCCGTCGAGCGACACCTGCGTGTGCGCGTGCGATTCGACGACGATGGGCTGGAACTGCGCTTCGTCGACCAGCGCATCTTCGGCGGCCTCATGGTGGAGGAGCGCCAGCCCGACGACGCACGCGGGCAAGTGCCTAGGTCGGTGGCGCACATTGCGCGAGATCCGCTCGACCCGCTGTTCAACGACGCGGCGTTCTCGCGTCGCCTGCGTTCGCGGGCAACCGGGCTTAAGCGCGCGCTACTCGACCAGTCGCTGGTGTCGGGCATCGGCAACATCTACGCCGACGAGACGCTGTGGCGCAGCAGGAGGCACTGGGCCGCTGCCACTGACCGGCTCACCGCGGGGCAGGTGCGCGAGGTACTGCGGCACTCTCGCGACGTGATGACCGAGGCCCTCGCCGAGGGCGGCACCTCATTCGACTCGCTCTATGTCAACGTCAACGGCGAGAGCGGCTACTTTGAGCGGGGGCTGGCCGCCTACGGGCGCGAGGACCAGCCCTGCCTGCGGTGCGGCCGCCTGATGCGTCGAGAATCGTTTATGAACCGCTCGTCGTACCGGTGCCCCGGCTGTCAGCGCACTCCCTCGCACCCGCGCTGGTAGGCCGGATTTGACGGCCGCTCAGGGTGGCTGTCACGCTTTCAAGGTATCGGCGCGATACATGCACCTCACCCACGACATCGGGGAATCTCATGGCGAAGGCCCTCTACGGACACCTGTCGGGTCCGGACGCTCGTGTCCTCGCCGAGGTCGCCCGACTCCGTTCCCGAGTGCGGCTCCTCGAGGCGGAGAACGCCGACCTCCGCTCGGAGTTGGTGTCGCAGTCCATCGACAGGGCTCTCGGCGTCGCCGTGGCCGCCGAGCCGGCGCAGTCCGCGCTGGCCTGAGGGCCCCGCCGGGTTCCAGGTGCGGCGTCTGCCTCGGAGGCCGAGAACACCGCGCGGTAGGCTGACGTGCTTCCCCGAACAGCTCGGCTCAGTTCGCCTCCCCGGCTCCCCCCGGTAACGGCTGTCCCGCGCGTGCCCCGTGCCCCAGGCACCCCACGGGCCCCGGCCCCTAGGGCCGGAGCCCACCCGGCGAGGAGTGACTCGTGCACCTCAAGAGCCTGACCCTCCGAGGGTTCAAGTCTTTCGCCTCCACGACCACCCTGAACTTCGAGCCCGGAATCACCTGTGTGGTGGGCCCCAACGGCTCGGGTAAGTCGAACGTGGTCGACGCGCTCGCCTGGGTGATGGGCGAGCAGGGGGCCAAGAGCCTGCGCGGCGGCAAGATGGAAGACGTCATCTTCGCCGGCACCGCGGGGCGCGCGCCGCTCGGACGTGCCGAGGTGCTGCTCACCATTGACAACACCGATGGCGCCCTGCCCATCGACTACGCCGAGGTCACCATCTCGCGCATCATGTTCCGCAACGGCGGGTCCGAGTATTCGATCAACGGAACCCCCAGCCGTCTGCTCGACGTGCAGGAGCTGCTGAGTGATTCCGGAATCGGCCGTGAGATGCACGTCATCGTGGGGCAGGGTCAGCTCGACGCGATCCTGCACGCGAGCCCGGAGGAACGTCGGGGGTTCATCGAGGAGGCCGCGGGAGTTCTCAAGCACCGCAAGCGCAAGGAGAAGGCGCTGCGCAAGCTTGAGGCAATGCAGGCCAACCTCACCCGGCTGCAGGACCTCACCACCGAGCTGCGTCGCCAGCTCAAGCCCCTCGGCAAGCAGGCCGAGGTCGCGCGTCGCGCGCAGGTCATTCAGGCCGACCTACGCGACTCCCGGCTGCGGCTGCTTGCCGACGATCTCATTGCGATGTCGGCCACCCTCGAGCAGGAGGTGGCCGACGAGACCGCCCTGCGCGAGCGTCAGGCCGAGGTTGAGGCGGCGATGGCCTCCGACCAGTCGCGGGAGGCCGTGCTTGAGGCCGATCTCGCTGCTGACGCTCCGGTGCTCGCTCGTACCCAGGAGACGTGGTACCGGCTGTCCGCCCTGCGCGAGCGGCTCGACGGAACGCTCTCGCTGGCCTCCGACCGCATGCGCCTGCTGGCCCCCGACTCCGCCGACGAGGCGCCGGGCCGCGACCCCGCCGAGCTCGAGGGGCAGGCCCGTGAGGCGCGTGCCGAGGAGTTCGACCTCGGCCGTGAGGTGGAGGTCGACCGTGCCGCCCTGGCCGATGCCGTGCGCAACCGCGCCGAGGCCGAGTCTGTTCTGGCCGCCGAGGAGCGACGGCTCGAGGCCACGGCGCGAGCGGTGGCCGATCGACGCGAGGGACTCGCGCGACTCTCCGGTCAGGTGGCCGCTGCCCGCGAGCGCTTCCAAACCCGCGACGCCGAGACGCGACGTCTGGCCGAGCAGGTCGAGGGGGCTCGCTCCCGGGCCGATAGCGCTGCCACAGCGTTCCGCGCGCTCGAGAATGAAATAGCAGGCCTCGACCAGGGCGAATTGGGGCTCGACGAGGAGCATGAGGAGGCCGCTGGCACGCTTGCCGAGGTTGAGGGTCGAATCGAGGCGCTGCGGCTGGCCGACCAGGAGACAGACCGTGACCGCGCAGCGCTCCAGGCACGGGTCGAGGCCCTCGAGCTTGGCCTGGCCCGTCGCGACGGCGGCGCCGCCCTGCTCGCAGCAGGCGAGGAGGTGTCGGGGCTGCTGGGCTCGGTTGCGGCTCTCATCAGGGTTGAGCACGGGTACGAGGCCGCGGTGGCCGCGGCACTGGGGTCGGCGGCCGACGCTGTCGCTGTCGCCGACCACGAGTCTGCTGTCGCGGCTCTTCGACGGCTGCGCTCCCACGACGCTGGCCGTGCCACGCTGGTGGTGGCGGCCGCCGACACTGGCCGTGCCAACGAGCCATGGCCCACGCTGCCCGAGGGCGCGCGCTACGCCATCGATGTCGTCACCGCACCCCCCGAATTGCGTCCCGCCCTGGCTGATGTGCTGGCCCGAGTGGCGGTCGTCGCCACCCTCGATGATGCGCAGTCGCTGGTCGCCAGCCACCCGAGCCTCACGGCCGTCACGCGCGACGGTGACGTGATCGGTCCGATGGTCGCTAGCGGTGGGTCGTCGGGCGGTCTGAGCCTGCTCGAGGTGCAGGCGGCCCTCGACGAGGCGCGCGAGCGGTTCGCCGAGGTCAGCCACCGCTGTGAGCGGGTGCGCTTCGACCTTGAACGTGCAGCAGCCGAGCACGCTGAGGCGTTGGCGGTGGCTCAGGCCACGCTGGCACGGCTGCACGATAGTGACGCCCGCATGGCGGCGGTCGCGGAACAGCTCGGGCAGCTCGGCAGTGCGGCCCGTGCGTCCGCGGGTGAGGCCGAGCGGCTCGCCGCGTCGCAGGCCGCGGCCACCAGCGCCCGGGCCGACGACGAGGCCACCCTCGCCGAGCTGAGCGCTCGGCTGGTGGTCGCCGAGTCAGAGCCCGACGAGTCAACTCCGTCGACCGATGAGCGCGACCGCATGGCTGAGGTGGCCACCGCAGCCCGGTCCACCGAGGTCGACGCCCGGCTCGCTGTGCGCACCGGCGAGGAGCGGATCCGCGCAGTGATGGCGCGTGCCGAGTCGCTCGAGCGGGCCGCCCGCGACGAGCGAGAGAGCATCCGGCGCGCCCTCGAGCGCAAGGCCAGGCGCGAGCGTGAGGCCATCACCGCCGCCGCCGTGCGCGTGGGCGCTGAGTACGCGCTGGCTCGGCTTGAGCAGTCGATTGCCTCGGCCACCGTCGAGCGCGAGGGCGCCGAGGCGCTGCGTGCCCGGCGCGACGGCGAGCTGCAGCAAACGAGGGCGAGGTTGCGGACGCTGGGAGCCGAGCATGAGCAGCTGGTCGACGTCGTGCACCGCGACGAGGTGGCGCGGGCCGAGCAGCGCCTGCGAATCGAGGCCCTCGAGCTCAAGGCCATGGAGGACTTTGGCATCGCTCCCGAGGTGCTCATCGATGAGTACGGCCCCGGGCAGCCGGTGCCACCGTCGCCCTCGGCACCCGGCGATGAGATCGACCCCAACGCGCCCGAACCGCAGCCGTACCCGTACGACCGCGGTCAGCAGGAGCGTCGCATGCGGTCGGCCGAAAGGGCTCTTGCTCTGTTGGGACGGGTCAACCCTCTGGCGCTTGAGGAGTTCTCGGCACTTGAGGAGCGCAACCAGTTCCTCACCGAGCAACTCGAAGACGTGAAGCAGTCGCGGCGCGACCTCCTCGAGATCATCCGCGAGGTCGACGAGCGAGTGCAGCAGGTGTTCACCGAGGCCTTCCGCGACACTGAGCGCGAGTTCGAGGGGGTATTCGCGCGACTGTTCCCCGGGGGAGAGGGTCGGCTCATTCTCACCGACCCGAATGACATGCTCACCACCGGCATCGAGGTCGAGGCCCGCCCGCCCGGCAAAAAGATCAAGCGTCTCTCGCTGCTCTCGGGTGGCGAGCGCTCGCTGACCGCCGTGGCGTTCCTCGTGGCGCTGTTCAAGGCCCGGCCGAGCCCGTTCTACGTGATGGACGAGGTTGAGGCCGCACTCGACGACGTGAACCTCGGGCGTCTGCTTGGTGTCATGGACGAACTCCGCGAGAACAGCCAGCTCATCGTGGTCACCCACCAGAAGCGCACGATGGAGATCGCCGACGCCCTCTACGGGGTCACGATGCGCGGCGACGGAGTTACCACCGTTATCAGCCAGCGCCTGCGCGACGTGGAGGATCAGACCGCCTGAGCGGGCTCCTGCGCGTTCATCGCGCGGGTGAAGCCGGTGACCACCATGAGGCCTGAGCCTCGCTGACCACGCCCACGAGGTTCGGCTCTGAGGTCGTCGTGTATGCCACAAGCACCGAGGTGGCAGCCGAGGGAATCGCTGAGTTGCCCGCGTTCGCCAATGCCATGGCCTGATCTTGTCGCTGGTGTCCTCTCACTGTCCGAGTCTGCGAGGATTGTGCGGTGGACTCCCTTCTGTACCTGATCATCGGCATTGTCATCCTCGCCCTCGTCGCGGTCGTCGCGGTGCGACTGG
>CALQEM020000077.1:0-13825 GCA_943329595.2 Bifidobacterium breve
CCGCGGTCTCGGCATCCATGAGGGTGCCGTGCTCGATGCACCGGACCCCGAACTCGACGCACCGTCGGATAGCGCTGGCAGGGTGGCAATGTGCAGACACGTACGTCCGACGGTCGGTGCATTCGCCGACGATGGACCTGATCTCGTCCTCGCGGAACTGGTTCATCCAGATCGGATCAGTGGGGCTCACCACACCCCCTGAGGCCATGATCTTGATGCAGTGCGCGCCTCGCCGGAGCTCCTCCCTGACGGCCTTGACGCATTCATCCACTCCGTCAGCGATGACGCACAGAGCGTTCATGCTCTCGCACCGGCAGTAACCGCTGATGTGCTGGCGTTCGCCCATGTCGCGCATGTCGCCGTGGCCGCCGGTCATCGACATCATCTTCCCCGCATAGAAGAACCGCGGAGCCCTGATGAGCCGGTCCTGGATGGCGCGGGAGAGGCTCCAGTCGCCGCCCCCGATGTCGCGCACCGTGGTGAATCCGCAGTCCAGCGCGTGGCCGAGCATGCGGACCGCATGCGCCGTGCGATACGGAGCATCAGCCCGGTCGATCTTGGCCGGCGAGACGTGGCTGGCGTATGCGTGGACATGGAGGTCGATGAGCCCGGGCATGAGGGTGCGACCTCGCACATCGATGCGCCGTGCGCCGGGGGCGACGATGGGACCGTCGGAGACCTCCGTGATGCGATCACCGGTCACCAGCACGGAGAGCCCCTCGCCCAGCATGTCGACGCCGTCGAACACACGGGCGTTCTCCAGGAGGATCCCGCTCATTCCACGTCCTTCCGCTGTCGATCCACTGAGCCGACGTACTCCCCACGTGGGGAATGCTTCCTGGGGAATCCTTCAGCGGCTCTTCGGTCGCCGTGGTGGCGTAGGCCGAGGATCAGCGTCCGGTCGAGCCCTGCGTCTTCTCGTCGGGATCTTCGTAAGAGAGTTATGTTGTGTCTGGACGGTATCGACAAGTCCAGATCGACGCAAGACCCGATCAACGTCGGGCGCGGCCCGAGGATGCACCGCGCCCGCGTCGCCGTCCCGGCTCAGTGACTCACTGGCGCCGAGAGGCAAACCCCCTCATGTCGGAGGGGAGGGCGGGGGATCGACGGTCGGATCGATGGTCAGGCTGTCCCAGCGTTGTCCTTGCAGTGCCCGCGCTGTGAGTTGCTGCATGCGCGCGTAGTCATTCGCCATCCCGGCAAGGCCTCCGGGCATATGACCTCCCGGGAACCAGTCCAGGAGGGCGTCGCCACCGCTGGCTTTCACCGCCTGTGCGTACGCCGCTGCCTGCTTCGGCGGAGTACGGGTGTCGTACTCGCCCTGATTGAGCCATACCGGCGCTCGCAATGACTCGACATACGAGATGGGCGACGCGTCGCGCCAGCGCTGGGGGTCATCGGCATAGGTGGAGCCGATGAATCCCCGCCATGCGGTCTGGAGTGGGGGGCTCATCTGGTCGTAGGCGGTCACCCAATCGGCAAGGGCGACGTGGGCCAATCCGCCAGCGAAACGATCCGGCAGTGTGCCCAGTGCCATCAGGGTCAGAAATCCGCCGTAGGAAGCACCGGTGATGAACAGTGATTCGCGGGCGGCGAGATGGTGCTGCTCCAACCAGTCGACAGCGGCCGCGATGTCCTCAATCTCTCCCTGTCCCACGCGCCCCCAGTACTTCTCGCGGAACTCCCGGCCAAAGGTGACGCTTCCTCGGTAGTTGAGAGACGCGTACACCCAACCGTCGTCGATCCACGCTTGCGCGGTGGCGTCGTAGCGGTCGACGGTGACCAGATTCGGCCCACCGTGCACTTCGAGAATCGTGCCCTTTCGCGCAGTGGTGTCGGCCGGAACGCCCACCCATAGCTGCGATTGCGTCTGATCGGAACTGGTGATGAGGTGCGATGTCAACGCGGTGGCGGGGGGAACTGTTCGCGAAGCCCACACCACCGTTGGCTCCGAACCGCCCGACGACTCGAGGATTTCAAGTGGCGCATCCCAACTGCCGCGCACGAGGCGACGTGTCCCGTCGGGTGCGTAGTACGACGACCAGATCACCGGGTACTCAGCGCCGGTGTCAGGCTCAAAGAAGGAGCCAGCGGGATGCATCAAACGTACTGACTCTCCGGAGTTCAGATCGTGCTCGTACAACTCGTGAATGCCCTCGTTGACGTGAGCCACCAGTAGTCTGCCCGTGGCTGAATGCCAGTCGAGAGCAACGACCTCGCCCACCAATTCGGTGAAGGCGACGTCGGTGCGTTCACCCGAGATGGGGTTCCACACAGCGGGGCGAGCGAAGCCGGAGACCTCGGTGGAGACCAGTAAGCGCTGATCGCCGGGCTGCTGGGCGAAGCGCACCGGGCGAACCGGCCCGAGCGGTCCGTCAGACAACGTCGCGACAACCTCAGCCGTGTTGACATCAACTACCGTGACGGCAAAACGGCGCACCCCCGGGTTATGGCTGGTGGTTTCGATGGCGGCCAACTCGGCATCAGCCGACAAGATTCCGGACCACGCCTCGTGCGGCGAGTGGAAGATGACACGCTGGCCTTCGGGCGTGTCAATGTGGGTGAGCACGGCGGAGAATCCGTCGTCATCGCCGATCGTCAGCAGAATCGTTTGCCCGTTGAGTGCGCAATCCAGACCCCGAATTGAGTACGGCAACCGGCCCGGAGTGAGGTCACGAGCAGCACCGGTGGACGTACCTCCGGAGATGGGGAACGCGTGTAGGTGGCCCACTTCCGAGCCGGTGGGATCGTGCAGATCAAGAATGTAGGCCCCGTCGGTCGTTGTCGTCGACGCGTACGTCACCTGTGCGAAATCCACCGGCCTCAGTTCGCGAGTGAAACCGTTCCAGAGCGACAGTGACAACCCGTTGATGTCCTGAGTGATGACAACGGCCTGGTCTGCCTCGCCGCGCACCGCCCGAATGAGTATCGGATACGGCGTGCGAAGTCTCAGTGCCGAGCGTGAGTGCGACATGGGTCCTCCCAATCTCAGGTGAGGTCGGCGTGATGGCATGCAACAGCGTGACCATCCGCGACACGGAGTTCGGGAACGGTGGCACATGCGTCAGTGGAGTTCCAGCAGCGGCTTCGGAATGCGCACCCGGTGGGCAGATCAATGGGGGAGGGGAGGTCACCTTCGAGCAGAATGCGTTGGCGCGATCGCTCGGCACGCGGATCGGGTAGGGGAACGGCCGACAGCAGCGCCTGCGTGTAGGGGTGCCGCGGCGACGCATAGAGAGTGTCGGCATCGACATACTCCACGATGCGCCCGAGGTACATCACCGCCACCTCGTGACTGACGTGTCGAACTACCGAGAGATCGTGCGCGATGAACACGTAGGCGAGCCCGAGTTCCTGCTGAAGTTCCTCAAGCAGGTTGAGGATTCCCGCCTGCACACTCACATCGAGAGCGCTGACCGGTTCGTCGAGAACCATTACCTCCGGCTCCAGAGCAAGCGCTCGCGCAATTCCGGCTCGCTGCCGCTGCCCACCTGAGAGTTCGTGCGGATACTGCTGCAGCACTGACGAACTGAGTCCAACGAGATCGAGTAGTGCCGCGGCCCGCGCTGATTCGTTGTGACGGGCCAGACCGTGAAGCCGCAGTGGCTCGGACACAATCGCTTCGACCGACTGGCGAGGATCAAGCGAGGCGTAGGGATCCTGAAATACGAGTTGAATGCGGCGCCGCGCCGCTCTGAGGTCACGTGACGACATCGCGCTGAGATTGTCGCCATCAAGTAGCACCGCTCCCGACGTCGGTTGAACCAGGCCCACCAAACATCGACCCACGGTCGACTTGCCGCAGCCGGTCTCACCTACCAGTCCTAGCGTTCGCCCACGTTCGAGCGACAGCGAAATTCCATTGACTGCCTTGACCGATCCGGTGACACGCCGCAGCACCCCGCTGCGTACCGGGTACTCCTTGACGAGGTCGCGTACCTCAAGTACGGCGGTCATGTGATGGGTCCATCGATCTCGGCCCGATGGCAGTTCGCAACGTGACCGGTTCGCACGACGATCGGCAGCGGCCGTTCGACATCGCACAGTCCGGCGACCGCTACGTCACATCGGGGATGGAAGGGGCACCCAGGGGGGCGTTCTACCGGAGCTGGCTGGAACCCTGGAATTCGGTAGAGGGGTTGCGACCTGTCGCGCACATCAAGGCGCGGAAGCGACGCAAGAAGACCACGTGTGTAGGGATGCGCCGTTTCGTAGAAGAGGTCGTCAACTCCGGCCTCCTCGACCACGCTGCCGGAGTACATCACGAGTACCCGGTCGGCGACCCCCGCGACGACGCCGAGGTCGTGGGTAATCAGCATGAGTGAACTGCTGGTGCGGGCTTGGATTCGCGCCAGCACATCGAGCACCTGCGCCTGCACGGTAACGTCGAGGGCCGTTGTGGGCTCGTCGGCGATGATCAGATCGGGCTCGTTGGCCACGCTCATGGCGATCAGTACGCGCTGCCTCATGCCACCCGAGAACTCGTGCGGATAGTTGTTGACCCGAGTCGATGGTTGCGGAATCCCCACCAGGTCAAGTAAATCGATTGCTCGCGCTCGAAGTTCCGCGCGTGAATGACTGGAGTCATGTACACGAATCGCTTCTGCGATTTGGGCGCCCACTGTATGAACAGGGTTGAGGGCCGTGAGCGCGTCTTGCGAAATGATCGCCAGCCGCCTACCCCTCAGATCACGCAGTGTGGGTTCGGGTGCACCCAGCAGTTCCTGCCCCAGGAAGCGCACAGATCCGGTCACTGACGCATTGCGTGGCAGCAGGCCCATGATTGCTGCGCTGGTGAGGCTCTTACCTGAGCCGGACTCGCCCACGACTCCCAGTGACTCTCCGGGATCGATTCGCAATGAGACATTGCGCAGCGCAGCAACATCACCCTCCCGATACCGAAAGGTCACCGACAGGTTCTCCACCTCGAGCACCGGGTTCATGTGCGCCCCCGTCGCGATGGTGTGTCGGTACCGGAACGAGGGTCCATGGCGTCGCGTAGACCGTCACCGACGAAGTTGACGGCCAGCACGGTGATCAGGATGAACAGTCCAGGGAAATACAGCAGGTACACCTTGGGTGTTCCGATGAGTCCGGACGCCTGACTCAGCATGTTTCCCCAACTGGTCTGCGGCGGCTGCACTCCGAACCCGAGGAAACTCAGCGTCGACTCAACGATGATGGCCCCCGCCACGGCAAGGGCGACATTGACCGCGATGACCCCGCTGAGGTTAGGCAGAATGTGACGGGTCAACACCTGTCGATGCGTCGCGCCGATCACCCGGGCAGCATCAATGAATTCACGTTCGCGTAGCGACACCACCTGACCTCGCACCACGCGTGCGATGTAGGTCCAGCCGATCAGCGAAAGCACGATGATGATCGACACTGGACTCGGACCCAAGCCCTGTAGCGCTAGGGCAAGCAGCGCAATCGCTGGCACGATGAGAAAGAGATCGGTGATGCGCATGAAGACGTCGTCGATCCACCCGCCCCTGTACCCCGCCACCGCTCCGACAAAAACTCCGATCGCTGTCGAGATGAGTGCGACCGCGATGGCCAGCGTGAGTGACAACTTCCCGGCGTACAGGATCTCGCTCAGGTAGTCGCGGCCCAGTTCATCGGTGCCCAGCCAATGCTGCGCCGTTGGAGGCGCGGGGCCCAGCAGCAGGTCCTGTTGATCCTGCGGGAAGGGGGCCACGAATGCAGCGCCAAAGCAGGCAATGGTGAGCAGCACGAGGGTGAGGGCTCCGAGCACAGCAACTCGGTGCCGCGAGAACCGCCGCCAGAAACCCGGTCGTGATCTCGTCGGTGCAGGTGTAGACACCGTCATGACACACGCACCCGCGGATCGAGTACCCCGTAGGTGATGTCGGCTACGAGGTTCAAGATGATGACGGCCGCCCCCGTGATGAGCATCCACGGCAGTAGGACGAACACGTCGCCGGCCAGCAGCGAATCAAGGAAGAGTCGGCCCATTCCCGGAATGGAGAAGACCTGCTCGGTCACCAACAGTCCACCGATGAGTAGGGCTGAATCGAGCGCCACAACGGTGACGAGTGGCCCCCATGCGTTGCGCAGGGCGTGGTTCACCACCACACGTCGAGGTGGCACCCCCTTGGCGCGTGCGGTGCGCACATAATCGCTGGAGAGTGCGTCGAGCATGGAAGCTCGAGTGAACCGACTCCACACGGCAACGAGTCCGACTGTGAGAGTCAGCACCGGCAACACCATGTGGCGTGCGGTGTCAATGAACGTGGGGTCCTGGCCCGGAGACGACAGTCCGATGAAGAAGAACAGTGGCTTGTCCCAGCCGAGCGCCTGTTGCGGCCACACCGCCAAGAACTGGATGAGGATGAGTCCGAACCAGAACGCGGGAAGCGCGAGTCCCACATACGCAAGGCTTGTCAGCGCATGGTCAGAGAACGAGTACTGCCTCACTGCCGACCACACGCCAATGAGAACCGCTGCCAGCGTCGCGAACACCACTCCCCACACCAGGAGTTCAATCGTCACTGTCAGGGCCGACCCGATCATGGGTCTCACCGAGCCCGACGTTCTGCTGCTCACACCCCAGTCACCCGACAGGAAGCCCGAAAGCCAGCGCCAGTACTGCGTGAAAATTCCATCATTGAGACCGAGGCGCTCGGTTTCCCGCGCGATCAGCTCAGGGTCGCGTACCTGACGCAACTTGAGTAGCGGATCGAAGACGGTGCGCACCGCCCAGAAGAGAAGAAAACTGCCAACCAGAAGCACGGGAAGTGAGTAGAGCAAGCGGCGCACCGCGAACCGGAGCACGCTATTTGCCCCTCCCTCCTCCTGCTGCCCCTCGGTTCCCTACCCACTCAGCCGACGAGCCCCCACTGCTCAAGGTTCCAGAATGGCCCCTCGGACGGATTGATGGAGGTGGGACCGCCGATCTTGTCGAGGGTCAGCAGCACATTCGGGATCGCCGCGATCGGGAGTGATGTCGCGGACTCAGCAATTAGCTTGTCGCCGGCCTGCGTCGCCGCAAGGCGCACGTTGGGGTCGGTTGCAGTGTCGACGGTCGCGAGCACCGGGTTGAGGCCAGCAACATCAGTGCGCGAGTAGTTCAGTCCGGAGAACTGGTTCGCGTCGCTGGGGATGTTGCCCGAATCGAAGGCGAAGCTCAGCCCGGGGTCCGGGAATGTGGTGACCAGCGTCCAGATTCCGATGTCGAAGGTTCCGTCGGGCAGAATCGTTCCGAACAGATCGGCAGCGGCCGCGTTCTTGATGGTGAGGTCAAAGCCGGCTGTCTTGAGCTGCTGCTGTAGGACCTGCTCCATGAGCTCGCGGCGCTTGTTGCCGGCGATGGTCGTGATGGTGAGCGCGGCCGGCTTGCCGTCCTTGGCCCACACACCGTCTGCTGCCTTAGCCCAACCGTCGCCGGTCATGAGTTGGTCGACCTTGGCGAGGTCGAGCCCGTAGACCGAGAAGTCCTGACCACCGAAGGCTGAGAGAATCGGCGGGTAGAAGCTCTGCGCGGGGCTCTTGACGTCGAGAGGACCGTAGATGCGCCCCACAATGGCGTTGCGATCGATCGAGTAGCTCAGGGCCTGGCGGACAGCCACCGACTTCAGGAGCGGCTGAGCGTTGTTCATCCAGAGCGCTTCGAGGTTGCCTGAGGCAGGCTCAACCTGCACCTTGGAACCGGGAATGCCGGCCTTGATTTGATCGATAGCGTCAAGCTGCGGTGTCGGGTAGATCGCGTCGAGCTGTCCGCTCTTGAACGCCTGGAAGGCCGCTGACGTATCGGCAGTGAACTGGAAGACCACCTTGTCGAGCTTGGGCTTGTCTCCCCAGTAGCCCGCGTTGGGAACGAGGGTGATCGACTCGCCCTTCTTCCACGACTCGATGATCCACGGGCCACCACTCCAGGTGTAACCGTCCTGCATCACAGCCGCGCGGTCCTTGCCCTGCAATAGGTGGCTCGGCAGAACGCCGGTTGAACCACTGAACAGCAATTTCCAGCCGCCGTACGGCTTGCTGAAGGTCACCACCGCGGTCTGCGCGTCAGGCGTGGCAATGTCGGTGACTTCGGAGTAGCCGGTCTTGTCGAGGATGTCCTTGCCGTCACGGATCTGCAGGGCGGTGTACTTCAAGTCGGCCGAGGTGATCGGCTTGCCGTCGGACCACACCGCCGCGGGGTTGAGCTTGTAGGTCACGGTCTGAGGGGGCCCAGCGCTGACCACCGGCTCCGACGCCATGATGCTGGAGATCTGCGGCAACCAGTCGTTGCCCTGCTTGCGCACGTTGTAGACCACGGGAATCGTCGTGACCTGGGCCATGTACGAACCCCAGATCGAACCAGCACAGCTCGCGATCCAGTCCATGCAGTCGGGTTCCTGCTCGGCCCCGATCACCGCGGTTCCGCCTTGCTGGAGGCCACCAGCGTCGCTGGGGCTAGCGGAACTGCTGGCCGACGAGGCGGCCGAGGTGGTGGATGATGCGGAGGTAGAGGGGCTACCGGATGATCCGGATGAACAGCCGGCCACTACCAGCGTGGCTGTTGCGAGGCCGGCCACCAGTGTTACGCGGGACCGGGACGATCGTGCCTGCGACGGTAGAGCCCTCACTCGAACCTCCAGAAAGTACGTGTGACGCCGTTTATTACAGCGGCTTTGCCCAGACCCTAGGCTGTCTAGAGTGCTGGCGCAAGGGCTCTAGACAACAATGTAGTCACGAGTCCTGACTTAGTGACAGGCTTTTGTGTTGTACGGTTCGAAGCGTTGATACCTGAGATCTCGCCTGTGCGTGATGATCGCCTCGCCGCGGCTGATGCTGAGGCACACGCAGACAGCACCGAAGGAGGTGAGCCCGTGGGTGCTTCCGCCTCACAGTCGTCTCGTCCACGCAAGCCGCGCGACAGCCTGAACAAGGCGGTCATCATCGATGCCGCCCTCGTTATCGCCGAGCGCGACGGACTTGACGGGCTGACCTTCCAAGCCCTGGGTGACGAACTCGGGGCGCACGCGACGTCGATCTACCGACACTTTCGTGACAAGGACGAGTTTCTGCTGGAGATGCTCGACACGCTGCGTAATCGCTCGTACGGCGATGCAATCGAGCCGACCGGAGACTGGCGGCAGGATGTGCGTCTGCTCGCTGGGCACATTCGAGCGCATTACCTGCGGTACGCGCAGTTTGCTCAGCAGATGTCGGTTCGATCAACGCACCGTCCGATCGAGTTCACGAACTTGGAGTTGACGCTCGATGCACTCGACCGGGCAGGTCTTACTCCTGACGAGGCAGTGGTCTACACCCGCCTTCTTGGCAACTACATGCGTTCGATGTCGAGTTTCGAGGCAGCGGTGACCTGCCTCGAACCCGAACTTCGGGCGAAGGATCGGATGCAAATGCAGTTTGGGGCGCAGGCCCTCGCGCCCGACGAGTTTCCGCACCTCGTCTCTGTTGCGAACTCTCTGCTTCCGTTGGATGACCCTCGGATATTCGACATCGGGCTCGAAGCGATTCTCGACGCGATTGAGAAGCTTGGCGCCGATCGGCGCACCCGCTGAACGAGGCGCTAGGAGTCGTCAGGTGGCTATACCGTCGGCGAGAACTGCTGCACCACACGCTCGATGATGCGAGCAAGCCACGTTGCACGTGCGTGCACACTCGTGAGGTCGACCCACTCGTCGCGAGCGTGGGCTCCGCCGCCGCACGCGCCGACCCCATCGAGGGTCGGTACACCCGCCGACGCGCAAAAGTTGCCGTCAGAGGCGCCACCAACAGCGGCCGTATCGACGTGACCCATACCCACATCAAGGGCAACTTCACGAGCAAGCCTCACCAGGTCAGCGGTCAGCCGTTCCTCTAGCGGTAATCGGTTGATGCCGCCCGACAGTGTCACGGTGACACCGCTGACATGTGGTTGCCGACCGCGTACCGCCTCGTCAATTCGAGTGAGTTCGGGTGCTGTCCACGCGCGAACGTCAGTGTGCAGGATCGCTTCGGCCGGCACGGTGTTCGCGGTGACTCCCGATGTGGCTTTGGTGGGAGTCACGGTGGTTCCGACGGACACATCCTGGAGTTTCACCAGGTCCGAAATGAGGGCCGCCATCTCGACCGTCGTATTCGCGCCGCGCTCGGGCTCAAGCCCCGCGTGAGCTTCAACTCCTTGAATGGTGAACTGATAGAGGCCCACGCCTTTGCGCGCACTCTTGATTCCACCACCGGGCGCGGCTGGCTCGGGGATCAGAACTGCGACGGCCAGTGGGGCGTACTTCTCGATGAGCCCGCGTCCCGTGGGTGAACCGACTTCCTCGTCACCGGTGACCAGTAGCCCGGCGTGGTCTGACACTGCGCAGTCGGCCAGTGCCGCAAGGGCGATGACCAGTCCGGCCTTCATGTCGAAGACTCCGGGGCCCGTGACGACATCGCCGCGAACTTCAAAGGGAATCGTGCTCAGGGTGCCGACGGGCCACACCGTGTCGAGGTGGCCAATGATCAGCACCGAAGGCGAGGCCGTGGGTGCGAGATAGAGGTACGGCACTCCGTCGACTCGATCGATGATGGCCTCGCGCCCCGTGTACGTCAGCACGAGGTCGGCCAGCGCCTCAAAGCCGCGTTCCAACGACGGTAGATCACCGCTCGGAGTCTCGATCTCAACCAGTAGCTTCAGACTGTCGATCAGCGATTCTCGCGTTGCCCTCACTCACCTGCTCCTGACGAGAAGAAGTCGCGCAGCGCGTTGGCAGTGAAGCCTGGTGCTTCCTCCGGAACGTAGTGGTCACTCGGCGCAGCACTTCCGACAACCGACTCTGCGAAGTCCTCCCATACGCGCACCACATCGAAGGTGCGGCCCACGTAACTGGCGTCTCCCCACATCGTCAGTAGCGGAGCGTTGATGCGAGTTCCTGCTGCTCGGTCAGCACGATCGTGCACCAGATCGATAGTGGCTGCCGCTCGGTAGTCGGCACAGGTCGCGGCGACGCGGGCCGGGTCGTGGAAACTCGCAGCGTATGCGGCGATGACGTCGGGCTCAATGCCGAGTACTTCGACGTGACGGCCATGAAAGCGACTTGCGATCCACGCGTCGGGGTCAGCGTTGATGAGGCGTTCCGGAAGGTCACCTGACTGAGTGAGGAAGAACCAGTGGAAATATGTGTCGGCCATGGCGCGATCGACATGCTCAAACATGTGCAGCGTAGGAACGATGTCGATGACCGCAAGGCGCTCGATTCGTGCGGGATGGTCGAGGACCATACGGTGAGCAACGCGCCCGCCGCGATCGTGACCTGCCACGCAGAAGGTGTCGTAACCCAGCGACTCCATGACGTTCACCTGATCAGCAGCCATGGCGCGCTTGCTGTATGTGAGGTGATCGCTGTCGTCAACGGGCGCACTACTTGTTCCGTATCCACGCAGGTCAGTGACGACGACAGTGAAGTCAGAGGCAAGTGCGGGTGCTACGTCTCGCCACATGAGCGACGATTCGGGATATCCATGCAACAGCAGCAGTGGGGGTCCCGAACCCGCCGTGCGGGTGTGGATGCTGAGGCCGTCGACTTCGATCAGCGTGTCGCTAAAGCCTTCGAAGGAGCGGCTCACGGCGCCGAGCCCTGAGCCAGATACGCAGCGATGACGGCATCCGTGACAGATTCGGTCCCGTGGTCGCCCCCGAGGTCGGGGGTCTTGATCCCGGCAGCGATCACCGACTCAATCGCCTGAACGAGACCCATTGCAGCCGAGACCTCACCCAGATGTTCGAGCATTAAGGCAGCGCTCCAAATCTGCCCCAGCGGATTGGCGATTCCTTGGCCGACGATGTCGGGAGCCGAGCCGTGAATGGGTTCGAACATTGAGGGGTGGCGCCTCGTGGGATCGAGGTTGCCGCACGGTGCGATACCGATGCTTCCCGCCAGCGCTGCGGTGAGATCGGAGAGAATGTCGCCAAAGAGATTCGAGCCGAGCACCACATCGAATCGCGCGGGGTCGAGCACCAGCAGCGCCGCGAGCGCGTCAACGTGATAGCGAGTGAGTTCAACGTCGGGGTAGTCGGCCCCGACCTCGGCCACCACCTCGTCCCAGAACGGCATCGTGTGCACGATTCCGTTCGACTTCGTCGCCGAGGCGACGCGCCCTGACCGTGTGCGCGCGAGGTCGAATGCGTATCGGGCGATCCGCTCAATGCCCACGCGTGTGAACACCGCTTCCTGCACTGCCTGCTCGTGCGGCTGGCCCCGGAAAATGCGCCCCCCGATTTCGGAGTACTCGCCCTCAGTGTTCTCGCGCACGATGACGACATCGATTGCGGCACGCGATGGTGCAAGGGGGCTCTCGATACCCGGCAGAAGTCGCGCAGGTCGCAGCGAGACGTACTGGTCGAAACTGCGACGGATCGGAATGAGCAGACCCCAGAGTGAGATGTGGTCGGGCACATCAGGACGCCCCACTGCTCCGAGCAGGATGGCGTCGCTCATCGCGAGAAGTTCGATGCCGTTCTCATCCATCATGGCGCCGGTCGCGAGGTAGTGCTCGCACCCCCAGGGGTACTCCTGCCACTCCAGAGTGAATCCGGACTCCGTTGAAACGACGTCAAGAACGCGGCGAGCAGCGGCAACGGTCTCAACGCCAATGCCGTCGCCCGGGATCGCGGCAATGACATAGCGAGCGTTCGAACCTGAAATCATTGAATTAGTCTATGAAAGTGACTACGTAGCGGCAAGGGCGGTCGGTCGACCGAGGCAGACGAACTACGGGGTCAGCTCGTGCAGGGACTGGCCAGCCACGTTGTTGGTGCCGTCGAAGACGTCGCCCCCGGAGATGACGAGTCGTTCAGACATGACGCTCCAGCCACTCGAGAAGGGCCTCGTTCTGGGCACGCCGCACTGCGACCGATCCGGCCACTGAGCCAACGTGCGACGCGCCGGGGAGGACGAGCATCTCCGCCACGCACCCCGCGCGCCTGAGCACCGAGTACAACTGGCGGCCCTGCTCGGGAGGGCAGCGGTGGTCCTGGTCGCCGACGATCACCAGCGTCGGCGTGACCGCGGTGTGCGCGGTCGTGATCGGCGAGCAGCGCACATAGGTGTCGAGATCCTCGTGCGGACTCACCCCTAACGACTCGGCAATGAAGGTCAGCCCGGCGTCACTCGTTCCGTAGATGCTCCAGAAGTTAGAGACGCCATTCTCGAAGACGGCGGCCTTGAACCGGTGGGTGTGGCCAATGACCCACGCCGCCATGTAGCCGCCGTACGACAGTCCTCCCACGGCGAGCCGGTCGGGGTCGGCCCAGCCCAACTCGATGGCGTGGTCGACGGCCGCCATCAGGTCGTCGAAGTCGGCGGTTCCCCAGTCGCCCCTGATCGCGGCCGTGAAGTCGTTGCCGTACCCGCGTGACCCTCGCGGGTTCACGAGCAGCACGGCGAAGCCCGCCTCGCACAGCAACTGGGCGTCGGTGACGAACGCCTCGCCGTAGGCGCAGTACGGGCCACCGTGGATGATCAGGTACGTCGGCAGCGGGCCTGTCGCGCCACGAGGGCGCATCAGCTTGGCCTGCACCTCCGGCCCGTCGCCCGCGCGGGCCCAGAACCGCTCCACGTCGACGGCGCACTGCACCCCCACGTTGTGGGCAGCGGTGTCGGAGACCCTGTGGTCAGCGCCTGACGCGAGGTCGCGCACCCAGAAGTCCGGCGCCGTCAGCAGGTCGCCCCTCGCGTAGAGCAGCGAGTCAACCGACAGCGCCAGCGGGTAGAGGCATGCCTGCTCCGAGGCGACGACCTCGTGGGACTGTTCCCCCTGCAGGGAGAGCCGATGGATGGTCAGCCGGTCTTGGTACTGGACCCGCACGATCGCCACC
>CALQEM020000078.1:0-13780 GCA_943329595.2 Bifidobacterium breve
ACCGACAAGGGACGCATCGAGACCAACCTCGTGGTCATCGCCTGCGGCTGCTGGAGCCCCAAGCTTGCCCGCATGGCCGGGGCCCACATTCCGCTCACACCCGCCGTGCATCAGATGAAGGACATCGGTCCGGTGCCGCGCTTCGCGAACGCCAAGGGCGATATCGAATGGCCCATCGTGCGCGACATGGACACCAACATGTACGAGCGCCAGCACGGCAGTGGTCTTGAGGTGGGCTCGTACGCGCACCGGCCGATCCTGCACGAGGTCGACGAGATTCCCACCAATGCACAGGCTGCCCTGAGCCCCACCGAGTTCCCGTTCACGCAGGTCGACTTCGACCTGCAGGACGAGCACGCGCTCGAACTGATGCCCGAGATTGTCGGCGATGAGTCGGTGGGTGAGAAGTATGCGATCAACGGAATTTTATCGCTGACCCCCGACGGCATGCCCATTCTCGGCGAGACTCCTGAGGTGCGGGGCCTGTGGTCGGTGGCCGCGGTGTGGATCAAGGAGGGACCCGGAACCGGTAAGTCGGTGGCCGAGTGGATTGTCAACGGCGAAAGCGAGATCGACCTGCACTCGAGTGACATCGCGCGGTTCCACGACCACCACAAGACGCGCGCGCACATCACCGCGCGCACCAGCGAGGGTTTCAACAAGACCTACGGCATTGTGCATCCCGCCGAGCAGTGGAGCAGCAACCGCAACGTGCGGCTCTCGCCCTACTACGAGCGCGAGAAGGCCCTCGGCGCCGAGTTCTTCGAGACGGTCGGCTGGGAGCGACCCTTCTGGTACGAGAGCAACGCCGGTCTCGTCGAGAAATTCGGTGACGCCGTAATGCCGCGCACCGCCGAGTGGGAGGCGCGCTGGTGGTCGCCCATCATTAACGCCGAGCACCTGCAGATGCGCGAGACCGCGGGTCTCGTCGACCTCACCGCCTTCGCGATCTTTGACGTGGTGGGGCCCGCTGCCCTCGATGTTGTCCAGCGCACGGCGATGCGCCAGATGGACGTTGCCGTCGGCAAGGTTGTGTACACGCCGGTGCTCAGCCCGAACGGTGGGTTCAAGAGCGACCTCACCATCATGCGGCACGGTGACGAGCACTTCCGCGTGGTCTCCGGCGGCGTCCACGGCATGGCCGACCTCAAGTGGTTCCGCGACCAGTGCCCCGCCGACGGCACCGCGCAGGTTGTCGACCAGACGTCAACCATGACCACGTTGGGAATCTGGGGCCCGCGCGCCCGCGACATCGTGCAGTCGCTGACCAAGGCCGACATGAGCCACGAGGGCTTCGGGTTCGGCACCTGCCGCATGGTCGAGATGGGGCCCCTGCGCGTGCTGGCCTCGCGCATCTCGTACGTCGGCGACCTGGGCTGGGAGCTGTACGTGCCTATGGAGCAGGGTGCGCGGCTCTGGGACATGATCTGGGAGCCGGGCCAGTCGCACGGCCTGATCCCGGTCGGAATTGGCGTGTATGGCACCACCGGTCGCCTCGAGAAGTCATACCGAGCCCACGGCGCTGAGCTCGAGACCGAGTACAACGTGGTCGAGGCGGGCATGAGCACCAAGAAGGTGAAGGACGCCGACTTCATCGGCAAGGCCGCCCACCTTCGCCACCGCGACGAGGAGCCCGTCACGATTCTGTGCTCGCTCACCGTCGACGACCACACCTCGAGCACGGGCGACAAGCGCTACATGCTCGGCCGCGAGCCCATCCTCACCACCCAGGGCAGCACCATCACCGACGCGCGCGGCCGCCGCTCGTACGCGACCAGCGCCGGATCGGCACCCAGCATCGGCAAGCACGTGCTGATGGCCTACCTCCCGCCCGAGCATGCGGTCGTCGGCACGTCACTGAGGGTCGAGTACCTCGGCGAGCAGTACCCCGTCACCGTGGCAGCCACCGGCAATGTCGGGCTTCTCGACCCCGCCAACGAGCGGATCATGGCATGAACGTCGCGGTGTGCGTGAAGCGTGTGCCGCTGAGCGGCGGGCGCTGGGTGCTCAACGCCGACAGCACCGACATCGACACCGAGAGCAGCTTCCTCGGCTTCACGCTGTCGCCCCACGAAGAGGTGGCGGCTGAGGCAGCGGTGCAACTCGTCGAGGCCAACGGCGGGTCGTCCACCGTGATCTCCCTCGGAGTGCCCGAGTCGGCCGAGCAGATCCGCGACCTTCTCGCCATCGGCATCGATCGGGGCGTGATCGTCGAGACCGACGGTTCCGAGTGGGACCCGCAGGCAACCGCTGCCGCCCTCGCTGATCGGATTCGAGCGGGGGTCGGAGACGACGGCGGCGCGTTCGACCTCGTACTGCTCGGCACCGAGGCCGCCGACACCGCCGACTACCAGGTTGGAATCCGCATGGCACACGCACTCGGCTGGCCGGTGGTCACCAACGTGAAGGGGCTCACCATTGCCGATGGCGTCGCACGCTGCGAGCGCGCTGTTGGGTCGCATCGCGAGGTGTACGAGGTGGCACTTCCCGCGGTCATCACCGTGAAGGACGGCCTCAACATCCCGCGCTACCCGTCGGTGCCGGGTCGCATCAAGGCGCGCAAGAAGCCGATCGACACCGTGGTGGGCGATCGGCCTCAGCCTCGGCTTCAGAAGGTTCGGGTCGAGCTCCCCGCACTCGAGGAACGCTCGGCCACGGTGCTCGGAACCGGCGCAGACGCCGTTCCGGCCCTCATCGACATCTTCAAGCAGATCGGGGTGATCTGAGTGATCCTCGTTGTCGCCGACCACGACCTCGGAATTCTCGACCCACTGAGCCTCCAGGCCGTCACAGCCGCACGATCGCTCGACCCCGAAGTCCACGTGCTGCTCGTAGGCGCCGCCGACGCCGACGCCGCACCTCAATTGGCCGCACACGGCGCGGCCGCCGTTCACGTGGCCCAGCACGAGGCGCTGACCGACTACGCGCCCCTGGCATCGGCGCGCGCCGCACTGCAGTTGATCGACGAGCTGTCACCCCGCGCGGTCATCGCCACCGGTAGTCCTCGCGGCAACGAGGTGCTGGCCCACGTGGCGGCGATTCGCGACCTGCCGATGGCGGCCGACTGCGTGTCGCTCACTCTCGACGATGCCGGCTCGCACCAGGTCGTACGCAACCGCTGGGGTGGCAACCTGCTCGAGACCGCGCTGGTGCACTCGCCCCTGCTGCTGGCCACACTCGCCCCACACGCGATCCCCGCGGTCGAGGCCCCAGCTGCCGGCACGGTGCGCGAGTTCGCGCCGGCGCTTGCTGCGTCCGACATCGCCGTGCGTGTCATTGATCGCACCGGCGATGCTGGCGGAGGCATCGGGCTGGCCGACGCGCGCGTGATTGTGTCGGGCGGTCGCGGCGTGGGTGGCCCAGAGGGATTCGAGGTGCTCGAAGACCTCGCCGCCCTGCTGGGCGCGGCTATCGGCTGCTCACGCGTTGTCACCAGCGCGGGCTGGCGACCTCACAGCGAGCAGGTCGGCCAGACCGGCACCAAGGTCGCACCCGACCTCTACATCGCGTGCGGAATCAGTGGCGCCACTCAGCACATTGCGGGGTGTCGGAACGCCAAGACGATCATCGCCATCAACACCGACAAGGACGCGCCCATCATGGGATACGCGCACTACGCGGTCATTGGCGACCTACACTCGGTGTTGCCAGCCCTCGTGCAAGCCACTCGCGAGTCCAAGGGGTAAGCCACATGCTGTCGGACATCGAGATCGCGCAGGCGGCACAGATGCGGCCCATCACCGACATTGCCGCGATGCTCGGCATCCCCACCGAGTCGGTGCACCCGTACGGACGGCACAAGGCCAAGATCACGCTCGACTACCTCGAGAAGCTGCCGGACAAGCCTGACAGCAAGCTGATCCTCGTCACCGCCATCAGCCCCACGCCGGCAGGTGAGGGCAAGACAACGACCACGGTGGGTCTCGGCGACGGTCTTCGCCTCATTGGCAAGGATGCGGTCATCTGCCTGCGTGAGCCATCGCTTGGGCCTGTGTTCGGCGTCAAGGGCGGTGCGGCCGGGGGCGGCTACGCACAGGTGGTGCCGATGGAGGACATCAACCTTCACTTCACCGGCGACTTCTCGGCAATCGCGCTGGCAAACAACCTGCTGGCTGCGCTGCTCGACAACCACATTCACCACGGAAACGAACTCGGAATCGACGTGCGCCGCATTGCATGGAAGCGCGTCGTCGACATGAACGACCGCGCCCTGCGCGACATCGTGGTCTCGCTCGGGGGCCCAGCAAACGGCTACCCGCGCGAGGACGGCTTCGACATCGTGGTTGCCAGCGAGGTGATGGCGATCTTCTGTCTGGCCACGTCGCTCAACGACCTCAAGCGTCGACTTGGCAACATCGTGGTGGGCTACACCCGCAAGAAGAAGGCGGTCACCGCACGCGATCTGGTCGCCGATGGCGCGATGACCGCGCTGCTGCGCGACGCGTTTGCCCCCAACCTCGTGCAGACGCTCGAAGGTACGCCGGCGTTCGTTCACGGCGGCCCGTTCGCGAACATCGCGCACGGATGCAACTCCGTGCTGGCCACCGCTGCTGCAATGCGGATGGCCGACTACGTGGTCACCGAGGCCGGCTTCGGCGCTGATCTCGGGGCCGAGAAGTTTGTCGACATCAAGTGCCGCAAGTCGGGGCTGCGTCCTTCAGCCGCGGTGATCGTGGCCACACTGCGTGCGCTGAAGTACCACGGTGGAGTTGCGCTCGCCGACCTCGGCACTGAGAATCTCGACGCGGTACGCGACGGATTCGAGAACCTCCAGCGCCACATTCGAAATGTCACCGAGGTGTACAGCATCCCGTGCGTGGTGAGCATCAACCGCTTCGGGGCAGACACCGAGGCTGAGCTTGCGCTGCTGGAGGATCTGGTGCGCGCTGAGAGCGTCGAGGTCATCGTTGCCTCGCACTGGGCCGACGGGGGCGTGGGCGCCAAAGCCCTGGCGGAGATCGTGGTCCGGCTGGCCGACGAGCCGAGCCAGATGCAGTTCGTCTACGAGGACGAGATGAACCTGTGGGAGAAGGTCACCGCGATCGCCACCCGGGTGTACGGCGCCGTGGGTGTCGACGCGTCGCTGGCAGTGCGGGCTCGCATCGCCGAGCTCGAGGCCGGTGGGTACGGGCACTTCCCGGTCTGTGTGGCCAAGACACAGTCGTCCTTCTCCACTGACGCGTCGCTGCGGGGAGCACCCAGCGGGCACACGCTCACCATTCGTGAGGTACGACTGTCAGCCGGGGCTGAGTTCGTGGTGATGGTGTGCGGAGACATCATGACGATGCCCGGGCTGCCCGCTCACCCGTCGTCGGAGAAGATCGACGTCATCGACGGCCGGATCGTGGGCTTGGCGTAGTGGGTAACGCGCCCCCCCAAGCCCGCTAATCCATACGAAAGCGTCACACCCACGGGGGCGGCGGTGACTGTCAAGCTGCGTGGAGTCGGTCGGCTGGCGATTGTTCGGTTGCGTTGGGCAGGTTGATGCCAGCAATGCTGGCTGGCTTGGGTGTGGTGGGCTTGCTGCGGAACCGTTCAGGATGGGCGTCGTAGTAGGCCTGCAGGGTGGTGTCGCGCTGCTGCCAGGCGCTGGCCCAGGTTCCGTGGTGGACCTGGTCGGGGCTGAACAGGGCGAGGCCGGAGTGGTGGTGTTGGGCGTTGTACCAGTCGACGTAGTGCGCGACCCAGGCTCGTGCTGACTCGATGTCCTCGAAGACCCCGGGATAGCTGGGGCGGTACTTCATGGTGCGGAACTCGGCCTCGGAGAACGGGTTGTCGTTGGACACCCGTGGCCGGTTGAACGTTTGGGCGATTTCGAAGCTGGCGAGCAGCTCGGCTAGGGCGTTGGAGCGCATCGCGGGACCTGAGTCCGAGTGCACCCCGGTGGGGATCCCGTACTCGCCAAACGCACGCTCGAACATCTCCACGGCCATGGCGTCGGACTCGCGCTGCTCAACGCGCCAGCCGACGACCTTGCGGGAGAAGATGTCCATAACGGAGTAGGCCTTGAACCAGATTCCCCACCACGGGCTGCGCAGGTCGGTAATGTCCCAGCTCCACACGTCCATCGGTGCTGTCGCCACCAGCACGGGCGCTTGTCGGGGGACGCGGCTGGCACCAGCCTTCCGGGTCGGGATCACCGGGCGCGAGGCCTGGCACTCTATGGCCGCGGCGATGCGCCACCATGACCTGCGCGAGCCCAGCATCAGCCCGTCGTCCCACGCCGAGGCGAACGCGTGGTCCACCGAGTTGCCCTGCTCCCAGCCGGCGAGGACCCGCTCGGCGATGACGTGCCGGTCAGCGTCCGGTATCGCCGTCGGGCAGCGCCGGTCACGCTGGTGCACCGGGTCGGCGACAGAGGGCCGCGGCTTGCCCCGGTAGTGCCACGTCGACCGCGACACCCCGGCGATTTCCAGCGCCCGCCGCTGCGACCCGGTCGCCGCAGTCAGCGTGGCCACCAGCTCGGCCTCAGCGGTCAGGAAGCCGACGGCTCGCCCGGTCCCTGATTCCCGTCGGGCTCTTGCTCGCTCATCTGATGCAAGAGCCCGATAGCTTTTCCCAGCGCATCATTGACCGCCTCGAGTTCGTTGACGCGCGCCTGCAACGCCGCCAGTTGGGCCGCATGCGCGGCCCGCTCAGCAGCCACCGCCTTGGACTGCAACCGCCGGATCCCCTGGGACTCGCTCACGTGAACATCATCGCGCGGCACCATCCCCCGCAACACATCACCGAAGTGCACCGCCTCGGTCCACCGACGCAACCGCCCATGTGAGACACCCTGATCCGCCAGCCACGACAGCTTCGTCCCATAAGGCTGGGACTCGTAGGCACGCACGAAATCACTGATCTCCTCAGCGGAATAACCCACCGACACTGTCACACGCCACCTCCAGACACGTCGTCATACTGACTCACACACAGTCTGGCAAAGAGGGCGGAGTGACGCTTTCGTATGGATCAGCGAGTCAGGGTGAGCGGGTGTGGTCGGAGCCGGGGATTTGTTCGAGGGCGTGGAGGAGGATCGGCCCCAACGTCGCGAGACCGTCGCGCACACCGCCTGGCGAACCCGGCAGGTTCACGATCAAGGTCTGCCCGGCAGTTCCTGCAATGCCACGGGAGAGGATCGCGGTCGGAACCCCGGCCGCCACACCTCCCGCGCGCAAGGCTTCAGCGATTCCCGGAATAGTGCGCTCGACCACGCGCGCTGTCATCTCCGGGGTGAGATCGGTCGGCGTGAGTCCTGTGCCACCCGTGGTCACGATGGCATGGAACCCAGCGCCCACTCCCGCGCGCAATGCCACCTCAACAGCATCGCCATCGGCCACCACGACCGGACCCTCAACATCGAGCCCGAGGGCCGCCAAACCATCGCGCACGATGGGCCCCGATCGGTCGTCCCACACACCCGCTGCGGCACGCGTCGACACGGTGACCACTAACGCACGGAATGGGGCCACGTCAGAGGTCTGCCGGCCGAGTCCAGAGGCCGGTCTTGCCACCGGTCTTCTCGAGCACCAGCACGTCGCAGATGACAGCGGCAGGGTCGACCGCCTTGACCATGTCAATGAGAGCAAGAGCGGCCACTGACACCACGGTGAGCGCCTCCATCTCGACTCCCGTGCGATCGGCCGTGGTAACGGTCGCAACGATGTTGACCCGGTCGTCGAGCACGGTGAGTTCGATATCGACGCCGTGAATCGCGATGGGGTGGCAGAGCGGAATCAGGTCAGGAGTTCGCTTTGCCGCCTGAATTCCGGCGATGCGCGCGACCGCGAGGGCATCGCCCTTCGGCACGCCCGCTCCGCGGAGGAGCCCCACAACCTCGGCTGACACGCGCACATGGCCCGACGCCGTGGCCGTGCGCGTGGTGATCTCCTTGTCGGCAACGTTCACCATGCGCGCCGCGCCCTGCGCATTGAGGTGCGTGAAGCCCTCGCTGGTCATGGCGCCTCCCGCATCAGGTCGATCACGTCAACCACCTGCCCTGCCTCGATCCGATCGACGCCCACCGGAATCACGATGAGACAGTCCGACTGCGCCAGGCCGCCCATCATGTGCGACCCCTGTCCGCCCACAGGTCTCACCGTGCGACGTCCGTCGACCTCAACGGTGAGAAGAGCCCGCGCGTACTGCCGCTTGTTGGCACTTGAACTCAGTGACTCGGCGCACACCGCGGGCTCGGTAGTCCGCACGATGTCGGGGTGACCCATCATGAGGCGAATCATCGGCCGCACGAAGAGCTCGAATGAGATGAACGAGCTCACCGGATTTCCGGGCAGCGTGACGATGGGGATTTCGCCAACCCTGCCGCCTCCCTGCGGCATGCCCGGGTGCATTGCCACCTTCGCGAAGTCGACTGTGCCACTCTCGCGCAGGACCTCCTTCACGGTGTCGTACGCCCCCATGCTGACTCCGCCGCTGGTAACAATAATGTCGGCGATTGCCGCGGCCGCGGCGAGAGCAACTCGGAATTCGACGCCCTCATCACGCACCAGCGGTGCGCGCTCGGCCTCGGCCCCAGCTGCGCGTGCGCAGGCCACCAGCATGACACCGTTGCTGTCGCTGATCAGGCCGTGCGTGAGCGGAGTGCCCGGCTCGACGAGCTCATCGCCGGTGGAGATCACCACCACGCGAGGACGGCGATACACCGGCGCCGTGGCATTGCCCACCGCCGCGAGTAGCGGCAGCGACCTTTCGGTGAGTTGCGTTCCGGCGGTGAGCACGACCGCTCCGACCGCGATGTCCTCGCCTGCCCGACGGATGCACGCCCCCACGCTCACCGGCGCTGAGATGGTCACGGCTCCGACCCCCGCATCGGTGGCCTCAACCGGAATCACAGCGTCGGCACCCGCGGGCATCGGCGCCCCGGTCATGATGCGCAGAGCAGTTCCGGGCACCACCTCACTGGCGCTCGCTCCGCCGGCAGCGAGGTCGCCTCTGACCTCAAGAATCACAGGCGTGTCTGCCGAGGCGGCGGCCACATCGGCGGCGATCACGGCATAGCCATCCATCGAGCTATTGTCGAAGGGGGGCAGCGGCCACGGTGCCACCACGTCGCGGGCCAGCACCTGGCCCACCGACTCGAGCAGTGGCACCTCGATCGCCTCAAGCGGCACGATGCCTCCGAGCAGGAACGCCTGATGCTCGTCCACGGTGCGAAGCCGCTGGGGGATGTGGTCCGATGTCATGCTCACGACCCTAGAGGCCCAGCCCGCCCTTGCCGGCAAGCACCTGACTCTTCTGGGCGTAGGCGTCCTCGAGAGCAGGAGAAGTCAGCAGCACAGGACGCGACATCGGCGGCCTTCGCCGGCCATCATCGGCAGCTGACCTGACCGCCTGCATCACCTCTTCGAGTGCACGCAGGGAGTGGCCGCTCACGAAGGTGTCGATGAAGGGCATCGCCGCGGCCATCCCGCCCACCGTGGGCTGGTAGCCGGTGGCCACCTTGCGTGGGTTGACCCACACGATGTGAAAGGCCAGCCTCGACAGTTGCTCCATGGCGCGAGCCACGAGTTCTGGATCTTCGATCTCCCACCCGTCGGACACGATGACGATTACCGACCCACGGGCCAGCCCGCGCCGTCCGTGCTCATCGATGAAGGTCTTGAGGGCCTGTCCGATGCGAGTGCCTCCCGACCAGTCGGGCGCCGCCTCGGCAGCCTTGCGATAGGCGACGTCGGGATGCGTGATGCGCAACTGACGGGTCAGCCGGGTCAGGCGTGTGGCGAACACGAAGGCCTCAGAATTGAGGGCCCGCACCGCACCTCGCATCAGGTGCAGGTACACGCGCGCGTACGGCTCCATCGACCCGCTCACGTCGGCGATGAGTACCACCCGTCGCGGTCGCGGCGTGGCCCGCCGATGGATGCGCTTCACCGGATCGCCCGCGGTGCGGTGCGACTCGCGCAGGGTTGCACGCACATCGAGAGTGGTGCCTCGCTGGTGTCGTCGCTGACGGCGGCCAGCTCGCATCGGCGGCACGAGGGGCAACCGTTCCACGAGCGCGTTGAGCAGGGCCAGTTCGTCGGCAGAGCAGTCGGCGAAGTTCTTGCTGCCGAGCCGCTCTTCGACGCTCACCGCAGCGAGGATCGACTCCTCGTCGTCGCCATCGGGCTCGCCGTCGCCGGGAAGTCCGCTCGAGCCTGACGGTCTCGACTCCTCCGTGCCCTCGCGCTCGCCCTCACCCGGCGACTTCTCCTCAGCCGGGAGCATCGAGGGCGGCGGCGGAACGTTGGGGTCGCCGCGAAAGTCGGCCATGTCGAGGATTCCGCGGAAGACCTGACCGAACACCCGGTCGAAGACCTCGATCTGATCGTGACTGCTGAGCAGGGTGACCCGACCCAGGTGGGCTAATTCGGCCAGGGTCTGCGGTTGCGACAGCACGACCGTCTCGGCGAAGCGAGCGCTGCGCTCGGGGGTGACAGGAACACCGGCCGCGTGCAGAAGATGCCCAAAGGCTGCGATGACCGCGGCGAGGTCGAGTTCGTCGAGGCGTAGAACGGGCACGTGGTCGGGCTCGGCGCCCGCGAACTGGAGCCGCCAGTTGACCTGCCTGCCCTGCTCAGCCATGGACGCCGCTGGCCACCCACCCGAGGCCCTCGGCCCGCGCGACATCGTGGTCCTCGCGGTACTTCAGCACCGATCCGAGCGTCTGCTCGACCGCCGCCTCATCGAGCGTGGCCAGACCCATGAGAGCTGCCGCGTGCACCCAGTCGATCGCCTCGGCCACACCCGGCGGCTTCTGAATGTCGAGCGACCGAAGGCGCTGCACCGCCGTGGCCACCTGATCGGCAAGCCCGTGGGAAGCCTCAGGCACGCGGGCTCGCACGATGGCGGTGGCCTGCGCTAGCGGGGGGTAGTCGATCCAGTGGTAGAGGCAGCGGCGCTTGAGGGCATCGTGCAGGTCGCGCGTGCGGTTGGAGGTGAGGATCACGATCGGCGGATAGGTGGCGGTGAGCGTTCCGATCTCCGGAATCGTGACCGACGACTCGGCAAGGAGTTCGAAGAGAAAAGCCTCGAATTCCTCGTCGGCGCGATCGACCTCGTCGATGAGCAGCACTGCCGGGCGCGGCCCTGGGTGCTCGAGCGCGGCAAGCAGCGGACGACGGATGAGATAGTCGGGCCCGAAGAGCGACTCCTCGGCCAGCTCACCGCCCCGCGCCTCAGCCACCCGGATACCCAGCAGCTGTCGCGGGTAGTTCCATTCGTAGAGGGCTTCGGAGGCGTCGATTCCCTCGAAGCACTGAAGTCGAATCAGCGGGGTATCGAGAAGTTGCGCGAGCGACTTCGCGGCCTGCGTCTTACCCACCCCCGCCTCACCCTCGAGGAGGAGTGGCTGCGGAAGGCGTACCGCGCAGAAGAGGGCGGTGGAGAGCCCCGGGTCAGCAAGGTATCCGGCTTCGGCAAGCTTCGCGGTGAGCGTCGCCGTGTCAGGGATGAGGTCGGCGAGACTCACGACCGCGGGTACTTCTCGGGACTCTTGAGGAATTCGCGGCGACAGCCGGGGCAGCAGAAGAGGATGCGCTCTCCCATGAACTCGGCCGCGAGAGCATCGGGAGAGTCGGTGACGGTCATGCCGCACACGGGGTCGATACCGGTCACCACCATCGTGGTCTCCGCGGTATCCGTGCCAGCCGGGGCCTGCAACGCAGGGCGCGGTGCCGAGGGACGTTCGGCGATGATCTGCGCGAATACGGTGAGAGCAATCTCGGCGGGCGTGCGCGCGCCAATGTTGAGCCCGGCGGGGGTGTGAATCAGCGCACGCTCAGCGTCGGAGAGTTCAAGCGAGCCCACTACCGCTGCACCGCGCTTGGGGCTCGCGATCAGGCCCACGTACGGAACGCCGGCGCGCACAGCCGCCACTAGGGCTGCTTCCTCACCCTTGCCGTGCGAGGCGGCGATGACCGCGTCGGCCGAGGCGAGGTTAACCTCGTTGAGAAGGCGCACCTCGTATCCGAGCGCAGCACCCACGACAACCATCGCCTGTGCGATGGGACTGTCGCCCAGCACGCCCACAAGAGGAGTGGGCAGCACTGGCTCAAGGAAGATCTCGAGGGTTCCCCCTGACAGGCAAGGGTTGTGAACCGTGGTCTTTCCGGGCTGGTCGGCCTCAGGGTTGGGCGCGATGCGCAACAGCATTGAGTCGCCCGACGCCAGCAGCGACAAGCTCTGGCTGCGCACCGTCGACTCGGCGCACTGGCCGCCGACGAATCCGTCGATCGTGCCATCGGCGAGCACGAGTGCCTCGTCGCCTGGCTTGGCCGACGTGGGGCGCTCGGCAAGAACGACGCGGGCATGCACGAACGGGACGCGACGCGTACGAAGCGCCTCGGCCCGTTCGTGCAGTGCCACCAACGTCATGTCTTTACTCTACGGCCATGTCCGTACGAATCGGCCGGCCCTGAATGGCACGCCACACGTTCGCCGGGGTGAGCGGCATGTCGGCGTGACGCACTCCGAACGGGCTGATTGCGTCGATGACCGCGTTAACGACCGCGGCGGGAGAGCCCACCGTGGCCGACTCGCCCACGCCCTTGGCCCCAATGGGGTGGTGGGGCGACGGCGTGACCGTCTCGCCAAGCTCGTAGTCAGGGCACTCCATCGCCGTGGGCAGGAGGTAGTCCATGAACGAGCCGCCGAGGCAGTTGCCATCTTCATCGAACGCGATGAGCTCCATGAGCGCCATTCCGATGCCGTCGGCGAGGCCTCCGTGCACCTGACCCTCGACAACCATCGGGTTAATACGAACGCCGCAGTCGTCAACCGCGATGAAGCGGCGCACCTTGACCTGTCCGGTGCCCGGGTCGACGTCGACGACGCAGATGTAGCAGCCGTAGGGGTAGGTGAGGTTCGGCGGGTTGTAGACAGCGGTGGCGTCGAGGTGACCCTCAACCCCCTCGGGCAGCTCAAGTGAGCTGTGCGACAGCAGGGCGATCTCCTGGATCGTCTTGCCACGCTCTCTATCACCCTTCACATACCAGCGGCCGAGCTCCCACTCGAGGTCGTCGGGAGCGCACTCGAGCGCCGCCGCAGCCACGATGCGAGCACGCTCGCGAACCTTGCGCGACACGACCGAAGCCGCCGCGCCTGACACAGGAGTCGAGCGCGAGCCGTAGGTGCCGAGGCCAAACGGGGTGTTGTCGGTGTCGCCGTGCACCACCTCGATGTCCTCGGGCGGAATGCCCAGCTCATGGCTCACGATCTGCGCGAACGTGGTCTCGTGGGCCTGGCCCTGAGACTGCACTGACAGGCGGAGCACCGCCTTGCCGGTGGGGTGAACGCGCAACTCGATGCCGTCGGCCATGCCCAGACCCAGAATGTCCATGGTCTTGCGCGGGCCGGCGCCGACACCCTCGGTGAAGAACGAGATGCCGATTCCCATGTACTCGCCCTTGGCACGCTTCTCAGCCTGCTCGCGGCGGAGCTCGTCGTAGCCAGCGATCTCCATGGCGACGCGCATGGTCTTCTCGTACTCGCCCGAGTCGTACTCCCAGCCGGTGGGCGACATGTACGGGAACTGCTCGGGACGCAGCAGGTTCTTGAGTCGAAGCTCGGCCGGGTCCATCTGAAGCTCGGCGGCGAGGCAGTCGACCACCCGCTCGATGACGTACGCGGCCTCCGTGATGCGGAAGGAGCACGCGTAAGCAACGCCACCGGGAGCCTTGTTGGTGTAGACCGGGGTGACCTTGCAGTGCGCGGCCGGGTAGTCGTACGAGCCCGAGAAGATGTGGAAGAAGCCAGCCGGGTAGTTGGTCGGCTGGGCCACACCGTTGAACGCGCC
>CALQEM020000079.1:0-13749 GCA_943329595.2 Bifidobacterium breve
AACCCCCGCGTACGACGTGAACTGGGCTACCCAGGCCCGGTACCCATGCGTCAACCAGCCCTACCCGACGAAGCCGACGCCTACCTCGAAGACGGCATCCTCGACGTCGTCATCGCCCGCGGCCCCATCTACCGCCCCACCCCCGAGGCGCAGTGAGTACGGTCCCCGTTTCCGATGTCCTTGACTGGAGCAGGGCCGTGCTGGTCGAGGCCGGGTTACAACCTGTCGATGCAGGGTGGGTGGCCGAGAGCCTGGTCTTCGCGGACCTTCGGGGAGTGAACACACACGGTGTGATGCGACTGCCTACCTACGTCGCACGCATTCGCGCGGGCGGCATCGCCAGGCGACATTCGATCACTGTTCAGGCTGACCTCGGGGCCCTCGTTCTGCTCGATGGTGGAGCAGGTGCAGGCGCGAGCATCGGAGTGCACTCGGCGGATCTGGCGATCGAACGGGCCCGCACACACGGTATTGGCGCTGTGATCACCAAGAACGCGAACCACTTCGGTGCGTGCTCGTTCTACACGAACCGTATCGCCGACGCCGGAATGCTCGGCATCGTCGCGTGCAACACCGAGTCGGTCATGTGCGCTCCGTTTGGTGGCGCTCCTGTGCTGGGCACTAACCCCATTGCGATCGCCGTGCCGATGTCAGCCTCGCAACGCCCGCAGGTCGATATGGCCACCACGACGACGAGCCAGGGCCGACTACTGATCGCCGATCATGCAGGTGAGAGCATCCCGACGGGATGGGCGGTCGACGCGGGCGGGCAGCCCACGACCTCAGCGAGCGAAGGCCTTCGCGGAGCGCTCCTGCCCGCAGGCGGTCCGAAGGGATTCGGACTTGCCTTCGCCGTCGATGCGCTCCTTGCATTGGCCGGCGCCAACGTGAGTACGAAGGTGTACGCGCTGGGCGGCGATCCCTCCGAGGCACAGAGGCTCGGGCACCTTGCCATCGCCATCCGGGCAGACGGAGCCCAGTCACTCGACGACTACCGAACCGAGATGAGTGGGCTCGTCGCTTCGATCCACGCAAGTTCCGTCGGGCTCGACGTCCCAGCGGCGCTGGCGCCAGGCGAGCCCGAACTAGCGCGAGAATCGACGGCAGGCGGGCGCATTCCCCTCTCACCGCATGTCATCGCAGACCTCGCCTTACTCGCCTTGAGTTCAGGGGTCGCGATGCCGTCCTCGATGATCGATCTGAACCGTTCCACCACCACGCGCACATCTGGAGAGATGAGTACATGACAACAATCGCCTCGGTGCGCTCTGACTATTTCCTCGTACCACTCGAGGTTGTCCTGAGCGACAGCACCCACGGCAGCATTCCGCACTTCGAGTTGGTGACCGTCCGAATCGTTGATAGCGACGGCGTGGAAGGGGTCGGCTACACCTACGCCGTGAACTCGGGCGGGGCAGCGTTTAAGACGCTGATCGACAACTACCTTGCACCCGTAGTGCTCGGTGCCGACGTCGACGCGAGTGAGCGAATGTGGCAGGACATGTGGTGGGCCGTGCACTACTCGGGTCGCGGCGGTCATGCAACGTCGGCGATCTCGGCAATCGACATCGCGATCTGGGACCTGCGGGCCAAGCGTGTGCACCAGCCGCTCTGGCGCTACTTCGGTGGCTTCGACCCGAAGGTGCCGGTGTATGCCGGAGGGATCGATCTCGACTTTCCGGTCGAACAGTTACTTGAGCAGTCGGACCGATTCCAAGCGGAAGGCTTCCGAGCCATCAAGATGAAGGTTGGCCGCGCAAGCTTGCGCGAGGACGTCGAACGGGTTCGCCGAATGCGCGAGCACCTCGGAGACGACTTCCCGCTCATGGTCGATGCCAACATGAAGTGGAGTGTCGACCAAGCGGTGCGCGCCGCGCAGGCGTTGGCCGAGTTCAACCTGGTCTGGATTGAGGAGCCGACCATCCCCGATGACGTGGCGGGCCATGTGCGCGTCGTGCGCGAAGGACGCACTCCCGTCGCCACCGGCGAGAACCTGCACACGCTGTACGAGTTCAGCAACCTGATCGTCGCCGGTGGACTGACCTACCCAGAACCGGACGTCACCAACTGCGGCGGCATGACCGTGTTCCGCAAGATCGCGGCGGTCGCCGAGGCGCACAATCTTCCTGTCACTTCGCATGGCGTCCACGACCTCACCGTTCACCTGCTCGCGGCCGCCCCCAATCGAACCTTCATGGAGGCACACGGCTTCTCACTCGACCACTACATCGCTCACCCCATGTCCGTCGTCGACGGGTTCACCATGGCACCCGAGCGGCCTGGCCATGGCGTCGAGCTCGACTGGTCGGGCCTCGAGAGGCATCGTTCGTGAGCGTGGATCCCACACGCCGCCTCATCCTCTGGGACGTCGACGGAACCTTGGTGAGCAACGACGAAAGTGACGAGCGATTGTTCGTAGCGGCCACCGAGTCGGTCCTTGGCCCCCTGCCCGAGATTGTGCACCCGTATCGCCATGGCAAGACTGACCGTCAGCAGGTCACCGAGTATCTCGAGGCGAATGGAGGGCATGCCGGCCAGGCCGACCAAGGGTCATCTCATCTCATCGACCATTCCGAGGTGCACTTCGCGGAGCCGGGTGAGCGAGTGGAACTGCCCGGCATTCAGGCGACGCTCGAGGCACTCGCCGCCGCGGGCCACGTCAACGCGATCCTCACGGGGAACAGCGAGGTACGGGCTCGGCTCAAGCTGCGATCAGCCGGCCTCTCGCCAGACCACTTCAACTGGTCGGCCAGCTTCTTCGGCGACGCTGTCGGCACCCGTGTTGACCTGACCCGAGCCGCCTCCCGCTACGCGGCCCAGCACGGCCTGGCCCCCGTGGTGATCGGTGACACCGCCGCGGACTCGCGGGCCGCCGAGGGCGCAGGGATCGACTTCATCGGCGTCGCCACCGGGGTGTACAGCGCCGCGGACCTGCGGTCAACCACGAACATCCTGGTAGTCGACGACCTCGAGGCCGGTGCTCGATCCGTGCTCGACGTCCTCGCCCGCTAGGAGCCTAAGGCGGCGGCCTTCTCGGCCAGACGGGTGCCGAACTTGTCGAGCTCGATGATGAACCGCTCGTGAGTGCCGGCGACGATGTCATCGATCCCGTCGTTCGCCGTGATCTCAAACACGATCCGACGCCGGTCGACCTCCGTGACGGTGGCCGTGCAGGTCACTGTCTGTCCCAGCAGCGTGGCCGCGGTGTGGGCGATGTCGACACGGGTTCCAACGCTCGACTGCGTCTCCGGCAGGTGGGGTGCCAGCGCCTCGATGGCTGTCAGCTCGAGCAGCAGGACGAGGTTGGGCGTGGCGAAGATGCGATAGTCGCCGCGCTCCGTGCAGTCCTGGAGCTCGATCTGCTTGACCAGCGTGCCACTGGTCCCGACGGTGATGTCCTCAATCATGATGTCCTCTCGAGTGCTCTAGAAAACGGCCAGTGGATTAACCGGTGACCCGGTTCCCCCGGGAATGCGCAGGGGGGCCATGGTGAACAGGAACTCCCAGCGGTCGAGGTCAGCGCACGCCACGGCGAGGTCCTCGAGCAGCATGTTGTCGATGAGTGGCATTCCCATCGCGTTGAGCGCAAGGGCGTGGATGGGCGATGAGATGCCGGCGACCGGGCTCGGCCGGGTGTCACTGTCACCGTCCGAGCCGAGCAGGGCGGTCGCACCGCGGCTGAGCACGAGCATGCTGTCCGGGCTGAGGCCGGCGCTGAAGTCGGAGGGGTCCCACGCACCGAGGGAGTCCTTTCGGGCTCGGGCTCCGGTGCGCACCAGGACGGCGTCGCCGGGCCGCAGGGCCAGCCCCTGGGCGCTGAGCGCCAACTCGAGGTCACTCGCTCCGATGGCCGTTCCGGGCTCGAGCCACGGCACTCTCCGAACTCGCGGGACGTCGATGAGGACGCCGCGTGTCACGACACCCTGCGCCAGCTGGGAGACAGCGCACACATCGGCACCTCGCTCGCCGACGTGCTCATCGGCCGCGTACCCGTTGTACAGGCGCCCGCGGAACACGCAGTGGCACAGGGCGTCCACGTGTGTCACCGACTTGCCGTGGAAGTCAGTACCCACGTAATCGGTGTTGACGCTCGGCTCGGTGTCTGCGGCGCTGGCGAACCCCGTCATGCGGTGCTCGACGGGGCGGGCGTTGTCAGGGCCGGGGTCGAGGTCGAGGTCGTGGCCGAGGCTGACCGCCCGGCCGGTGCGCACGAGTGACGCTGCAGCGACAACCGTCGCGCGCGAGATGTGGTGGAGCGTCCCGCGCTGATCATCGGGACCCCAGTAGCCCCAGGTGCTGACGCGCTCGAAGAGCTCGTCGAAGGCCGACGACTCCACGGTCACGGCATTCCGTCGATCACGAACATCACGAGCTCCGCCTCGCCCTCGAGGACAACGCTTCCGTCACCCTTCGAGACCGTGGTCGTGACGAACACTCGGCCCCGCTCCTCGTTCTTGCCCGTCACAACACAGTCGACGGTGATGTTGTCTCCGATGAGCACCGGCCCCCGGAATCGCATGGTCTGTGACACATAGGCGCTGCCGACGCCGAGCAAATTTGCCAGCGTCGCGCCGATGTAACCCCCACACTGCATCCCGTAGGCGATGCGCCCTCCGAATCGCGTCGATGCCGCGAACTGCTCGTCGAGGTGAAGTGGGCCCCGGTCGCCGATGATGCCGGCGTACATGACCACGTCAGCCTCGGTGACGGTGCGCGTCCACACCTCGCGGTCCCCGACCTGGACTTGCTCGACCGTCACGTACTTCATGACTGGGCTCCCGTGATGAGTTGTCGAAGGGAAACGCCGGCAGCGCGACGGTCCCATGTGTCGGGTGTCACGCCTTCATTGCGCAGGGCGACCTTTTGCGGCTTACCGTTCGGAGTCCTCGGCAACTGGTCGAGCACGCGCACGTAGCGCGGGACCATGAAGTGCGGCAGTCGACGCGCGAGGTCGACGATGAGTGCCTCCGGATCGAGCGTGAGGCCCGGCGAGGGGACCACGCACAGCAACACGTCGTCATCCCCATCGAACTCGGAGGCGACGCCCACGGCCGCGCACTCGACCACGCCCGGACTGGCGAGGGCGGCGTACTCGATCTCGTAGGACGAGATGTTCTCCGCGCGGCGCCGGATTCGCTCCTTCAGCCGATCGACGAAGTAGACGTAACCATCATCGGCGATGTACGCCAGATCGCCCGTGTGGAACCACAAATTGCGCCACGCAGCGAGAGTCACCTCGGGCATGTGCAGATAGCCCTGCATCATCGTGAAGGGGCGACGAGGGCGAAGGACCATCTCGCCCGTGACACCTGTCGCCACCTCCTCGTCAGTGTCGGGGTCGACGATTCGTAGTTCGAAGTGTTCCCCACGTAAACGGCCACACGACCCGATGCGCAGAGGCTCGTCGAAGGGCTGCCAGATAGGAATAGTCACCTCGGTCATGCCCCACGTCTCGATCCCGCGGATGCCGAACCGCTCTTGGAATTCCAGCGCGATACCTGCGGGGAACGGCGAGGCCATGATGCGGGTGATGGGATTCTCTGCGTCGTCAGGCCGCACCGGTTGCTGATGCAGCATCTCGACGAGAGGACCATGCAGGAGGGCAATGGTGCAGTCGTTCTCGCGTGCCCGTGCGAGAAACTCGTCGACCTCGAACTGGGTGTCGAGAACAACTCGCCCAGCCACCATCATCGAACCCATGATGCCGATGAACTTTCCGGCAACATGAAAGAGGGGGATGAAGCAGTAGAACGCGTCGTCCGCGGTCATCCGCGCGCCCTCGACGCCTAGTCGCGAGAACAACCGGACCTGACCGTGCGGCATCATCACGCCTTTGGCGGGACCCGTGGTTCCCGAGGTGTAAATGACGGACGCGATGTCGTGCGGCGCAACGGGTCGGTCTGGTGCGTGGTCGCGCGCGCCCAGAATATCTTGGTAAGCAACAGTTCTGGTACCGGGAACAGTCGTGGTCACAGGCCCGTCATCGTCGCGGTAGACAACGACGATCTCTAAGTGAGTGAGTGAGTCGCGGATCTCGATGACCCGAGGAACGAGCGCTTCCTCGATAAACATCACGCGGGCCTGCGAGTTCTGTAGCACGTGCTCAAGGCTGTGGCCGCGGTAGCCAGTGTTGATCGCAACCTCGACCGCTCCCGCCAGACTCGTGCCCAGCCACGTGGCGATCGATTCGGAGGAATTACCCGCCATGATGACGACGCATTCGCCGTGAGAAACGTTCAGTGAGACAAGTCCATTGGCTACAGCGCAGGCAGAGCCATAGGCCTCCGCATACGTGACCGGCCGGCCACCAACCGAACGGAAGAACTCGCGCTCGCCGTCTTCGGCCGCGCGGGCTCGGAGGAGGTCGGGCAGCAGCGCGTCAAGCATGGCATCCACGGTATGAGGCCCCGAATCAAATGTTGATAGCGGACATGTCGCTGTAGCGGTCACCGGCGGCGGAGCCCGGCGGCACGATGTCGTTGAGGCGGGCAAGATGCTCATCGGTCAACTGCAGCGAGACCGCCGCACTATTGGCCTCGAGATTGCGGCGCTGCTTGGTTCCTGGGATAGGAACGATGTCGTCGCCCTGCGCGAGAACCCAGGCAAGAGCGAGTTGCGCAAGAGTGCAACCCAATTCCTGTGCGATCTCGCGGGATGCCTCAACCAGTGTGAGGTTGTGCTGCAGTGCCTCGCCCTGAAAACGGGGCGATGTACGCCGCCAGTCATCTTTGGCTAGGTCGTCGACGCCCGTGATAGCGCCGGTGAGCAGGCCCCGACCCAGTGGACTGTAGGCGACGAATCCGACACCGAGCTCGCGGCACACGGGAAGGATCTCGCCTTCGACGTCACGGCTCTGAAGGGAGTACTCACTCTGCACTGCAGTGATTGGGTACACGGCGTTAGCTTTGCGCAGGGTCGCGGCCGAGACCTCGGACAGGCCCAGATAGCGCACCTTGCCCGCCGTGACCAGTTCAGCCATGGCCCCGACCGTCTCCTCGATCGGAGTGTTTGGGTCGACCCGGTGCTGCCAGTAGATGTCGATGCGGTCTGTTCCCAACCGCTGAAGGGAGAGATCACAGGATCGACGAACGTAGTCGGGGCTCCCGCTGACACCGAGGCCCGTCCCGTCAGATGAGCGCAGTATGCCGAACTTGGTCGAGTACACGATCTGGTCGCGGTGGGCGGCCAGCGCATGTGCCACCAGTGCCTCGTTTGCGAACGGGCCGTAGACATCGGCCGTGTCAAAGAGGGTGACCCCCAGTTCCACAGCTCGCAGGAGCGTGGCTCGCGATTCGGCATCATCGAAGTCGGTGCCGTAGGTGCCGGACATCGTCATGCAGCCAAGACCTAGGGATGAGACCTCGAGTTGGGCTCCGAGGCGACGGGTGCGCACGTCTACTGCTCGGCCGGGAAGACTGAGTCAACCCGCCTGACGGACATACTCACGATGAAGGCCTTGGGCTCGTCTCCGATGACCACTGCACGCCGGTCTGAGGCGCGGTATCGAGCCTCCTGCTCCTCGGGCGTGCCCTCCCCGACGAACTCTCGCAGCCACACGAACGTGGAGTTCGCACGGTCAACCCACGCACCGCGAACGGGCAGGCCGAACTCCTCATGCAGGGGAACGATTTTGTCGTGAAAGAGCACCAGCCAGGCGTCCATGGTGCCCGGAACGATCTCGTAGGTGCGATGCTCGATGGTCACAGGTTTCCTCACTCTGCTCACTCAGAATTCTGCTACATATGCACACTGATTGCATATGTCACTACGAGAGGTTAACGTCGACCCGAAAGGCAGGTCAAGCCGACCCACCCCAAGGCGAGAAGGACGACGTGAAGGAAACCCATCTCGATCTGGTCTCTCTGGGCGAGACGATGGCGACGTTCGTGCGGGCAGACACCAGTGACTCGTACCGGCTCATCACCGCCGGGGCCGAGTCCAACGTCGCGGCCGGTATGGCCACGCTCGGTTGCCGCACGCAGTGGCACTCGCGGCTCGGAACTGACGAACTCGGCGCATTCGTTGCTGACGCGCTTGCGGCTGCCGGAGTCGACGTCGTCGCCGAGCGCGACCCCGACCGCCCCACTGGTGCAGCGGTCAAGGAGGTCAGTGCTACCGGGTCCCGCATGCGCTACTACCGCGCCGGCAGTGCGGCGAGCCGACTCGATCTACTTGACACCGGTCCGGCGCACAACGCGGCGCGACTGCATCTCACCGGGGTTACTCCCGCCCTGTCGCCCGAGAATCGCGAACTCATCGCTACGCTCATGTCCGAACGCGGCACAGGGACGAGTTTTGACATCAACTATCGGCCCACGCTCTGGTCCAGTGCCGAGCATGCGGCCTCGGTGCTCATCCCGCTGGCACGGTCAGCCGATCTGGTGTTCATCGGCGATGACGAGGCGCGTGCTCTGCTCGGCTCCGACGACATCAACGTGGTGGCGAGTGCCATCGGGATGCGTCCTAGCCAGGAGTTGGTACTCAAGCGGGGTCCCGCCGCCGCCGAACTGATGACCACCGATGACCGGGTTACCGAACCGGCACACCGCGTCGACGTGGTTGACCTCACCGGCGCGGGCGACGCGTTCGCAGCGGGTTATCTGGCGGCAAGCGTCTGGGGCTGGCCTGCCCGTGCGAGACTGCGACTCGGGCACTTACTCGCCTCCCGGGTCGTCGGCGTGCTCGGCGACACCGTGCCCGGCATTGACCGGGCAGACCTAATCCAAGTCGCCGCAGACCTGGGGCAGAGTTGGCCGAACCCGATGGAGGAGACACAACCATGAGTCAGACCTTGGACCGCGCCCTGCAGATCCTCGACTACGTCGGGGAAAAGCCACGGCGTATCGCCGAGATCGCAGACTTCCTCAGCGTCCATCACTCAACCGCACTTCGCTTTCTTCACACTTTGCGCAATCACGGGTTCGTGCACGAGCTTCCCGACCACCGCTACCGACTCGGCGCGGCCATGTTCCGCCTGGGTTTCCAAGCACTTGACGGACTCGAACTGAGGTCAATCGCTCGACCCGCAATGGAAGGCCTGAGTACCACGACAGGTGAGACCGTGCACTTGGGTGCACTCGAGGACGGCGACATCGTCTACATCGAAAAGGTCGAGTCGCAGCATCCGGTACGCACCGTATCTCGCATCGGAGCGATCGCCACTCTGCATTGCGCTGCAGTATCCAAGGCAATCCTCGCGTTCCTACCCGAGGCGGAGTTCGACACGTTGCTGGCATCGCACGAGTTGACGAAGCGAACCGACCACACCCTCACGACACGAAAGGCACTGGAGGCTGATCTGGTGTTGACTCGCGAGCGCGGGTACGCGCTCGACGACGAGGAGAACGAGCCCGGCATCCACTGTGTGTCCGCGCCCATTTTCTCCGGCGACGGAGAGGTCGCCGGCTCGATGAGCGTGTCCACTCCGATCAGCCGGATCGACCGAGACGCGCTCCTCGGCTTCGTCCCCGGCCTCCTTGCCGCCACGAGGTCTACCTCGAGGCAACTGGGCTGGAACGGCTAATGCACCTTCGCACTGTCGCGATCTTGCGCGCCTTCGACCCGGACAAGTCGCGCGAGCTCGCACTGCGCTGCTGGGAGATCGGCATTGATCTAGTCGAGGTGCCCGTCCAAGGTGAAGCGGGCTGGGCCTCGCTGACGGCAGTGTCCGGAGTCGCGGATGGGCGATCTTTCGGTGCAGGCACCGTGCTCACCGCCGAGGATTCGCGCCGAGCCACCACCATCGGGGCCTCGGTGATTATCAGCCCAGGCATCGAGGCCGCGGTGGTCGAGGCTGCCAGAGAAGCCGGTGCGACGCCGCTGCCCGGAGTGATGACCCCGACCGACGTGACACTCGCGCACTCCTTGGGGCTGACGGTGTGCAAGCTTTTCCCGGCGTCACAGGTGGGGCCGCAGTGGATCACACACATCCGCGGCCCGTTCCCGACCATGCGATTCGTGGCCGTCGGCGGAGTCGATCACCTCAACGCCGGCGACTACCTGCGGGCCGGCGCCGCGGGCGTCGGGTTCGGGTCGAGTATCGAGCAGGTCTTGGCGGCCCCAGACCCAGCCGGGATCATCGCCGGACTGCATGCGCTCAGTAGGTGACGTGCGACTGCGCGCAAGACAGCACGACATACTGATGTAATGATGAGAACCCGTTGACTCGGCTACCTGAGGCTGAGTAGTCTTCTGCACTATGCGCTATCAATATGCGCATGTTGCATAGGAGGGTACGTGAAAGTCCTGGTCTGCGTGACCCAGACACTGGAGGTCTCGACCTACATCGAGTTGACCCCCGATGGCCGCTCCCTCGATCCCGCATTTGCCACGGCACTGGTCAACGAGGCCGACCTGTGCGCAGTCGAGGAGGCACTCGCACTCGTGGAGGCAGCCGGTGGTGGCGAGGTAGTGCTCGTCAGCGTCGGCGAGGACGCTGCTGAGGAAGCCCTTCGGTCGGCACTGTCGCTCGGACCCGAGCGTGCGGTGCGAGTGTGGGGCGAGGGTGTCGTGTTAGCCGACACCCGCTCGATTGCCGCAGCACTGCTGGCCTGCGTTGAGTCTGAGGCACCCGATCTCGTGCTCACTGGAGTCCAGGCCTCCGACACCGGTGCCCAATCGGTCGGGCCGGCACTCGCCGCTATGTGGGGCGTCGCGTGTGTGCCCGTGGGTCGACGGCTGTCGGCATCAGGATCGACCCTTCAACTCGAGCGTGAATTCGAGGCCGGACTCGTCGAACGTGTGGAGGTTGATCTTCCCGCGCTGGTCACCGTTCAGGTCGGTGCCAACACCCCCCGCTACGGCAGCTTCAAGGACAAGATGCGCGCGAAGAAAGCAGACATCAGCGTGGTACAGCCGTTGGCATTGCCCCCGTCGCGAATCACGCTGGCTCGAATGGAGGTAGCCCCCACCGGCTCCCATCGTTCACTCGAACTCATCGAGGGTGGGCCATCCGCTGTCGCCACGCGAATCATGGACCTAGTGAGGGAGGCCCAATCGTGACTCGCTCCCTAGTCCTCGCCGAGGTGGTCGATGGCGTTCTCGCTCCGGTCACGGCCCAGGCCGTAACCGCTGCCGTGAGTCTCGGCGGCGAAGTCATACTCGCTCTGGTTGCTCAGGATCCACAGGCGCTTGTCCCCGACGCGTCGCTCACAGGTGTCACCGAGATTGTCACGGTCACCGTGCCAGGATCGGACCGCGATCACGAGCAGTCTCTCGCTGCCGCCGCCGCACTCGTGGCTGATGTCCAGCCCGACCAGGTCATCGCGGGATTCACCATTCGCTCCTCCGCCTTCGCCGCTGCTCTCGGGCACGTGCTCGACCTCGGCGTCATCACCGATGCCATCGCCGTGTACCGAGACGACTCGCAGAACTTGGTGGCGACGCGGTCAATCTATGCCGGAAGGGTCCTCGCCCACGTGGTCATTGACGGCTCCAGACCCGGAATCGCGCTGGTGCGTCCGTCGGTCTGGGAACCGGCAGAGCCCGGTGGCTCGCCGGTTGTGCGCGCGCTCACGGTTGAGATTCCCTCATCACGAGTGCGCTCGATCGAACTCGTGCGGCCGTCCGGCGATGTCGACCTCAGCAACGCCGACGTGATTTTTTCGATCGGTCGAGGTGCGGGCAGCCAAGAGAGCGTAGCGAACTTCGCACAGATGGCCGCAGCCCTCGGTGTCGCGGTGGGGGCCTCGCGGCCGATCGTCGATGCGGGGTGGCTGCCGGCCGCGCATCAGGTGGGGCAAACCGGCTCCACCGTGAAACCGCGTCTCTACGTTGCTTTCGGCATCTCCGGTGCGCTGCACCACCTAGCGGGAATGCAGAACAGCCACACCATCGTGGTCGTGAACTCCGACCGAAACGCACCGCTCTTCAACAACGCCAACATCGGCGCCGTTGAAGACATCCATGACGTCATCGAGCAGCTCGCGTTGCTTGCGTAGCCAACGCACCAGGTCGGGAGGATCTCATGAGCACGAAAGATGTACCGGACGTACTCATCATCGGCGCGGGTGCGTCAGGTGGCATTGCCGCCAAACATCTTGCCGAGGAGGGCCTCAGCGTCGTCATCCTCGAACAAGGGAACTGGGTCGACCAGAGCGACATGCCCGGGCTGCGCCCGGAGTACGAGTTGCTGGGCGGTGGACCGTGGCATCCCAACCCGAACGTGCGCAACCGCCCCGAGGATTACCCGATCAACCTCGATGACAGCGTCGCAACCGTCGGGATGTTCAACGGTGTCGGCGGAAGCACGGTGCTCTACGCCAGTTGCTGGTGCCGGGCTAAGCCGTCCGACTTTCGCGTGCGCACTCTCGACGGAGTTGCCGACGACTGGCCACTCAGTTACGAGGAGCTCGCTCCCTACTACCAGCAGGTCGAGTACGAACTCGGAATCTCCGGCCAGGCAGAGAATCCCGCCTACCCGGCGGGCTACGTGCCGCCCCTGCCGTCACTGCCCATCAATATGGCCGGACGTGTGATGGCACAGGGTATGAACAAGTTGGGCTGGCACTGGTGGCCCGGCTACAACTCGATCGCCTCCCGCGACCACAGGCACCAGAAGCAGTGCCAGCGTCTGGGCGTGTGCATGTTCGGCTGCCCCGAGGGTGCCAAGGGCTCGAGCGACGTCGCCCTCATCCCCGATGCTCTGGCGCACGGCGCCCGACTTGAGACTGGTGCGCGCGTCGCTCACATCACTCTCGACGACAACGGTCGCGCCAATGGCGCCATCTACTTCAAGGACGGCAAAGAACACTTCCAGCCAGCCAAGGTCGTGCTCATCGGCGCCAACGGAATCGGAACCCCGCGGCTGCTGCTGATGAGCGAGTCCAACCGATTCCCAGATGGCCTTGCAAACAGTTCGGGCCTGGTGGGTAAGCGGTTCATGACGCATCCATTCGGTACGTCGGTCGGTCTGTACGAAGACGATCTCGAGGACTGGGTCGGTCCCACCGGCGAAGCAATCGAGTCGATGCAGTTCTACGAGACCGATACCTCGCGCGGGTTCGTGCGCGGCAGTAAGTGGCACATCATCCCGTCGGCCGGCCGGCCGCTCGGCATGATCAACCGCTTCACGATGGGAGAGGACGGTGTCGCCGATGAGCCGTTCTGGGGTGATCAATTTAACTCGCGAATGAGGTCGTCCATCGGTCACCTCATCGAGTGGATGATCATGCCCGACGATCTGCCCGAGGAGACGAACTTCATCTCGCTCGACCGGTCGATGACCGACTCCGACGGACTCCCCGCGGCCAAGGTCACCTACGTGACATCCGAGAACACCCATCGTCTGGTCGACTGGAACCTCCAGCGAAGTCTCGAGGCCCACGAGGCCGCAGGTGCCACCAAGGCGTGGATCACCAACCGCAACAACCCCTCATGGCACAACCTCGGGACCGCGAAGATGGGCAACGATCCGCAGACCTCGGTCGTTGACCGATGGGGCCGAAGCCACGACGTCCCCAACCTCTACATCATTGACGGAAGTCAGTTTCCGACGGCGACGGGGGTCAATCCCACCGCAACCATCAGTGCGTTGGCGAAACGAACGGCGACCTACATCGCCAACAACCGCGACCAGGTGGTGGCGTGGTGAACATCGACATCACCCTGCAGGAATCACTGCCACTGACCCCCGAACAGCGCACCCGCCTCGCCCAACTCGCCGACACCCTCATCGCCGGCGGCGCCGGCCTACCCAGCGCCAGTGAAGCAGAAGTGCACTCAGTCTGGATCGACCGAGTATTCACCGCA
>CALQEM020000080.1:0-13691 GCA_943329595.2 Bifidobacterium breve
ACTGGAAGATCGTCAACGAGAACTACCAGGAGTGCTACCACTGCCCGTCGATCCACCCCGAGCTGTGCGCGGTGAGCCACTCCGACAGCGGCGAGAACTACCTCGGCGCTCGTGGCGCGTGGGTGGGCGGCTACCAGGACCTCAAGGAGCACGCCACCACGATGTCGCTCGACGGCTCGAGCACCGGAGTGCACATTCCCGGGCTCAACGACCACCAGAAGCGCACCATCGACTACATCGGCCTGTTTCCCAACCTGCTCATCAGCCTGCACCCCGACTACGTCATGACCCATCGGGCTATTCCGCTGTCGGCCAACGAGACCTGGGTTGAGTGCGCCTGGGCTTTCCCTCCCGAGGCCGACGAGCAGCCGGGCTTCGACCCGTCGTTTGGCATGGATTTCTGGGACATCACCAATCGGCAGGACTGGGCCGCGTGCGAGTCGGTGCAGCGCGGGCTCGAATCGGGCAACGCGGTTGCGGGCGTGCTCTCGCGCGATGAGGATGCCGTGTACCACTTCATCACGATGGTGGCCCGTGGCTACCTCGGCCAGCCTCTTGACGACCACGTTCAGAGCACCAGCAACGCTGATACCGCCCACCCCGAATGGAGCACCTCATGACCGATACACCCTTCCTCGCCGACGCGATGGCCCTCACCGACCTCGAGGACTGGGGTTCGCTGGCCGAGGCCACGGGCGAGCCCATGCAGACCTCGGGATTTACGCTGTGGAAGGGCGACAACGGCGCTGAGGCAGGTGTGTGGGAGTGCACGGCCGGCCCCTCGCACTGGGAACTCGAGCAGAACGAGTTCGTGTACGTGCTCTCGGGCAGTATGACCATTACGCCCGAGGGCGAGGATTCCTTCGAGGTCGGCCCCGGCTCGACGTTTGTGGTGCCGGTGGGCTGGAAGGGCGACTGGCTCATCCACGAGACGCTGCGCAAACTGTACGTCCTCTACTGAGGGCGCCCGCGGCCTCCGACGCCGTCACGCGCGAAGCCACGTAGTGTCGCTCCATGACGGCTGAGTGGATCAACCAGCGGCAAGTGTCCGAGGCCGACGATGCCGCGCGCCGTATTCGCTTCCCCATTGGCGCGTCTATCGAGTTCTCCGACCTCGAGGTCGCGGGGCGCGAGTTCCGGCTCGACGAGTTGCGCGAGGCCGAGCCTGTGTCGTGGGTGCCAGCGATGGGCGGCTGGCTCGCCACCAGTCGTGAGGCGGCACGCTTGATGCTGCTGCCCAAGTCTGGCGGCTCAGTGCAGGCGCACGAGAATCTTGTGCGCGCATCGTTGGGCACGATGATGCTGACCACCGACGATCCCGAGCACACGCGGCTGCGCGAGCCCTTCGAGGCGCCCTTCCGTGCGCGCGAGGCTGAGGCGCGGTTCCGCCCATTCATCACCGCTGAGGCCGATGCACTCATCGACGCGATGATCGTCAGGGGTAACGAAGCCGAGTTGCTCACGCAGTTCGCTGCGCCTTTCGCCGTGCATGTGGCCGGTGAGGTGATCGGACTTCCCCTCGGCGAGCACGCCCGCATTGATGGCTTCTACAGCGCTTTCGCCGAGGGCATGGTCTACGACGGAGACCCGCGGCGTCAGGTGAACGCCGACTCGGCCCGCGCCGAGCTGAACGAGATCCTCATGACCGAGTTGGTGCGTCGCCGCCGAGAGCCTGATGGCAGCCTCACCAGTGAGGTGCTGGCGCACGCTGGAAGCCTCAGCGACGACGAGATCGTGGCGCAGCTGCGGGTGGTGATGTTCGGAGCCATCGAGACCATTCAGGCCTCGGTGTCGAACACGCTGATGTACCTGCTGCAGCATCCTGATCAGTTCCGCGATGCCGTGAGCGACCCACACCTCATCCACGGTGCTGTTGACGAGTCGCTGCGGCTCATGCCGCCCGTCGCCTTCATGGAGAGGTGGATGCGGCACGACACCGAGTTGGCGGGTGTGGTCGTTCCGGCGGGCGAGTTCATCGGTGCCTCGGTCATCGCAGCGAACCGTGACCCCCAGGTCTTTTCCGATCCGCTGCGGTTCGACATGCGACGCGACAACGCCCGCAAGGGCTTGGCCTTCTCGTTCGGCGAGCACCACTGCATCGGAGTGCACCTCGCCCGCATGCAGACCACGATTGCCCTCGAACGGCTGCTGTCGCGCCTAACCGGTCTGACCCTCGTCGACGTGACTCCACCCGCAGGGTTCGCCTTCCGACGACCGGAGCGGCTCGTCGTGTCGTGGTAGTTGGCAGACAGGCAACTACATCGTGGCGATGGCGCCGAGGCCGGTGTCCTCACCGTCGGAGCGTCCCCACTTGCGGTAGGCCAGCCAGCCCGCGATCACGACCACGAATGACGACACCAAAATCAGCGTGGCGATGGCGTTGAGTGCTGGAGTGGGTGCGGCGCGCGCCGTGTTGTAGATCTTCATCGACGTGGTCTCGGTGCCCGCGTTCGACGAGAGGTAGCGCACGAGCACGAAGTTGTCGAGCACGTCGGCGAACACCAGAATCGCGCTGACGAAGATCGCGGGATACAGCATGGGAAGCAGAACCCGCCGCACCGCGCCGAGGCGAGAAGCCCCGAGGTCGCGGGCTGCCTCCTCGTACTGCGTGCCGATGGTGAGCAGCCGCGCGCGCACGATGACCACGGGGTACGACAGCTGGAAGGTGATGAGTCCCACCACCTGAGCCGTCGTTCCGAGTTCAAAGGGCGTTGCCAGCCAGGTGACCATGAAGAGCAGCCCGATGGCCAGCGCGATCTCGGGAACGACGAATGACAGCAGCACCGCGAAGTTGGCACCTGTAGGAATGCGACCGCGCCAGCGGTCGAGTGCGAGCGCGAAGAGCACGCCGAGCGGCACAACCACGGCGGTCGCCAGAACGCCGAGCAGCAGCGTGTGAGTGAGCGCCGTGCGCAGTGATTCGTTGTTCAGCACCGAGCCCTGAGGATCCCACGTGTACCAGCGCAGCGAGAAGCCCTGCCATACGCTGCGCGAGCGACCAGAGTTGAACGAGAACATGATTGCGATCGCGACGGGTACCAGCGACCACAGCAGGTAGATGACGGTGACCGTACCGAGCGTGTAGGCACGCTTCTGTCGAGGCGCTGAATTCATGAGCGCACCTCCGACTTCGCGATGGTGCGGGTGTACCAGATCATGGGGGCTGCGAGCACGAGTAGCACGATGAGCAGCAGTGCCGCCGCCTGGCCCGACTGTCCCGGAGTTGAGATCGAGTTGTTGATGAGGTTGCCGATCATCGATGTTCCGGGTGATCCCGAAAGCAGGTCATTGGTGAAGTAGTCGCCCATCATGGGCAGAGCCACAAGCAGCATGCCAGCGGCCACACCCGGAAGGCTCATCGGAACGATGACGCGCCTGAACACGTCGAACCCGCCCGCCCCAAGGTCACGCGCCGCCTCGAGCAGGCTCGGGCTGATGCGGTCGAGCGCCGCGAACAGCGGCAGGATCATGTACGGCACGTACCCGTAGATGAGCCCCAGAATCACGGTGGTGGGTCGGCCGGCGAGCCAGTTCTGCTCGGTGGGCAGTAGCCCATTGAGACTGATGACCTTGTTGACCCAGCCGTCGTTCTGCAGCAGGTTGACCCACGCGAGCATGCGCATCATGTAGCTGATCCAGAACGGTGCCACCAGCAGTGTGAGCACCAGTGCCTTGTGCCGACCCGCGTGCCGGGCCGCGAAGTAGGCCACCGGAAAGGCGATGGCCAGGCACACGGCGACCGCGATCACCACGAATCCGATCGTGCGCAGCACCGGGGGCAGGTAGAAGTTCTCGGGGCCGACGATGCGCTCGAACACGGTCGCCAGTTGGGTGAACTGCCACTGCATCGGGTTCCACACCGGTACCGACGTGCGGAACAGCGGGTCAACCGTGCCGAACGCCACACACAGCACCACATACAGCGGTACTGCGAAGAACAGGGCCATCCACGCGATGGCAGGTGCTCCGAGGATGGGCCACAGCAGCCGCGACCGGCGTTGCCCCAAGTTAGGCACCGGCCTTGAACTGCTGCCAGATGGCCTGCCACTTGGCGTCGGTCTCGGGCGGCAGTTCCAGCAGGCGATACCCGGAGTTGAAGTACCCGGGCTTCACGAGGGCCGACGCGAGGTTGGCGGGCACAATGCCATCGGCGACCAGCTTCTCGGGTGTGAGGCTTACCTGCGGGGGCTGGTAGCCCACGTACTGGAAGTTAGCAAGCGCCACCGCAGGGTCGAGCAGGTGGTTGAGGAACAGGTGTGCGAGCACGGGGTTCGGAGCGTTCTTAGGAATCACCATGAGGTCGTTGTTGACCATGCCCTTGCCGTCGGCCGGGAACCAGTAGCGCAGCACGTCGGGCTTGACCCCCTGGGGCAGGTAGCCCACGGCGGCGATGAGGTCGCCCGACCACGCCTGGCTGAGGTCGAGGCGACCTTCAGGAATATCGGTGTAGCCGGTGATGGTGACGCGCGGCTTGGTGAGCGTGGTCATCTCGAGCAGGGCGTCGCGCGCCGCGTTGAGGATCGTGTCGTCGCCCGTGTTGACGTCGGTCTGCCCGTTGCGCAGCAGGGTCATGCCGATGGCCTCGCGGGTGTCGTCGAGCACGGCCAGCTTCTCGCGATACTTGGGGTCCCAGAAGATGTCGTAGGGGTTGGGACGCGCGCCGACGTCTTCGCTCACCTTGTCAGTTCGCCAGCCGATGCCGGTGGTGTAGAGCGTGTAGGGCGCCGAGTACTGCCAGCCCTCGTCGTAGAACGGGTTCTGGAACTCGGCGTACACGTTGCCAATGTCGGTCACGTACGACTGCTGCAGCGGCTGGATGACCCCGCCGAGCACCAGCTTGCCAAGTTGGTCGTAGCTGGGGGTGTAGACGTCGTAGGGCGTCGAGCCGCCTCGCAGTTTGGCGAGTGCCTCGTTGGAGTCGTTGAAGGTTGAGTAGGTGACCTTGACGTTGTACTTCTTGTACTTCTCCTCGAACGAGGCGATGACGTCGGGCGCGACGTAGTCGGCGTAGCTGTACAGCTGCAGGTTTCCGCCCTGCTCGGGGTTCTGTCCCGCCGCGATGGGCTCGTTACCCGCGCTGATCGGCCACTTCACCGGGTTCGTCGGTGAGGCGATCTGTAGCGACGTGGCGCTGGGGCTGGCGCTTGACCCACTCGAGCTAGCCGAACCACCCGAGCCACCGGAGTCGCGCGCGCAGGCAGACAGCAGGCCCGCTGCGGGGAGGGACAGTGCTGTGGCCTGCAGCAGCCGACGACGGCTGAGGGGGCTTCGGGGCTGTTGGGTGTCGCTCATCGTGGGTCTCCTCAGGTTGATCACATGATTGCGGGTTCGGGGGTGCGTCCCTAGACTGAGTCCTCATTCAGGATTTGGCAAGGGCGCCCGCCCCGTCACCTCCGCCCAGTGTCGGTTCCCCGAGAGCCGCGAACCGATTCTTGGAGCCTCGTCATCGGCATCGATGCGATCGGCGCCAACGCTTGAGAAGGTGAGTGCGACTATGCCTGAGCCGCAGAGCGCGCCCGGAGGCGGGGCCATCGGGCTCGTCGACCTGCACAAGTTTTACGGCGAGGTCGAGGCAGTGCGAGGCATCAGCCTCGATATTCGGGCGGGGGAGTTCTTCTCACTCCTCGGGCCCTCGGGGTGTGGCAAAACCTCGACGCTGCGCATGATTGCCGGCTTCGAGATTCCCAGCAGTGGCCAGGTGCTCCTTGATGGCGTCGATATCGCCTCGATGCCGGCGCATGAGCGGCCGGTTAACACGGTCTTCCAAAACTACGCGCTGTTCCCGTTCATGTCGGTGGCCGACAACGTGGCCTTCGGGCTCAAATACGAGAAGATCTCGAAGCCGGACATGGTCCGTCGAGTGGGCGATGCCCTCGACAGCGTCCGCATGGGTGAGTACGCCAAGCGCAAGCCGTCGCAGTTGTCGGGAGGCCAGCAGCAGCGGGTCGCGCTCGCTCGGGCGCTGGTTCTCGGCCCCCGCGTGCTGCTGCTCGACGAGCCTCTGGGGGCGCTCGATGCCAAGCTGCGCAAGGCGCTGCAGGTCGAGCTCAAGTCGTTGCAGGAGCGGGTCGGAATCACGTTCGTGTACGTCACGCACGACCAGGAGGAGGCCCTCACCATGAGCGATCGCATCGCGGTGATGGCCCACGGGCTTGTCGAGCAGGTCGGCAGTCCCGCCGAGGTGTATGAGCAGCCCGCGACGGCCTACGTGGCCGACTTCCTCGGCAGCTCCAACGTGCTCGACGTCGTGGCCGTGGGGCCAGGAAGCGACGGCGGCACGATGTTCCGGCTCGGGGAGGCGGTTCTCGAGGCGGCCGGCGAGCACGCGCCCGGTCCCGCGAAGCTCGTGGTGCGGCCCGAGCGCCTGCGTATCGACGACGACACGTCAACGGCCCCGGCGCTGCGCGGAGTTGTCGAGCGCATCGTGTATCTGGGCGGCGCCAGCGATGTCGTGGTCAGGCTCGATGCCGGCGTCACGATCGTGGTCAACCAGCCCAGTGAGGTCGCGCGCGAGCGTGTGGCTGGTCAGAAGGTTGCCATCACGGCGTCCGTCGGGGCTCTGAAGCTCCTGCCCCCGGGCGCGCTCGCTGTATCCGAACCGTCCACCACCGAGGAGTAGTTGTGGCTGTCACCCTGCCCGCACGTGCACGAGTCATCATCGTGGGCGGAGGCGTCATTGGCTGCTCCATCGCCTATCACCTCACCAAGCTCGGGGTCTCCGACGTACTGCTGCTCGAGAAGCACGAGCTCACCGCCGGAACCACGTGGCACGCGGCCGGCCTCATTACCAGCGCCGGCTATCACGACGAGACCTCCCTGTGGTTCTCGCGCTACTCGCGCGACCTCTATGCCTCACTCGAGGCCGAGACCGGGCACTCCACTGGATTCCGCGCGGTGGGCCACCTACACATCGCCACCGACAGCGAGCACCTCGAGGTAATCAGGCGCGAGCGCGACTTCCAGGTGGGCTACGGGGTGCCCAACGAACTCATTGGGCCGGCTGAGGTGTCGGCGCTCTTCCCGCTGCTCAAGGTCGACGACGTTATCGAGGCCTCGTACGTGTCTGATGAGGGTCGTGCCGACCCCGTGGGCGTCGCCACCGCGATGGCTAAGGGCGCCACCATGGGCGGTGCCACCATCGCCAACGGAGTGACCGTCACGGGATTTCTCCGGCAGGGCAGGCGCATCACGGGGGTTACTACTGACCAGGGCGACATCGAGTGCGAGACGGTGGTGCTGGCCAGCGGCCTCTGGACCCGGCAGCTCGCGCGCATGGCCGGTGTCGATGTGCCGCTGCAGGCGGCCGAGCACTACTACCTGCTCACCGAGCCGATGGAGGGCGTCACCCGCGACCTGCCCATCGTCGAGGACCCCAAGTCGTACGGCTACTACCGCGAAGAGGGCGACGGACTGCTGGTCGGGCTCTTCGAGCCGGTGGCGGCCGCGTGGCACCCCGAGGGCGCGCCGAATGACTTCGCCTTCGGCACGATCCCGCCTGACTGGGACCGGCTGACCCCCTTCCTCGAGGTGGCGATGCAGCGAATCCCCAGCTTGGCCGATGCCGGAATTCGCATGCTGTTCTGCGGTCCTGAGAGCTTTACCGCCGATGTGGGGCCCATGCTGGGCCCGGTGCCGGAGGTTGAGGGCATGTTCGTGGCGGCGGGCCTCAACTCGGTCGGAATCCTGTCAGGCGGCGGCATCGGCAGCGCGCTCGCGACGTGGATCGTCGAGGGACACTGCCCGGTCGACATCACCGGCTTCACCGTCGAGCGGGCCAACCCGCACGAGAACACGCTGCGCTTCCGCAGCGAGCGCATCGTCGAGCAGTTGGGAGTGCTCTTCGGAGATGGTGGGTCGCCGACCTTCCACAACAAGACCGCCCGCATGATCCGCCGCACGCCGCTGCACGACCACTGGGCCCGCAGCGGCGCCTACTTCGCGCCCTCGGCCGGATGGGAGTACCCCGAGTGGTTTGCGCCTAGCGGCACCCCGCCGCACGTGCCGTGGACGTGGAAGCGTGGCGAGTGGACGCCCTGGGTGGCCGAGGAGCACCGCACGATTCGTGAGGCAGTGGGCGTGATGGACATGACTCTGATGTCGAATTTCCTCGTGCAGGGACCGAACGCCGCCGACATCCTCGACCGGCTCAGCGCTAACGATGTTGCCGGAGCCGTGGGTCGGGTCGTGTACACGCAGTGGCTCAACGATCTCGGGTGCATCATGGCCGATCTCACGGTGACTCGTCTCGACGAGCAGAAGTTCATGGTGGTCGTCTCTGACGTCACCCATCGGCGAGTCGAGAAGATGCTGAACGACGAGGTGCGTGAGGGCGAGTTCGCCATCACCACTGACGTCACTGCTGGCCTCACGCTGCTCAGTGTGCAGGGGCCCAACTCGCGCGAGCTGCTGTCGAGGGTGAGCCCCGACGACCTGTCCGAGGAGGCCTTCCCCTACCTCACCGCTCAGGAGATCGAGGTGGGCTACTCGCGCGTGCTCGCACTGCGCGTGACGTACGTGGGTGAGCTCGGGTTCGAGCTGTACATCCCGGCCGACCAGGCGGTGTCGGTGTGGGAGACGCTGGAGGCGGCCGGAACCGACCTCGGCCTCAAGCCGGTGGGTCTCGCGGCCATGGGCGGACTTCGACTCGAGAAGGGGTATCGCGACTACGGGGTCGACATCGAGAACACCGACGACCCCGTCACGTCGGGCCTAGCCTTCGCCGTGGCGTGGGACAAGCCCACCGAGTTCCGCGGCAAGGCCGCGGTGGTGGCCAAGCGGGGCGACAAGAGCAACCGAACCCTGTCGGTGCTGGTCAACGACCCCGAGCCACTGCTGTACGGCTCCGAGCCGGTGCTGCGTGATGGACGTTGGGTGGGCTACGTCATGACCGGCGCCTACGGGCACACCGTGGGCGGCGCCGTAGGTCTCGCGACCATCGACAACGAGGCGGGCGTGACCTCAGACTGGCTCGCTGAGGGAGGCTTCGAGGTGGTCATCTCGGGCCAGCGGTATCCGGCAACCCTGTCGCTGCGACCCCTGTACGACCCCGAGCGGGCACGAATCCGCTAGCGAGTACCCAGGGCGACGCCCCTCGACGCCGAGGCCGCCCGACACTCAGCGGTGGCCAAGCAGTGGTGGCGGCATCAGCCGCGCGGCTACTGTCCGCGCGGAATCTGAGCCAGGGCCGAGGAGCATCCGGAGCCCGACAGTGAGGGCGAGGGCGACGTGAGTGCTGCGGCTGCCTGCTTGGTGGTGAGTACCGAGGTGAACTCGGCGCCCACGGCGACGTCGATGGTGGCATCCTTGGCGCTGGTCTCAACGAGGGTGGCGCCCGGAAGGTAGAAGGCCATTAACTCCGCGGCCTGTGCTCCCTCGGGCCCGTATCGAATCTCTGCCACGCCAGTGACCACGGTGCCCTTGGGATCGTTGTCGATGGTGCCTACCGCGAAGCCGCGCTTCACCAGGTCGGCCGCGGTGCGCTTGGCCAAACCAGCCGTCTTGGTGGAGTTGTAGACGTTGGCCTTGACCTCCGAGGGCTTGGGAAGGTCGGCGGTGGGCGTGACCTGAACGGTGACGCACGGGGCTGGTACTGGATCTTTCGCGGCTGCGGTGGTGGACCGGGTGGAGAGGTAGCGCGAGATGCCGAAGCCGCCGGCGAAGAGAGCCAACATCGCGATGATCAGCAAGGCGATGGTGAGGGGCTTCATGGGGCCGCCAGCGCGCTGGCTGCGCTGTGGTCCTCCGCTGGAACGCGTAGTCATAGGCCGACAGTATCCGTCTGGAATAGACAGACCTCGCAACGGCACACGAACTTCACTCGAACACGTTCGTTGGCCGGCTAAGACCCGGTGGCCGCCCCCGCCGCTGGTGGAACGCCGTTCGTGCGCACCCACTCGTTCCGCTGTTCAAAGGGCGTTGCCACGTAGTCGCGCATCTTCTCCATGGCGATGTCGGTGACAATCGTCTTGAGCCACTCCTCGGCCTCAATGCGCAGGCCCTCGGCGATCGGGAGGTTGGCGCCGCGGATGATCGACCTCTTGGCCGCGGCCAGCGAGACCGCTGACTGTCGGACGAGTCCCTGCGCCACCTCGATTGCCCGTGCGCGGGCATCGTCTGCGAGCTCATGCACGATGCCGAGGTCGAGGGCTCCCTGAGGGCTCACGGTTCGGCTGCGCAGCATGAAGTCGAGTGCTCGTCCGTGCCCGATCGAGCGGGCCAGCAGTTGAGAGCCGGTTCCTGTCAGGATTCCGAGGGCTACCTCAGGAAAGCCGATCACGTGGTCGCCGCGCTGGGCGATGCGGATGTCACAGTTCAGGGAGAGTTCAAGGCCACACCCCATGGTGTCGCCGGACATCGCGGCGATGACCGGCTTGTCGAGCCACGTGATCGACTGCAGCAACTGGTGGTAGGGGTAGATCAGGTCTGGGCCGGACTTCTTCAGAGCCTCGGGATCGTCGCCCATGACGACGAGTTCTTCCACGCTGTAGTGGGTGATGTACTTGTTCGGCACCGCTCCGGTGATAATCGCGACGCGAACCGCCGGGTCCTGCCACGAGCTGATCAGTTCCTTGAGCTCTCCGATGCCGCCGGACTCCATGTAGTTCATCGGCGGTCGGTTGTAGGCGGCTACCACAATTCCATCGAAGCTATCGATGTCCCAGAACTCCATGGCGCGTTCCCTCTCTGGTGGGGTGGCCATCGCCGTGGGTGGCAGCGGCGATCACGCCACCTCACCATGCGCGAGCCAACCGTGGTGGGCTGATCACAAGGAACTGTCACGATACGTCGGATGTCTGAGCACGTCAGGTGATTGGAGGAATGGTCACCACTGCTCGAATCCCTCGAGGCTGTGGTGCTCGAGGGCGTAGGTGGTGACCGCCTTGAGCTGCCCGAGCGCGAACAGGTGTGTCATGGCGCTGTGGGCGGCATCTGGGAGCTTCCAGGGGCGTAGGTACTCAGCAGGAATCACTGTGGCGAGGTGCTCGAGGTGAAGGGCGTCGACGTCGAGGGGGTCGTACACGATGACAAAGGCGCAGCGAGGAGCGATGGTGTCGGCGTCGATGCGGTAACGCCAGGTCAGGGACTGTCCGATGTCGCTCCACCTGGTGTCGAAGTCAGCATCAATTCGATACTGCGGGGCATAGGCCAGCACGGTGTCGAGCTGCAGCCTTCGCGAGAATGCGATCGCGGCATACCCACCGGAGGAGTCGCCCACCGCGACGCGTCGCTCGTACGACCGTGGTGCGACATACGACTCCACGGCGTCGAAAGCTGCCGGCTCAAGCCCCTGGTACCAGTCATCCACGGTCCGCTTGAACGACACGACGTCGTACCCCAGCGAGTTGAGCAGGCGCCCAGGACCGGGGTTGCCGTCGAGCGACCGATTGGCTGCGGCGGTGAAGGTGACAGCGAGTCGGCTTGTGCCGAGGGGAGCGGGGAAGAGCTCGACGCGGCACTCTGCCGCCTCATGCAGCACGGTCGAGTCAGTGTGGTGATCCACTGGTCGCCTCCCGAATCCACACCCCTCGAGAACCTCGCTGCGCTCGGTGAGCGGAGCCTGTTCGGCTTGTGAGCCACCTGATGGTGCATGCCCATCGGGTGCTCGTGGTGCATCACCGACATTGCTCCGGGACGACTGTAGCGGGAGGTCGTCTGGCAGATGCTCCGGAGCGAAGTGCTGCGGCTCAGTGCCGGGTCCAGCGGATGACGGTGTCGCCGGGACGGACGGACAGCTCATCAGGCGCGGAGGTGGGTGTCCAGTCGATGTCCTCGTAGTCAGCGTCCGGCAGCAGGATTGAGGCGAGGTCTGCCACGACGTCGCTGGGAAGGGATCGGGCGCGGAGCCGGTCAGTGAATCGGAGGACCAGGTACACGTCCCCGGTCATCGAGACGTCGGCGATCACAGCGACCTCCAGCAGGGCTGCCACCGGCAGCTCGCTGCCCAGGATCTCCTGAATGACCCGACCGGGAGCTTCCAATGCGCGCTGCACCAGGTCGGGCTCCTGGGACTCAACGACGGCGATGAAGTCGTCATCGAGTCCCGAGGCGTTCCGACGGTGGGTGGCGACATCGACGTAGTCAGCCTCTGTGGGTTTCAGGGTGCCTCTGCGGTACCTGTCGACGAACACCGCGTACACGTGGGGTGAGCACGCGAGCAGGAACACCACATCCTCGGCGGCGTCGTACCAGGTGACCGCGCGATGTGGATCCTGCGCGTGCAGGTTCCAGATGCCTTCTTGGTGTGGCACGCCCTCGAGCTGCTGGGTGCCCACGACCGACTGGGCTCGCTTGCTGTAGAAGGATGCGAGGACAGGGTGCCGTCGCTGGTACGGGGACAGGTCCTGACCTGCGTGCGCCCCGTACCCGAGGTCGTCCAGCGCTGCCCTGGTCACCCAGAGCAGCGTCACTCAGCCGCTCGCTGTGCTGCCTGACGGGCCTTGGCTGCCATCTGGGCCCGGCGCAGGTCGGCAGCAGTGTCCGGTCCGCCGTCACGACGCGCGGCGAACATGGCCTTGCGGTACTCCGACTCGGGCAGGGGGTCCTCGAGGGTCTTGTCCACCAGAACCTGCTCGGTGAGCGCCCGGGTCGCCCGTGCTCGCAGGAGGGTCTCGATGTCCTCACGTGCTACTCGCCTGCGGGCTCCGACCTTGTGCCAGCCGAGCACTCCGCTGTCCATCCACTTGTAAATGGTGGGCCGGCTCACGCCCAGCATCGTCGCGGCGGTCTCCGGCGCGACCCACTCGGTGTCGACGACGACCTGCGCCCGGCGGCTGGCGAGGCCCGTGTCGAGCAGCAGGTTGAGGACGCGGACGAGGTCCTCGTCCGCGTGCAGGGTCCGCCCGTCGGCCAACTGGACGGTGCAGCCAGTTACGGGACCGAGGGGCTCGGCCGCGGACTCCCCTCGAAGCAGGCGGGAGTTCTCGTTGATCACGGCGGTGCGCTCCATGCTGCCTCCTTTTCTGTAGTAACTGTAAGGCTCTGTACGTGGTTGTGTCCATGGGCCAGGGGCCCGCCGGGACACGGCTTGGGATCGGTGCTGGCTGTCAGGAAGGGAGGCCCCTTCCGTCCCCGCATGGGTGGGGACAAGGGTTCGTGCGCGTCACCCATCCATCGGATCGTGCGCCACGCACCGTGCCATTTAGCCGAACTGGGAGCGGAGGATGCGGGAGCCGTCGCTCCGCTCCTCCCGAATCCACGCGCCTCGAGAACCTCGCTGCGCTCGGTGAGCGGAGGATGCGGGAGCCGTCGCTCCGCTCCTCCCGAATCCACGCGCCTCGAGAACCTCGCTGCGCTCGGTGAGCGGAGGATGCGGGATTCGAACCCGCGAGGGCTTGCACCCAACACGCTTTCCAAGCGTGCGCACTAGGCCACTATGCGAATCCTCCGTGGCAGAGGCTACCGGCTCAACTCGCTCGCGTGCCAATCCCGGTACCCCACGCGTCTGCCGGCGGCCCGATCGTTCGCGTACAGTGGTGCCCGACCCCTCGTGCGGCGTCACCCCGCTGAATCCCCCCAGGGCCGGAAGGCAGCAAGGGTAGGCAGGCTCTGGCGGGTGTGCGGGGGGTCACTGCATTCCCCGGGGTCACCGACCGCGGCTAGGGTGGCGACGTGACCCTGGCCCTGTACCGCACCTACCGACCGGGTCGGTTCGCCGATGTGATCGGTCAGGAGCATGTCACCGTTCCCCTGTC
>CALQEM020000081.1:0-13538 GCA_943329595.2 Bifidobacterium breve
CATCGTGTGTTCCTGCAACCGTTCCAGATCGCAGATCGACTGGTCACCGCGGGCGAGTGGTTAGCCTTCATTGACGATGGAGGGTATGCGCGTCACGAGTTGTGGCTCTCCGAGGGATGGGCGTGGCTGCAGGCTGACGCCATCGAGGCTCCGCTCTACTGGTTCCACGACGACGGCGTCTGGTGGGAGCACACGCTGAACGGCACCCGGCCCGTGGTCGACGGCGAACCTGTGCGCCACGTGAGCCACTTTGAGGCCGACGCGTATGCCACGTGGGCAGGCGCACGACTACCCACCGAGTTCGAGTGGGAGCACGCGGTGGCAGCATCTCAGCCTGACCGGGTGCTGAGGGACCTCTACGGCGAGTGCTGGCAGTGGACCTCGTCGGCCTACCTGGGGTATCCCGGTTTTGCACCTGTGGCGGGGGCCATCGGCGAGTACAACGGGAAGTTCATGTCGAACCAGATGGTGCTGCGCGGCAGTTCGGCGCTCACGCCGGCCGGACATTCCCGCGCCACCTAGCGCAACTTCTTCCCGTCGCAGTCGCGCTGGGCCATGAGCGGCGTCAGGCTCGCCGACGGACAGGCGGCAGCTCGTGCCCACTGAGACCCAGGGTACCGAGGTGCTGGTGCTGCTCGACGACGAATGGGCGCGCCGCTCACTGGTCGACGACGTGCGTTCGGGACTCGCCGAGGTGCCTCGCTCGCTGTCACCGCACTGGCTCTACGACGATCGGGGCTCGGACCTGTTCGACCAGATCACCAGGCTTCCCGAGTACTACCCCACCGAATGCGAACGCGAGATCTTGGCTCGAGAGGCGTCGTCCGTCGTGTCGCTCACGGGCGCCGACGTGGTGGTGGAGCTTGGATCGGGCACCTCCGACAAGACTCGAACGCTGTTAGACGCATTTCACGCGGCGGGGCGTCTGTCAGAGTTCATCGCCCTCGACGTCAGCGAGCAGACCCTGCGCACAGCGGTGGCGGCACTCGGCGCCCGATATCCCGACGCTCTGGTGCGGGGCATCGTGGGCGACTTCAATCAGCACCTCGGTAGCATCCCGCACTCGGGTCGTCGCATGATCGCTTTTCTCGGGGGCACCATCGGCAACTACACGGCCCCCGCCCGTCGTGAGTTCCTCGCGGGCGTTTCAGCGGCGCTCGAACCGGGCGAGCACCTTCTGCTGGGGGTCGATCTCGTGAAACCGCGTGATCGACTCATCGCGGCCTACCACGACGAGCAGGGACTTACCGAGGCATTCATACGTAACGCACTTGACGTGGTGAATAACGAACTCGGCGCCAATTTCGTGCAGGACCGGTTTGAGTACATCTGCCTCTGGGACGAGACCGAGGAGAGAGTCGACATGCGGCTGCGTAGTCGTCGTGCGCAGCGGGTGTCCATTCCCGGTGCCGACCTCGTCATCGAGGTGGCGGCGGGTGAGGACATCGGCATTGAGATCTCCACCAAGTTTCGCGCCGAGGGACTCGGTGGCGAGCTTGCGGCAGAGGGCCTGGCCGTGGTCACGGTCTGGACCGATGCCAATGAAGACTTCGCCCTCGTGCTGGCCCGACGTGTTGCCACCGAGTCATACAGGTGAGTGTCATCGGAGCTATCGGGGGCTGTCAGGAGCTAGCCTGAGACCGAACGCGTCAGCGCTGCAGCCTAGGTAATCTCGGGGAGAGATGTGTCGAGATTGAGCAACGCAGCTGGTCCCGAGTCGCTCCGTCCCTCCGAAGGGTCACCGCATCCCCCACCTGTGTCTCGCCGAGGAATCGGCAGACGGGCCCTGCGCGCAGGGGTCGCGCTGGGGGTAATCGCGGTGCTGTCGGTGGGCGTTGTCGTTGTTACCTTCGTTCCCTATGTGCGCGATAGTCAGGGCGAGCCGATGTCGGTGCTGGTGGCCACCTGGGGACGCGACCACGGTCTCGGTGCGGCCGTAGCGGTCGCCGAGGACTTTTACTACGCGCACATTGAAGTCACGGCCGTGGGCGGCTCGCCTACCGAGTCGGCCGACTTCGGCTCCGAGTCGGGGGCATTGGGGCCCATTCCGTCGGGCGCGGCGACCATGGGTGCGATCGCGTCACCCTCGCCGTCCGGGCCGCAAGCCACTGGCAGCGCGACACCTACCCCATCTGCCACACCGAAACTGGTCCGTGCGCATCTCACCCCGCCAGATACGCTGGTGAGCCCAGCGGGCGGAGTCCCTCTGCCCAGCGAGGGCGTGTGGCAGCCGGTAGCTTCACGGGTCGACGGTATCCCCGCCGTGTACGCGACCCGGGTCAGGCCCGACGCCACCCACACCAGCGTGCTGGCCTCCCTGATGTGGATCGACACAAAGCTCGCTGCAGCCCGTTACGTCCCCGGGTACCAGGAGCCCGGTGGGCCCAACCCCTTCGACGGCGCGCTGCCCGCGAAGCTGTGGCCCGATGTGCTTGCGAACGTTAACGGGGCCTTCCGGCTGCAGGACTCGCTCGGAGGGTACGTCTACGACGGCGTCACCGTGCAGGGGCTCGTCGACGGCCAGGCGACGCTCGTTATCGACAGGGACGGCTCGGTCGGGGTCGGCTCGTGGGGACGTGACGTGAAGGCCAGCCCGGCGCACGAGGTCGTGCGGCAGAACCTCGCGCTGATCGTCGACGGTGGAGTGTCGCGCGTGAGGCCTGGCGACGGCTTTACGTGGGGGGCCACCACCCACGGCGAGAATCTGGCGTGGCGCTCGGCGATCGGCCAGCGCAAAGACGGCAGCATCGTATATATCGGGTCGCCCGGGCTGTCGGCCGAGTCAATGGCCGACACGCTCGTCAGTGCGGGGGTGCAGCGCGCGATGGTGCTCGACATGAACAACTGGTGGGTAGCGGGCTTCTATTTCACCCACGCGGCTGACGGCTCACCGATCTGCCACCGGCTCGACCCGGCAATTCAAGAGGGCTGCGACCGCTTCCTGCAGCGCTACAAGCGCGACAGCATTCATTTTCTGGCGAAATAACCTCAGGGCAATCGGCCGCAGGCGGCGAGCGCGAGGCGCACGAGCCGGTCCTGGCCGCCGGTCATCTCGACCACGACGTCGGGCCCGGTGGCCTCTTCGGGCGTGACCCACGCGAGGTCGAGTGCGCTGCCAGATACCTCGACGTCGCCGTCGATGGGCACCACGTAGGCGAGGCTGACCGCGTGCTGCCGGGGGTCGTGGAACCCCGTGACGCTGGCATCGGGGAAGTACTCGGCCACCGTGAAGGGGGCGGGCGCCGCCGGAATGCGTGGGAGCGCCATGGGGCCGAGGTCCTTCTCAAGGTGCCGCAGCAGTGCGTCGCGGATGCGCTCGCGGTATAGCACGCGACCGCTCACCACCGCACGGCTGATGCTGCCGTCGGGGCGGGCGCGCAGCAGGAGGCCCACATGGGTGATGACTCCCGCGTAGTCGACCCTCACGGGCACCGCGTCGACGTAGACGATGGGAAGCGACTCGCGGGCACCGTCGAGCTGCTCGGGGCTGAGCCAGCCACCGCCCCTCACATCGAGGTCCTCGGTCACGCGGTCTCCTCCTCCTGGATGGGCTCGATGATTTCGTCCTCGCGCGATCGCCCCGGTGGGAGTCGCGTGGTGGCCAGCAGTCCGACGAAGATGAACGCGGCAGCCACGTAGGCCGTGTGCCTCACCGCGTCGGCGAAGGCGTCGCTCGCCGCCGCGGCGACGGCCTCACCTCCGGGCTCGGCTGCGAGGCTGGGGATGATCGTGCCCGCACTGCCCTCGACCGCCGACGCGAGCTGCTGCGCCTGCTCGGCGCTGACGCCCGGAATCTCGGCCACTCTCGTCTCGGTGCCGTTGGCGAGGCTGACGAACAGCACGGTGGCGAGTACCGCCGTGCCGAGTGCGGCCCCGATCTGGCGTGCGGTGCTTTGGGTGCCACTAGCGATGCCGCTTTGCTGCACCGGAACGTCGGCGAGGATGAGCCCGGTCAGCTGTGCGGCGGCGTAGCCCACCCCGACGCCGTAGACGATCAGGAACAGGCTGATCAGCCACGCGCTGGTGGTGGGCGAGATGAAGAGGCCGAAGCCAACGATTCCGACGATCTCGAGGATCAGGCCGAGCTGCGCGACAAATCGCGGGCTGCGTGCCTCGGCCAACTTAGCCGCGGTGGGGCCTGCCAGGAATGCGCCGATCGCAAGCGTGGCGATTACTGCTCCGGCCCCGAGCGAGCTGAATCCCTGCACCGACTGGAGGAAGAGCGGGATGCAGAAGATCAGCCCGAACTCGCCCAGGCTCACGATGAGCGCCGCGAGCGACCCGAGCCCGAAGGTGGGGATGCGGAAGAGGCGGAAGTCGAGCAGTACTGACCTACCCGCAGCCAGCCGGCGCAACTCCACCACGACGAGCAGCGCCAGGAGGACCACCGACAGCACCAGCGACACCACGACCGGGGAGATCGACCCGGCCGCGCCTTCGTGCCCGAGGAGCGTGTAGTCGTGGGTGGCCGTCAACCAGCCGTAGTTGCGTCCCTCGATGAGGCCGAACACCAGCAGGCCAATTCCCAGTGCCGACAGCACCGCGCCGATGTAGTCGCGCAGTGGCCCCATGTGATTGTCGCGACTCTCGGGCACGAACAACAGGGCGAGCACCACGATCGCGATACATACGGGAACGTTGATGTAAAACGCCCAGCGCCATGAGTAGTTTTGGGTCAGCCAGCCGCCGAGCAGCGGTCCCAACGCGGCCATGCCGCCGATGATCGAGCCGTAGATCGCGAAGGCGATGGTGCGCGACTTGCCCTTGTAGGTCGAGTTCAGCAGCGACAGCGACGTGGGCGCCATCATGGCCCCGCCGACCCCTTGAAGAGCGCGTGCCGCGATGAGGGCCTGCCCCGAGTCGGTGCGCGCCGCGAGGACGCTCGACACCGCGAAAACGAGGGCGCCGCCCATGAAGATCGCGCGACGGCCGACTCGGTCGCCGAGCCGGCCGAAGACAAGCAGCAGCGAAGCGAAGGTGAGCGAGTAGACCGCGCTGATCCACTCGGCATCGACCGAGTTGATCTGAAGGTCGCGGATGATCGACGGCAGCGAGACATTGATGATCGTGGCGTCCATGATGAACACCGCGACGCCGAGTCCGATGGCGGCCATCGGGGCCCAGCTGACCTTGGCGCCTGCACTGGCAGTGGGTGCGGTTGAGGCGCTCATTCGGCCACCGTATCCGTTGCCGACGCCCTCACGAGGGAGGGCGGGCGTGGCGGTTGAATTGGTGGTCGGGCAGCGTTGTGCGATTAGGGGGTGCGGGTGTCACGTCCGAGGCGGAACCGGCGCTGGAACTCCGACAGGAACAGTGCCTTGAGGTCGGAGTCGGACGGCGACTCGCCCTGAGCGAGCACGCGCTCGCATACGGTGATCCACGCGTACCCCATCGCGGTGGTGAGGCTGGCGGCCACGGTTCCGGAGATAGCCATGGCCGGAATCTGCCCGCCCGGCACCACCCGCAGCAGGCTCGAGACGATCCAGCGGCCCGCGGTGGTGGCTCCGGAGGCCAGCATCAGCGACCCCACCAGGCTTGCGGTCTGGTTCGTGGGGGTCGCGATGCCATACACCGACGAGATGCGCGCGATCATTCCGATTTGGACGGGAACCAGGATGGCAGCGTCAGAGAAGGGGATGGGAGTCGCCCCGGTAGCCAGCGCGGTCGCCGCAGCGGCCCTGACGACTGTGGTGGCGCGGCGTTTTTTACGCTCCAGGTCGATGTATTGCGCGGCGGTGAGCGCGCTCTGCACGGCCTCGGGGGCCGTCTCGAAGGTGGCGTCCAGAAGGTCGCCGAGCCCGTGCACCGGCGTGCCGTGGAATTCGTCGACGAGCGCGTTCGTGAGGTAAACGCGATTCGAGGGCGACAGTGGCAGGGCGAGTGACTCGACGTAGCGGGCCAGCTCGACGGCGTCGGCGTGGTACTCCCCCGCAGTATTCATGGGCACCTGCGTGAGCACGAAGATCACCGGCACCCGAAGGTCGGCAAGGCGTCTCACGAATGAATCCTGGGCCGCCTCGAAGCGACGGTCGCTCCAGCGCACGGTGTACCACGCGGCGTGGATCTGCTCGTTGACAGGCTTGGTGCGGCTGTCTGCCACGATCTGCTCGAGCCGGGCCAGTACCTCGTCGCCCGACTGCCCCGTCTCAAAGCCCTGGGAGTCGTACACACCAAGGATCCCGTCGGGGTGCTCGAAGTATTCGAGCCCGGCTGTAACGGGCTGGCCGGTGCCAGTTGCGGCGATGTTTCGCCCAAAGATGGCATTGATGAGGGTGCTCTTGCCCGTGCCGGTTTTGCCGAACACGGCCAGGTTGTATCGACCGAGCTCGGCGATCGCCTCCGCCCGCTGCTCGGTGTACATGCGGGAGATCTCATTCGCGCCAAAGTCAGCCATGACCCCACGCTAACCCGCTACCCATCACGCCGGAGTGCACATCGGCGGCGGGGTGCAGAGGAGGCCCAATGGTCACCGATTGACCAAAGAATCCTGAAACGGTCACCGATTGACCAAAGAATGCCGGGAGTGGGGACGGGTAATCCGTTGTCGACCACGCATCGCTGTGAATGGCAGCGCGATCAGCGGGGTGCAGAGGAGGCCCAATGGTCACCGATTGACCAAAGAATCCTGAAACGGTCACCGATTGACCAAAGAATGCCGGGAGTGGGGACGGGAAGTCCGTTGTCGACCACGCATCGCTGTGAATGGCAGCGCGATCAGCGGCAGCGGATACTGGGGACGTGGCGGTGACAACGGGAAGGCTGCGGCGCGCCGGGAGCCTGGCGGCGATCCCCGCAGGAATGGGCGTGAGGTCGCTGACTGGCGCGCTGAGGGTCGCGGCGGGCGCAGACCGCGAGATAGTGCGGGCCGAGCAGCGCGCGGCCAACGCCGACGCCCTGCGCAGCACGCTGGGAGGGCTGAAGGGCGGCGCTCTCAAGGCTGGCCAGCTGCTCTCGACCGTCGACAGCCTCTTTCCGGCAGACCCCGACCGCACGTGGGCGACGGCGCTCACCGACCTGCAGGAGTCGAATGCAGCCCTCGACTTCGGCGAGATCGAGGCAGTGCTTCGGGCCGACCTAGGGAGCGATTGGCGCCTCACCCTGACCGACCTCGACCCCTCGGCCGTCGCTGCCGCCTCGCTGGGCCAGGTGCACCGGGCGCGCCACGAGGGCCGTGACGTCGCCGTGAAGGTGCAGTACCCGGGGGTGGCCGAGGCCGTGGCCTCGGATGTGGCGATGCTCGGCTGGATGCTTCGTGCGGGCAGGGTGGTAGCACGCGGACTCGTGGTGCCGCCGGTGGTGGCCGAGCTGCGCGCCCGGCTCACCGACGAGCTCGACTACCTGCGCGAGGCCGCTCATCAGAACGCCTTCGCAGACGCCTTCGAGGCCGACGACGACGTGTTCGTGCCCCGGGCCCGGCTGGCAACCCCGCGGGTGCTGGTTACCGACTGGCTCGACGCCGCCCCGCTGGTGACGGTGGCGTCGTCGGCAGACGCTGGTCTGCGCGACCGCATGGGTCAGCTGTACCAGCGGTTCTTGCTGTCAGCTCCCACCCGTGCCGGCCTCCTGCACGCAGACCCGCACCCGGGCAACTTCCGCGTGCTCAGCGACGGTCGACTTGGTGTGCTCGACTTCGGGGCGGTACTGCCGACGCCCGGCGGCATGCCCGAGTCGTTCGGGCGACTGATTGCTGTGATGCTGGCCACCAACCCGGCCGATATGCGTACTGGCCTGATGCGAGAAGGGTTCGTCAGACCGGGTGCCGACCTCGACGTGACCCGGCTGGCGGCATTCCTCGCCCCGTTTACCGAACCCGCGCGCAGCGAGGTATTCAACTACTCACCCGAGTGGTTGCGGGCCAAGTTCACCGGTGGGCCAGACGATCCGCGCAACCCCGACTACGCGGTGGCGATGAAGCTGACAATTCCGGCTGAGCAGCTGCTGACCCATCGGGTGTGGCTGGGCTGCGTGGGCGTACTTTGCCGACTGCGGTCGACCGTCGAGGTCGCGCCCGAGTTGCGCCGATGGCTGCCGGGCTTTAGCCGATCACCGGAAAACCTGCCCTAGGTAGTTCCGAGCAGGGTCACAATGCCCAGGCACATCTCGTCGCTGGTGCCCTCTCCCCACACGACGTAGCGGTCAGGTAGACCCTGCAGCGACGGGATCTTGTCGCGCAGTGTGGCGTCATGGGTGCAGGTAACGCGCAGCCGTTCGCCGCGCTGGATGGTGACCGGCTTGGGCAGCACAGTTGATGACTGGTCATCGAAGTCCCAGACGGGCTTGTCGATGAGAGTCGTGACCGTGCCATCGCCGGACACCTTGTCGATTCGGATCGACTGACCCAGCAGGTGCATGTGCCCTGCGGCGGCCACCACGGTGATCGGGTCAGTGATGTATCGGTCGCACATCTGGGTGGGCCCACGCTTCGGAGATACGGCATCGCCGCCGCACAGCAACTGCAGCCTGCCCACCGTTTCGAAGGCTCCGCGCCCGAATCGGCTGGTGACGTCGAGGATCGCGGCATCGCGGTCGCACAGCGGTCCGGTGTGGCCCTCAGCGCAGGGCAGCTCAACGGGTGCCGGCAGCAGCATCGTCTCCAGTGGCATCAGCCGCGCGCCTGGCTTGGCTAGTCGCAGCGTGGCTCCCGAGCTGTCAGGCCCGTCTCCGGCTAGCAGGTTGTAGTGCATCTGCAGCACCACCTGGGTGCCTGCGGGCATTGCCACACCGGTACCTCGCGCGAAGAGGGTCTCCTTGCCGCCCGGCGCCCATGCCGACAGCCACGGCGCATTGTTGAGCGACTCGAGCGGGTCTCCAGAGGTATCCGGAATACCGGTGTCGCCGAAGCAGGACCAGCCCTCGTCGGGCGTCTGGGAGTCCTTGGCCCTCGCGGCAGCCACACTTTCGGGCGGAACGCGGAACAGGATCGCGTGGTGCACGATGCTGGCATTGCCGGGATTGAATCTGACGCCGGTGATAAAGGTGTCGGCTGCGATTGCGGGGTCGATCAGGAAGCAGTGGTAGTCGTCGGTGCCCCCAGCCTCGGCCGTCGGCGTATAGGGACCGTTGGCAAACCCCACCGTGACCAAGCTTCCGCCACCGGCGAGGGAATCGGTCACGCTTTCCACACTCTCGACGGGAGTCGTCGATTGCGAGTGATTGTCGCCGTGGGTCGCCGTCGCGGTCGCGGTCGCAGCGGTCGCGGGGCCGCCCTCAGATGCTGCACCCCCAACAACCGCAGAGCCGCAGGCACTGAGCACCACGAGCGGCACAACGAGCCGGGCGATGAGCGAGAGGCGAGTACGGGCGCGGGCCATACCCTCACGGTGCGCCACGAGTGCCGGGATTGCAAGTCTGCGTCCGGCGTCACGGCGGTGAGTGCAAGGATGTCGACATGGCTGACGACGACATCGACGACCTGCTCAAGCAGGTCGAGGCGAGCATGAACGCCGCCAAGGGAACCCCGCCTACTCCCCCGGCGGAACGGGCGTCCCCTTCCGTGAAGGACCAGTCGCAGGCTGAGCGTCGGTCGCGCGCGTCGGATCCGGTCACCGTGGGGCGTGTGGTGGGCGGGCTGATCGCTGGCGGAGTCGCGGGGGCGGCGGTGTGGCTCGTGCTCACCCTGACCTCAGCCCTGATCATTCCCGCCGTGCTCGTGGCCTTCGTCGCTACCACGATCGCGTGGGTGGTGCGCCGGTGAGCACTGCCACAGCGCCACCGCCTGAACGTACGTTCTTCGGACAGCCGCGAGGGCTGTCAACGCTGTTCATGACCGAGATGTGGGAGCGCTTCTCCTTCTACGGCATGCGGGCCCTGCTCGTGCTCTACCTGACCACCCCCGCCACGGCAGGCAGCCCCCCCGGCCCAGGCCTCGGCTACAGCGCCGGCGATGCCGCTGCGGTCTACGGAACCTACAACTCCCTGGTGTACGTGCTGCCGCTCGCGGGTGGCTTCATTGCCGACAAGCTGTGGGGCGCGCGGCGCTCGGTGCTCGTGGGCGCCATCATCATCGCGTGCGGCCATTTCTCGATGGCCCTACCGATGACGTACAGCTTCTGGGGCGGGCTACTGCTCATTGCCGCGGGCACCGGGCTGCTCAAGCCCAACATCTCGGCCATCGCGGGAGGTCTCTACGCCGAAGGCGACGAGCGGCGCGACGCAGGCTTCTCGCTCTTCTACATGGGCATCAACCTCGGAGCCTTCATCGCTCCGCTGGTGTGTGGCGCGCTTGAGATCGCCTATGGCTGGCAGGTCGCTTTCGCTGCTGCCGGGGTGGGGATGCTCTTCGGCATTGCCCAGTACCTACTGGGCCAGCGCCACCTCGGCGACGTTGGGCTGAAGCCCTCGTCCCCGGCGACGGCGAGGGAGAAGTCGCGACTCGCCGCCATCCTCGGACTGAGCGCCGCCGTTCTGGCGGTGGTGGTGATCGTCGACGTGGTGTTCTTCCACTTCGAGCCCAGCCACGTGACCACGATTTTCACCGTGGTGATCCTCGCGCTTCCGGTGATCTACTTCACCCGCCTGTTGCGAGCGCCCATCACAACGGTCGAGCGGTCACGAGTGAAGGCCTTCATCCTGCTGTTTCTCGCAGCGGCGATCTTCTGGGGAATCTACGACCAGGCCGGCAGCACGCTCAGCGTGTTCGCCCAGCAGTTCACCGACCGGAACGTGGGGTCGTTCACCGTACCCACCGCGTGGTTCCAGTCGATCAACCCGGTGTTCATCATCATCTTCGCGCCTATCTTCGCCTGGATGTGGACCAAGCTGGCCGAGCGTGCGCCCTCGCTGCCGATGAAGTTTGCCATCGCTATCTTCGGTATCGCGCTGTCGTTCGTGATCATGCTCATCCCGGCCATGAACGCCGACAATGGCCAGCAGTCGGCGATGTGGTGGCTGGTGGGCGTGTACCTGGTGCAGACGTGGGCCGAGCTGCTGCTCTCGCCCACAGGGCTCGCCGCCACCACCGTGCTCGCGCCCAAGGGCTACGTGGGTCAAATGCTGGCGCTGTGGTTCCTCGCGGTGGCCGTGGGCGACTCGGTCGCCGGGCAGATTCTGAAGGTGCTGCAGGACGACCCGCTCACCACCCAGTTCGCGGTGTTCGCCGTGCTGGCGATCGCCATGGGCGTGGTGCTGCTGTTCCTGGTGAAGCCGATGAAGAAGCTGCTGGGCGACGCCGTCACCTAGCGAAGTTGACATGCGGTGGCTAGTGCGGCACCACATTCCAACGGCTGATCACTCGCTGGTCGCGCTCGAAGCCCAGCGCGCTGAGGCATCCGGCGTCGAGGGCCCATAGGCGGCCGTCAACAGCCGGCAGGCCGAGCCAGGTGGCGGTGAGAATGCGCAGCACGTGTCCGTGAGCAACGAGTGCGCAGTCTGCGCCTGACTCCAGCAGTGGCAGGCATCGGTCGATGACCCGCTGGGCGCGCACAGCGACATCGGCCGGCTGCTCGCCCGGCGTGTTGCCGGGCGGTATTGGGTGGTCCCAGATCACCCACTCGGGATTGCCAGTGTCAGCCCGGATGTCGGCGGTGGTTCTTCCCTCCCATGCTCCGTAGTCCCACTCGAGCAGGTCGGGTTCGTCATCGGCGACAAGCCCGGCACGCTCGGCTGTGTCGCGGGCGCGCGCGAGAGGACTGGTCAGCACGAGGCCGAAATCGTGATGCGTCAGCGTGGGACGGATCTGATCGGCCCGAGCCTGCCCCGCAGCGGTGAGAGCGATGTCGGTTCGTCCCGTGTGCTGGCCGGACAGGCTCCACGGTGTCTCACCATGTCGGATCAGGATGATCGTGGCGCCACTCATCGGCGTCTCCCTTCAGGGCTCGTGCACCACCATGACACGTGGCGTGGGATTTAGGAGCGCAAGGCGAAACACGCCACGGCCGAGGCGGCGGCAACGTTGAGTGAATCGATGCCTGATTCCATCGGAATGCGCACGCGCAGGTCGCACGCGTCGAGCGTGTCAGCACGCAATCCCTCGCCTTCGGTGCCGAGTATCAGGGCCCATCGCTTTGGAGGGGGGGCGAGCTCGCGAATTGACACCGAGCCCTCGGCGGGGGTGAGCGCAATGGTGGTAAATCCGCGGTCGCGCAGCGTTTCGAGCCCGGCGGGCCAGGCATCAACGCGGGTCCACGGCACCGAGAACACCGCGCCCATCGACACCTTCACACTGCGTCGGTAGAGCGGGTCGGCGCAGCGGGGTGTGATCAGAACGGCGTCGACTCCGAGGGCCGCGGCATTACGAAACACGGCACCGACGTTGGTGTGGTTGACGAGATCCTCGAGCACGATGACGCGTTGCGCACCCGCCAGAACGTGGGCGAGGTCGGGCTGAGGTCTGCGCTGCATCGACGCAAGGGCGCCGCGGTGCACGGCGAACCCGGTGATGGTTTCGAGCAGGGCGTCATCGGCGAGCAGCACGTCGACCTCGGGATACGCCTGCACCACATCGGCCAGTGAATCGAGCCACTTGTGTGACATGAGAAACGCGCGTGGCCGGTAGCCGGCTTCGACCGCGCGGCGAATGACCTGCTCGCCCTCGGCCATGAACAGGCCCTCCTCGGGCTCGCGCAGTCGACGCAGCGACATGTCGGTGAGCGAGACGAAGTCGCGCGCCCGGGCGTCGGCGGCGTCGGTGAGGTCGACGATCAACGACGCACCAGCAGCGAGCCGGCTGCGATCAGGCCGACCGCCACCACAGCCGTGCGAAACACTCTGTCGGGTAGTCGGTGCGCCACCCTAGCGCCGGTGAGCCCGCCGGCTACCGCGCCGACGGCCACGAGAAGCGCAGCCAGCCAGTTCACGCGTCCGGCCAGCGCGAACACCAGCGCAGCCGCAACGTTGGCGCCGGTGGCCATCAAGTTCTTGGCACCGTTGGCCTTCTGCAGGTCACGGTCGTACAGAGTGCCGAGAATGGCCATCAGAATCACCCCCTGCGCGGCCCCAAAGTAGCCGCCGTAAACTCCGCAGGCTGACACCGCGGCGGTGAGGGTGGGCGTCGATGCATTGCGGTCGCCGTTGTGGCTGCGTAGCCAACGCACCACCCTGGGCTGGACGGCCACTAGTAGGGCGGCCATCAGAATCAGCCACGGCACCACGGCGACGAACACACGTTCCGGCAGGGAGATCACCAGCCATGCTCCGAAGCAGGCCGCGGTTGCCGAGCCCACGAGAGGCAGCGCGAGTTTGCGCATCCGGCCAGCGAGTTCGTGCCTGTAGCCGAAGGCTGACGACAGCCCCCCAAGGCACAGGCCGGAGGTGTTGGTGCCGTTGGCAATCACGGGCGGAAGCCCGATGGCGATCAAAACCGGGTAGACGAGCAAGGTGCCGGATCCCACGATGGCATTGATCGTGCCGCCAGCGAACCCAGCGACGACAAGCAGCGCAACCGTGGTTAGTTCCATCGCAGCATCCTGTCGTCCCTCATGGCGCGTCACTCCCCCGGGCTCGCTCCTGAGCGATCAGGTCGGGCAGGTCGGCGAGACGGTCGAGGCCTCGCACGGCCTGAGCAACTCTGGGGTTACGCCCGAGCGCCTCGCGGTGCTCAG
>CALQEM020000082.1:0-13183 GCA_943329595.2 Bifidobacterium breve
CACGAAAGTGAAGTGACACGTGGCTCGTCTCGTCGGCGTTGACCTCCCCCGCGACAAGCGGATTGAGATTGCGCTCACCTACATCTACGGCATTGGCCGTACCCGCTCCCGCGAGATGCTCGCGGCGACGGGCATCAGCTCGGAGGTCCGCACCAAGGACCTCACCGAGGATCAGGTCATCGCCCTCCGCGATTACATCGACACCAACTTCCGCGTTGAGGGCGACCTCCGTCGCGAGGTGTCGGCTGACATTCGCCGCAAGGTTGAGATCGGCTGCTACCAGGGCATCCGTCACCGCCGCGGCCTTCCTGTGCGAGGCCAGCGCACGCACACCAACGCGCGTACGCGCAAGGGCCCCAAGAAGACCGTTGCCGGAAAGAAGAAGGCCCGCTAGAGGCAGGTGCCCCCGCGTCGGCCACTCGCCGACGTGACCGTCACCCTCCCCGCAGCAGCCCTCCACGAGACCCCGAAGGAAGCACATGCCCCCCAAGAGCAAGCAGGCCGGCGCGAAGAAGGTGCGTCGCAAGGAGCGGAAGAACATCGCTCACGGTCACGCGCACATCAAGAGCACGTTCAACAACACGATCATCTCGATCACCGACCCCACCGGGGCAGTGATTGCCTGGGCCTCCGCGGGCCAGGTGGGCTTCAAGGGCTCGCGCAAGTCGACTCCCTTCGCGGCGCAACTCGCCGCCGAGGCGGCCGCTCGCCGGGCCATGGAGCACGGAATGAAGAAGGTCGATGTGTTCGTCAAGGGCCCGGGTTCGGGTCGCGAGACTGCCATCCGATCGCTGCAGGCCACCGGCCTCGAGGTCGGATCCATCTCGGATGTCACTCCGGTTCCGTTCAACGGATGCCGTCCGTCCAAGCGCCGTCGCGTCTGACCGCCCACACCACAGGAGACTGAACTCACATGGCTCGTTACACCGGAGCGGACTGCAAGCGATGCCGCCGGGAGAAGGTCAAGCTCTATCTCAAGGGCTCGAAGTGCGACTCCCCCAAGTGTCCCTTTGACGCGCGTCCCTACCCCCCGGGGCAGCATGGGCGTGGTCGTACCAAGGAGAGCGAGTATCTCCTTCAGAAGCGTGAGAAGCAGAAGTGTGCGCGTATCTACGGAGTGCTCGAGAAGCAGTTCCGCGGGTACTACGAGGAGGCGAACCGCAAGCAGGGCAAGACCGGTGAGAACCTCCTGCGCATCCTCGAAACTCGCCTCGACAACGTGGTGTACCGCGCCGGCTTCGCCAAGTCACGCGACATGGCCCGCCAGTTCGTGCGCCACGGCCACATCATGGTCAACGGCAAAAAGGTCGACATTCCCTCCTTCCGCGTCAGCGAGAACGACATCGTCGAGGTGGCCCCGTCGTCGCGCGAGATGACCCCGTTCATCGTCGCGCGCGCTGAGGCTGGCGAGCGTCCGGTGCCCACGTGGATCGAGGTCATCCCCAACCGCATGCGCGTGCTGGTGCACGCCCTCCCCTCGCGGGCGCTGATTGACACCCAGGTGCAGGAGCAGTTGATCGTCGAGCTTTACTCCAAGTAGTCCCCCTCAGGCCCCGTCGATCCGGCCGGACGGCGGGGGGCACCACACAACGGCGTCATATGGCGGACGCCACGAAAGGACACAACCGTGCTGATTGCACAGCGGCCCACCCTCACTGAAGAGCCCATCTCAGAGAACCGCTCGCGCTTCATCCTCGAGCCCCTCGAGCCTGGCTTTGGCTACACGCTCGGCAACTCGCTCCGTCGCACGCTGCTGTCGTCCATTCCCGGCGCGGCAGTAACCAGCATTCGCATCGACGGCGTGCTGCACGAGTTCACCACCGTTCCCGGAGTTGCTGAGGACGTCACCGAGCTGATCCTCAACATTAAGAACCTCGTGGTGTCGTCCGATAACGACGAGCCTGTCGTGATGTACGTGCGCAAGCAGGGTCCTGGCGAGGTTACGGCGGCTGACATTGCCCCGCCCGCCGGCGTCGAGGTGCACAACCCCGGCCTGCACATCGCCAACCTCAACGCCAAGGGCAAGCTCGAGATTGAGCTCGTGGTCGAGCGCGGTCGCGGCTACGTGTCGGCCGTGCAGAACAAGCAGCCCGACCAGCCCATCGGCCACATTCCGATCGACTCGATCTACTCACCTGTTCTGAAGGTCACGTACAAGGTCGAGGCCACTCGTGTCGAGCAGCGCACCGACTTCGACCGCCTCGTGGTCGACGTCGAAACCAAGTCGAGCATCCGTCCCCGCGACGCCGTTGCGTCGGCGGGTAAGACTCTCGTTGAGCTCTTCGGCCTCGCCCGCGAGCTCAACATTGAGGCCGAGGGTATCGACATCGGCCCCTCGCCGGTCGACGCCTTCGCGGCTGAGCAGCTCTCGATGCCCATCGAGCAGCTCGACCTCTCGGTGCGCTCGTACAACTGCCTCAAGCGTGAGGGAATCCACACCGTGGGCGAGCTTCTTGGTCGCTCGGAAGCTGACCTGCTCGACATTCGTAACTTCGGCGCCAAGTCGATCGATGAGGTGAAGGTCAAGCTCGTGTCCCTCGGCCTGCAGCTCAAGGACAGCCCCCCCGGCTTCGACCCGTCACAGGTGGTTACCTTCTACGACGACGATGACGACGCCGCGTTCGCCGAGGACGAGCAGTACTAGACGCCCTCGACTGTTAGCCCGCCTCGGCCTCCCGCCGTTGGCACCCATCGGATCAAGGAGTAGCAATGCCCACGCCCACCAAGGGTCCGCGTCTGGGAGGCGGTCCCGCGCACGAGCGGCACATCCTGGCCAACCTGGCCACTGCGCTGTTCGAGCACGGGAAAATCACCACCACCGAGGCCAAGGCCAAGCGCCTGCGTCCGCTGGCCGAGCGTCTGATCACCTTCGCAAAGCGGGGTGACCTGCACGCCCGTCGTCAGGTTTTGACCATCGTCCGTGACAAGGGGGTGGTGCACACGCTGTTCGAGGAAATCGGCCCGCGTTACGCCACTCGTCAGGGCGGCTACACCCGCATCGTCAAGATCGGTCCGCGCAAGGGCGACAACGCCCCCATGGCAGTGATCGAGCTTGTCGAGCCGCTGTCGGAACAAGCAGTTGCCGAGGCAGAGGGCGCGGCCAAGCGTGCTGCCAAGGAGCGCGAGCAGGCTGCCACGGCTGCTGCTGCAGCGGCCGCGGCTGAGAAGGCTGCCGCCGAGGCTGCTGAGGCTGAGGCGGCGTCCGCTGAGCCGAGTGCCGACGAGGCTGAGGCCGACGAGTCGCCCGCAGATGAGGCGTCTGAGGAAGCCGCTGAGGGCAAGGACGCCTGAGCGGTTCATGACAGACAGTCCAGAGTTCAACGAGCCCCTCGACCCCTCACCGGGCGAGGGGCTCGCTGATTCGCACGTGCGACTGAAACTTGAACTGGGGTACGACGGGTCTGACTTCTGCGGGTGGGCCCGCCAGCCGGGGCTTCGCTCGGTACAGGGAGTGCTGGAGCAGGCGCTGGTCACGGCGCTGCGCGTGCCGGACCTCATCGCGGTGTGTGCGGGCCGAACCGATGCGGGAGTTCACGCGCGTGGTCAGGTGGCGCACGTCGATGTGACTGCTGCAGCGTGGAACGCGGTGAGCCACGCGCTGCTGCGCCGGTTGAATGGGCTGCTCGACGCCGATGTGAGGGTGCATTCGCTTGCGCTCGCGGCCCCGGGCTTCGACGCCCGCTGGTCCGCGCTCCGCCGGCACTACCGCTATAGCGTGTGCGACGGCGACAGAGACCCGCTCGTGCGGGCGTGGGTGGTGCCGAATCCCGAGCGTCTCGACCTCGACGCGCTCAACGCCGCGTCAGGTGAACTACTCGGAGAGCACGACTTCGCCGCCTTCTGCCGTGAGCGCGAGGGTGCGTCGTCGGTGCGCACGCTGATGGTCTTCGAGTGGACCCGTGAGCCAGGCGACATCGTGGTCGCGAGGCTGTCGGCCGACGCTTTCTGCCACTCCATGGTGAGGTCACTCGTGGGGGCGCTGCTACCCGTCGGCTCGGGTCGCCGAGACTGGACGTGGCCACGCTCGCTCCTCGTGGCTGGTGTGCGCGCCTCCGAGGTCACGGTGGCCCCGGCGCGGGGGCTAGTGCTCGAGGCGGTCGACTATCCCGACGACTCCCTGCTGGCAGTTCAGGCCCAGGTGACGCGACGTTGGCGAGGCGACCCCGACCGCAATCCGAACGTGCCCCGCGGCGAGCGTGCGCCATGAGCCACATCGAGGTCGCGCATATTGAGCTGACACTTCCCGACGGCCGGGTGCTGCTCGACGATGTGAGCTTCCGCGTGGGCGACGGGGCGGTGGCGGCGCTGGTGGGCGCCAACGGCGCCGGCAAGACCACCCTGATGCGACTCATCGCCGGCGACATCGAGGCCGACTCCGGTTCGATCACTCGCACCGGCAGCATGGCGGTGATGCGTCAGTTTGTGGGCAAGGCGGCCGAGTCGGGAGGAGTCGCAGGCACCGTGCACGACCTCCTGGTCGCTGTGTCGGCAGCGCCGATCCGGGCTGCAGCGGCAGCGATGGACGCCGCGGAGCTGGCCATGATGGAAGCCGAGGATGAGCCCACGCAGATGCGGTACGCCCAGGCGATCTCCGACTGGTCCGACGCTGGCGGTTACGAGGCCGAGGTGCTGTGGGACGTCGCCTGCACCGCGGCTCTCGGCCTGCCCTTCGAGTCGGTGCGCTGGCGTGACGTCGCCACCCTCAGCGGCGGCGAGCAGAAGCGGCTCGTGCTCGAGCTGCTCCTGCGCGGCAGTGACGACCTGCTTCTTCTCGACGAGCCTGACAACTACCTCGACGTGCCCACCAAGCGATGGCTCGAGGAGCAGTTGCGCGAGACCAGCAAAACGGTGCTGCTGGTGTCGCACGACCGCGAGCTGCTGGCCCGTGCCGCCACGGTCATCATCACCCTCGAGTTGGGCGCTGCCGGAAGTACGGCGTGGAGCTTTGGCGGCGGGTTCGGCGACTACCACCGCGCCCGGCGCGATCGCTTCGCGCGGTTCGAAGAGCTGCGCCGGCGGTGGGATGAAGACCACGCCAAGCTCAAGGCCCTGGTGCAGATGTATAAGACCAAGGCCAAGTACAACGACGGACTCGCGTCGCGCTACCAGGCGGCAGTCACTCGCCTGCGCATGTTCGAGCAGGCGGGTCCGCCGGAATCGATCCCGCGCGAGCAGTCGGTGACGATGCGACTCGCCGGGGGGCGTACCGGCCGACGGGTCATCATGTGCGACGCCGTGTCGGTGACCGGCCTCACCGAACCCTTCGACCTCGAGGTGTGGTTTGGTGAGCGCGTGGCGCTGCTGGGTGCCAACGGGTCGGGCAAGAGCCACCTGCTTCGGCTGCTAGCGCGAGGGGGTACCGACCCCGACCTCGAGCACCGACCCGTTGAGGATCTCGACATTCCGGCGGTGGCTCATACCGGCTCGGCGCGGCTGGGTGCCCGGGTGCGGCCGGGCTGGTTCGCGCAGACCCACGCGCACCCCGAACTCGTGGGCCGATCGCTGATCGACATTCTTCACCGGGGCGACCCCCACCGGTCGGGCATGCCGCGCGAGCAGGCCAGCCGGGTGCTCGACCGTTACGAGCTGTCGCAGGCGGCCCTGCAGCCGTTCGAGCAGCTGTCGGGCGGCCAGCAGGCACGGTTTCAGATTCTGCTGCTCGAACTGTCGGGAGCAACCCTGCTGCTTCTCGACGAGCCCACCGACAACCTCGACCTCGAGTCAGCCGATGCGCTTCAAGAGGCGCTCGAGGCCTTCGAGGGCACGGTGCTGGCCATCACACACGATCGGTGGTTCGCCGCGGGGTTCGACCGCTACCTGCACCTCGGCTCCGACGGGCGCATTCGTGAGACCCAGGAGCCCGTCTGGGACGACGGACGACTTGCACCGAAAGACCGTGGCGCGTCAGCGCGATAGGTTCGCGCTTGGGTGCCCCCGATGGGGGGTGGGTGAGGATCTGCTCGGCTGGTACTGCCGCATCGAGACCCCGCCCCAGCGTCACTTCACGCGTCGTGAAGCAGCACTGGAGCGGGGTCTCGGCGTTGCTGAGCAGTGTCTCGCGTCGAAATCATCGACCCTCGTGAGCGGTGAGGGTTTTTCCGTCATCACTGAGAAGAATGGGTCATTCCGCCTCTACGCTGTGGCCCGTGACCGGTGAGTTCGCACGCCGCCTTCTCGTGGTGGAGGACGAGCCACTGATGGCGTCGCTGCTGGCCGATACCCTCCGGGCTGCGGGCTTTGAGGTGGCCACGGCGGGCAGCGTCAAGGAAGCCCGCGAACTCGTCGAGGAGTTCGACCCCGATATGGCACTACTCGACATCGCGCTCGGCAACGGGCCTACGGGCGTGCACCTCGCGCACGTGCTGTCCGTGAGCCGCCCGGACATCGCGATCCTGTTCCTCACTCGCCACGCCGACGCGGAGTCGGCCAGCAGCGAGGGGCTGGCGCTGCCGCCGAATGTGGGCTTCCTGCGCAAGCACATGGTGAGCGACACCGACTACCTGCTCGACGCTATCGAGAAAGTGTTCGCGGAGCGGGTCGAGGAGGTGAGGCAGGTCGGGTCGGAGGGACAGGGCTTCGACGGGCTGCCACCTCAAGCGATGCGAGTGCTGCGACTGCTTGCCGAGGGCCATAACAACGCCGAGATCGCGCGACGTAGCGGCATGAGCGTGAAGTCGGTGGAGCGGTGGATCGACGTGATCTATCACGAGTTGGAGATCGAGAAGGCCGAGGGACTCAACCGTCGGGTGGAGGCGGCGCGCCGCTACTACCTGGCGGTGGGCATCCCGGAGGCGGCCTCCCCATGACCCGTTGGCGGCGCGCACTCCGGCAGCTGCCACCCGAGTGCCTGATGACGCTGCCGGTGGTGCTCGGCTCGCTGGTGTGGTTCACGATCGTGCACTTCGGCTCTCCCGGGACCAACGGCGCCGGCAACATCCCCGAGCGCCTGGTGTCGCTGGTCGGGGCGCATGTCGCGTTCTTCGTGATTCCCGTGGCCGTGTGGCTGGTGGTGCGACGCGACCCTCGGCCCGTGCGGGCCACGGTGCTGCTGATCGTTGCGGTGCTGCTGGGTTGTTTCGTCCGTGGATTTGCCTTCGGCTGGTTGCTCTACCTCACTGGCGTTGCTCCGCAGGTCGAGGTGCCTCTTCGCACCACCACCTCACTGGCGCACATGACCCTCGCGATCGGGTTCCTGTGGCTGGTGACGGCGTCCGTGCGACGGTATGCCGCACGCAGACGCGACCTGCTGGCCGAGCGCGAGCGTCTTGCAGTACTGCAGTCGCAGGCTGCGGTGCAGTTGCAGCAGCTCGACGAGGAGGCGGCTGAGCAAGTGCGCGCCTCGGTGCTGGAGGGGCTGGGAAGTGACGAGCCGGCACGTGGCGACGAGGTGCTGCGCCGCATGCGTCTAACCCTCGACGATGTGGTGCGCCCGCTGAGTCGCCAGCTGGAGTCGCAGGGGCAGGCATGGGTGGAGCCCGTCGGGCCGGACGTTGACTACCGCGTGCGCTGGTGGCCGACGGTGAAGGGAGCCGCGGATCCCGCCCGGATTCACCCTGTGCTCGTGCTCGCGATGATGGAACTGGTGGTGTTTGCCTCGGTCCCGCGGTATGGCCCGCTCGTAGTGGCGACGACCGCGGCTTCCGCACTGGTCGTGCTCCTGCCGCTGCTGTGGCTCTTCCGTGTGATGGGGAGCCGTCTCACGCGTCATGCGCCGGCGGCTTTGAAGGCGCTGGCATTCGCTGTGGCACTCGTACTACCCGGCATCGTATTCGGCAGGTTCAACTGGCTCTACGAAGCGTGGACGACGGTCAGCACGCCCTTCCCTCTGGCAGCACCGGTTTACACCGTGCTGTTTGGGGTGATCCTGGCGTTGGCCGACTCCGCCCTGCGGCAGGCGCGCATGCTGGAGGAGGAACTGAAGGAGACCACCGCTGACATGCGATGGGCGCTCGCCCGCGCGCGCGAGGAACATCGCCAGCACCGTCTTGCCCTCGCGCATGCAGTGCACGGGCCAATCCAAGCCACGCTGTCGGCGGCCGTTCTGCAACTCGACGCCGCGATGCGCGACGGTACGGCCGATGAGGCGATGGTCGCGGATGTGCAGGCTCGCGTGATGGCGTGTGTTACGACGCTAGACCTGCGCTTCAGTCAGCCGGATGATCTTCCCGAGCTGCTGGACAAACTGCGGACCACCTGGCACGGCGTGACCTCCGTGACCCTCGACGTGCAGGAGCTGGTGGAGGCGGTAGCGGAGCGGGACGCCCAAGCCCTGCGCTGCGTGAACGACCTGCTGCCCGAACTGGTGTTCAACGCCATCAAGCACGGGCGCGCCCGGCATGTGCGGGCGACGCTGCGGATGCAGTCGAGGGAGGCGCTCGAGCTGGTGGTGCGCGACGACGGCGTGCCGGAGGGCTCGGGCGGTGCCGGGGGGATGGGCACCCGGCTGCTGGGTGTGTGTTCGATCGAGTGGAGCCGTGAGCGCCGGGCCGACGAGTGCGTGGTGCGCGCCGTGCTGCCAGTGCTGCCGGTGCCCTCGGTGCTGACAGATCAGGCCGCGAGTCTTCGTGAGAGTGAGGGTTTTGCCGTCACGGAGCCCCATTTCGAATAAACCCGTTTCCTACCATGCGTCCAGAGTCGCGCGTCCGTCGCGGCCAGCTAGGGAGTGGACAAGCATGAAGCACCGGGTGCGCGGGACTGTCGCCGTCATCGTCAGCGCTGCGCTGGTGATGGTGGGCGTGGGAGTGGTGGCGGGGCCAGGAGCAGCCGCGCCCGGCGTCGGCATCCTGCAGGTCGTGGGCGTGGGGAATCCACCGGATCCCACAACTTCGGCCCTCGCCCCTATGGCGCAGATGGCAGCCTCTGCCGACGGGTCGATCGTCGCAGGGATCAGTTGGAGCGGGCTGTATGTGTACAACGGTGCTGCAACCACCGACTACTACCGGCCGGCCAAGATCGCCGCCGGAGGCTACCAGCCGGTTGCCGTCGCTGTGTCGCCGAATGGCGCGGCCACGTACGTGTACTCGCTGATGGAAGGCAAGATCTATACCTACAACAACAGCACCGGCACGCTGGTCGCATCCGTCACTGTCTCCGTCGCCTGTGAGACGTACGGGATGGACGTGTCCGCCGACGGAACGAAGCTGTACGTCGCGCGGTGGGGCTGCGGCAGGGTGGAGGTCTACAACCTCAATCCGGCCAATCTGACGACCGCGCCCGTCCTGGCGCAGGCCCTCACCGGGATCAATCGCCCCGGCATGGTGACGGTTGGGCCCAACGGCAAGGTGTACATCCCTGTCTCCGGTGACGGCACCAATGCGGCCTTCGAGAACAAGGTCGCGGTCATCGACCCGAGCAACAGCAACGCTGTCTCCTACATCTCCGGCGTCGGAACCTCGGGCGGTTACCTCGGCGGGCCTCGCGGCATCGTGTTCTCGCCGGTCGACCCCACGCTGGCGTACGTGGTCAACAATGCGACCAACGCGTCGATCTCCACGATCAACGTCACCAACAACACGGTGACGAACAACGTCGTCACGTTGTCAGGTGGCATCCCCACGCGGGGCTCCACCCAGCTCGCCCGGGCCATCTCGATCTCGCCGGACGGGTCCTACCTGTACGTGGCCGGCAGCGGCGGGCTGCAGGCTATCAACCTCTCAACGAAGGCGATCAAGAACTGGGGCCAGGCCCCCCTCGACGTGGTGGCGCCCTCCTCGGGTGAGGTGTGGACCGTCGGGTATGGCACTACCTCCGGCCCATACGGGGTGAACGTCTGGCAGTGGTTGGGGGCCCCGACGCTCACGGCGATATCGCCGATGTCCGGACCCAAGTCGGGAGGCACCCCCGTGACGCTGACGGGCACCGGCTTCCGCAGCGGGGCCACGGTGACCATCGACGGCTTCACCTGCAGCAATGTGGTCGTGGTCTCGGACACGACCATCACCTGCACCACCCCGTACGGCTCCAACGGCCCGGGCGCCCGGGACGTGGTGGTGAAGAACCCGGACAACCAGTCCGGCACGCTGACGAAGGGCTTCCTCTACACAGCGTGCAGCCAGGCCACGCCGATGCAGATGACGTGGAACACCTCGCTCGCGGGGTCGGCGGGATCGGGATGGCCGCTCGACCTTCCCATCCGGCAGGTCGGAAACCAATTCGGGAACAATGCCGTCACGATCGATTGGGGCGACAGCACCACCCCCACGCTCGTACCGGCGGGCGTCTACAGTGCCTACCAGTCGCACACCTACACGTCGGCCGGCACGTACACGGTGACAATCTGCGGCAACTTGGTTGCTATGGGCGCGACCTCGACCTCGGCGACACCTCCGGCAGGTGCCAAGGGCTTTACCTCGGTCATCAGCTGGAACGAATTTCTCCAGGACGCGAGCTACATCTTCTCCGGGTGGACGAACCTCACTGATGTTCCGAACTCACGGGGGCGATCGGTGACGACACTGAGCTACGCGTTCGAGAACGCCACCTCCTTCAACGATCCGGACGTCACGAGCTGGGAAATCAGCAGCTTCAGCGACAGCAACGTCACCGACCTGTCGGGCACCTTCGCCGGAGCGACCTCGTTCAACCAGAACGTCGGCGTATGGCAAACCCGCCAGGTCACCAAGATGGACAGCATGTTCGCCGGCGCGACCGCCTTCAACAATGGGGGCAGCGACCGAATCAAGTACTGGTCCACGGGTGGCGTGCGGTCCTTCGCCTCCATGTTCGCGCAGACGCCGTTCAACCAGCCGATCGGCACCTGGACCGTGGCCAGCGCGACAAGCTTCGCCGGGATGTTCTCGAAGGCCACGGCCTTCGACCAGAACCTCGGCCTGTGGACGCCGTCGGCTGCGACGACGATGGCCGGCTTCTGGTTCACCGGGCAGAACGTGATGAGCGTGGCCAACTACGACAGCCTGCTGATCAACTGGTCGGGCAAGGTGGTCAAGCCGAGCGTGGCGCTGGGCTTCGGCGCCCACAAGTTCACGTGCGCGGCGGAGGCGGCCCGCGCAACGCTGTCGAGCGCACCGAACTCGTGGGTCATCACCGACGGCGGGCTGGCGGAAACCGCGCCGACGATCTCCACGATCGTGCCGGGCAACGGGTCGCTGTCGGTGTACGTCACCGCGCCGTCGTGCATGTCGACCAAGCGCACCACGTACGAGTACTCCACCGACGGCGGCACTACGTGGGTGACAGTGTCGCCCGGGTCGCTGGCAAGCCCCATCGTGATCAGCGGGTTGACCAATGGCACCGAGTACACCGTGAAGGTTCGGGCGGCCGGCGGCACCGCCAGCTGGCTGCCCTCGCCCGCGCCGGCGTCGACGGCCGAGAAGGCCACGCCTGCGAGCACCACGGGCACCACCGCGAAGAACGACACGTCGGTGTACGGGGCGGCGGTGCCGACCATCGGGTACGACACCAAGCTGGCCGCCGGCGACTGGATCGACGGCGCCATCACCTGCGGGGTCTACACCGACAGCACGTACACCACGGCGGTGACCTCGTCGACCAAGCCGGGCACCTACGTGACGCACTGCTCGGGTCCGGCGAAGTCGGGGCTGGGCGCGGACCTGGTCTACACCGACGGCACCTACACGCTCACCAAGGCGCCGCTGACGATCACTGCCACGTCATTCACCAAGACGTATGGCGGCACGCTCACGCCCAACGGATCCAGTGACTTCACCGCCATCGGACTCATCGGCAGCGACGCCGTGGGCTCGGTGACGCTGACCACCTCCGGTGAGGGGGCGTCGGCCGGGGTGTCGGGCTCGCCGTACTCGGTGGTGCCGTCGGCCGCGGTGGGCACCGTGCCCAGCGGGGTGCTCGCCGACTGGTACGACATCACGTACACCGACGGCTCGATCACGGTCAACAAGGCGCCCGCGCTGTCGGTGACCGCCAAGACGTACACGATCGAGGTTGGCAGCGCCAGCCTCGACGGCTCGTCGCCGGGCTTCGATGTGACCGGCTTCGTGAACAGCGAGACGTTCTCCACCGCCGGCTACACCGCGCCCACATGCGCCGTGTACGACGCGGAGGTGGGTGGCTCCGCGGTGGGCACCACGTACTCGGGCCTCTCGGTGGGCACGTACTGGGTGCGCTGCTCGGGCGGCGTGGCCGGCAACTACGCGGCGATCAACTACAGCACGGCGAAGTTCGTGGTCAAGGGAGCGGACGTGCAGGTGACCGGGAAGAACGGCTCCGGCGCCTACGGCTCGACGCCGTCGCTGCCCTCACCGGCCTACGAGGTGTCCGGCGACCTCAACGGGGCGACTGTCATCTGCGGCGCGTACGAGGACTCTGCGGGCACGACGGCCGTCACCGCGTCGACCAAGCCTGGCACGTACTACACGGTCTGCACGGGCCCGGCCGACAACGGGGCTGGCTCCCCGGTGCCCATCGTGTACTCGACCGGCACTTACACGGTGGAGAAGGCTCCGCTCACGATCACGGCGAAGTCGTGGTCGAAGACCTACGGCGACGTGATCGCGCCTATCGCGGCCAGTGACTTCACTTCCTCGGGGCTCGTGAACGGCGACGCGATCTCGTCGGTGACGCTAACCTCGGGCGGGTTCGCGGGCACTGCCGGTGTGGCGGGCTCGCCCTACGCGGTGACCCCCTCGGCCGCTGTGCTGAGCGGCAAGACCCTGGCCGAGTACTACGCCGTCACCTACGTCGACGGCTCGGTGACGGTGGGCAAGAAGACGCTCACCGTGACAGCGAACAACGTGAACCTGAAGCTGGGTGCGGCGCCGCCGGCGTCCTACGCGGCCACGTACACGGGCTGGGTGAACGGCGAGAACGACACCACCCAGCAGCCTGAGGGCTGGGCTGCCCCCACATGCGAGTCGAGCTTCAACTCGACCACCCCGGTGGCGACCCCGGTGGCCATCACCTGCTCTGGCGGTGCGGCTGACGACTACGAGTTCAGCTTCACGCAGGGCACGGTCTCGGTGGGCAACCCGCAGGTGACGGTCGAGAACACGACCAAGCCGGCGTACGAGACCTCCGGGTCCACGGCGAACGTGGCACTGAGCGCGACGATCACCGACTGGGCGCCGGGCTGCAAGGTGACGTTCACCCTGAACCCGTCGACTGGCACGGCGTCGCCGTACACCGTGTACACCACGGCGTCGAATGATGTGTCGGTGAATGCGGTGCTGCCTGTGGGGGTGTACGA
>CALQEM020000083.1:0-13106 GCA_943329595.2 Bifidobacterium breve
CTCGAGGCCTACCGATCGGCCCGCGCCCTGCTGGTCGCGAGTCTGGGGCTCGAACCGGGGATCGGGCTACGCCGAGCCCGTGCCCAACTGCTTTCCGGCAATCCTCTCCTGAGTTGGACTCCCCTCGCTGCCGTGATCGATGAGTCGCCTCGGCCCGCGCTCCACGGAGCTCTCATCGGCCGCGAGCGCGAACTTGCCGCACTCAGCCGCCTCGTGAGCGAGCGCCGACTGGTCACCATCTCCGGTCCAGGTGGGGTGGGCAAGACGCGTCTCGCCCTCGAGATCCGTGAGGCGATGTCGCCGTTCTTCGCAGGTCGCAGCGCCCTCGTCGACCTCGCCACCGTGTCGAGCCCCGAGGAAGCCGAGCGGGTCGTGTCAGAAGCGCTCACGGAGGCCTGCACCGCCGGCATCGCAGGTAGCGCCTCGACGGAGTCGCTGCGCGATGCGGTCGGCCGGGCACCGACCCTCCTCGTTCTCGACAGTTGCGAGCACGTCGACGTAACTCCGCTGGTGCAGCACCTCACCCATGACCTGCCCTCGCTGAGTGTCCTCACGGCCAGTCGACGCCCACTCGGCGCCGAGTCCGAAGTTGTCGTCTCGCTCGAGGGGCTCGCCGCCGGCTCAGCCAACCAGGGACCCGACGAGCTCAGAAAGACTCCTGGCGTGAGCCTCTACCTGCTCCGGGCGATCGAGGCCGCCCACCCGGTCGATGACGACATGGTGCCGGAGGTCGCCACGCTGGTGCGGAAGTTCGACGGGCTTCCTCTCGCCATCGAGATCGCCGCGGCCCACCCCGATGGCGGTCGACCAGCTCTGCTGCTCGATCGACCCATCCTCGAGCTCGCCGAGTTTCCTCGGAGGGACGCGCGCGGGCGCAACAGGTCGCTCGCGGAGTCCCTCGCCTGGTCCGTGGACCAACTCTCTCCCCCTGCGCAGCGTGTCCTTCGCGCCCTCGCTGAGCTTCCGCCGCACACTCCCGAGGCACTGGCTGTCGATAGTGCCTCGGTCGGCAATTCCCCCGCCCGAGACGCCACGGGACTCGACGAGCTGGCGCGTTGGAGCCTGATCAGGAGACCCCTCGACACTCGGACCCCGGTGGTGTCTCTTCCGGAATCACTGGCCGACTACGTGCGGTCGACCCTCGAGCCGGAGGAGCGGCTCGACGTCCACGAGCGCATTCGCGCTTCGCTCGCTCGTGCCTCGGCGGAGCTGATCACCCGACCTCTCGCAATCCCGGTCACCGCTCAGGCCTCGGCGCAGGTGCAGGCCCTCCAGTCCGCTGCACTGGCAGCACTGGCCTGGCAGGAGCCCTGGGCCGACCCCGCTGCCCGTGCCCTGACCATGCTGCTGCTCATCGACGCCGACCTGGACCACCAGCACCACACGCTGCTCGTCGAAGGCCTCGAGTCGGGCATGACCGACGACGTGTCACCGGACCTGCGGTACGACCTGCACCGGGCGCGACTGGGCTTCGCTCTGGCCACCTCCGACTCCGAGACGGTCGCGACCCTCACCGAGCGCATCCGTTCGATGCTGCCCGACGTCGATTCGGTGCGACAGGCCGCGTGGGCAGTGGACTCGGTCTTCCTCGCGCTCGAGGAGGGCCGCTTCCTCGACGCCGACACCCTGTCGGAGCAGGCCTGGAGTGCCGCCGCGGCCTGCCAGCCCCAGCAGGCGCCGCTGCGGGTGAGGGCCGCTCGCGCACGCATGCACGCCACCCGCCTGCACCGCGGACTCGACGAGGGTGTGAGCCAGGCCCTCACCGTCGCGGCCCTGGCCGAGCTGGCCGACTCCGCCGAGAGCATCTCGGCGTTCGGCGAGGCGGCCGAGATCCTCGTCAGCGCTGGCGAGCTCACCTTGGGCGCCAGCTACACGCGCAAGGCGGCCGATCGGGCGCTGCGCTGGAACAGCCCACACAGCCTCGTGTATGTGCTGTCGCTCGCAGATATCGCACTCGAGTCTGGCAATCTCGACGAGGCTCAAGCCATCATCATGCTGCTGCTCGAGCGCGTGCGACGGCGGGGTGACGACCGCTACCAGAAGTGGTGCCTCATCCGGCTGGCGCTCATCGCAGCAAGGGGCGGTGATGCCACTCGGTCGGCCACACTGCTCGGCGCGTCGTCAACGGTGTCGGTCACGGCCGGGTGGGAGTCCGACCCCGACGTCTGCGACCTGCGTGACCAATTGCCAGCGACACTCGGGGGATCCGGGTACCGAAGCGCCTTCGATCGCGGCGCGGCCGCCCCTCGGGGCTGGGTCGCCGCGGTGCTCGAGGAGCCGGTGTCACTTCCCACCACCCTCCACCCGAGCTTGGTCTCCGCGCTCACGGTTGATTAGGTGAGGGTCTGCTCAGCGCACCTCGTGGTGCGCCGCGCGTAGCTCGTCCTTGATCTGCGCCACCGTGAGGTCGCCGAAGTGCAGGACGCTCGCGGCCAGTACGGCGTCGGCGCCTGCATCGACCGCGGGCGCGAAGTGGCCCAGCCTTCCTGCGCCGCCGCTGGCGATGAGCGGAACACTGACTGCTGCCCGCACCAGTGCGATCAGCTCGAGGTCGTATCCCTCACGGGTTCCGTCGGCATCCATCGAGTTCAGCAGAACCTCCCCCGCACCGAGCCCTGTGGCCCGGGCCGCCCACTCCACCGCGTCGACGCCGGTTCCGCGACGCCCGCCGTGGGTGGTTACCTCAAACCCGCTGGTGGTGGGCGGGCCATCGATCACCCTGCGAGCGTCGACCGACAGCACCACACATTGGGCACCGAATCTGCGAGCGGCCTCCGCGATCAGCTCGGGCCGAGCCAGCGCCGCCGTGTTCAGGCTCACCTTGTCGGCCCCGGCGCGCAGCAGCCGGTCGATGTCATCGACCTCGCGCACCCCACCCCCCACTGTGAGAGGAATGAACACCTCTTCCGCGGTGCGGCGCACACCATCGAGCACGGTGGAGCGGTCGCCCGACGACGCGGTGATGTCGAGGAAAATGAGCTCATCGGCCCCGGCCGCGTCGTAGGCCCGCGCGAGCTCCACCGGATCGCCCGCGTCGCGCAGGTCGGCGAAGTTGACTCCCTTGACGACGCGCCCTGCATCGACGTCGAGGCAGGGGATAACTCGAATCGCGACGGCCACAGGTCAGAGGGTGTTCCGACGCGGGGCGACGGCGACCAGCGCCTCAGGGAGAGTGAAGGCGCCCGCGTAGAGGGCCTTGCCGACGATGGCACCCTCGACGCCGATACCCGTCAACTCGGCGATGCGGTGCAGGTCCTCGAGTGAGGACACCCCCCCGGAAGCGATCACGGGTCGGTCAGTGCGCTCGCACACCTCGCGCAGCAGGTGCAGGTTGGGGCCGGTGAGGGTGCCGTCACGAGCGACGTCGGTAACCACGTAGCGCGCGCACCCGTCGGCGTCGAGCCGGGCGAGTGTCTCCCAGAGGTCACCGCCCTCGCGAGTCCAACCGCGCGCGTGGAGCGTGGTGCCTCGTAAGTCGAGCCCCACCGCGATGCGCTCGCCGTAGCGTGCAATGGCCGAGCGAGTCCAGTCGGGGTCCTCCAGTGCGGCCGTGCCCAGGTTAACCCGCGCGCAGCCCGTGGCCAGGGCCGCCTCGAGTGACTCGTCATCGCGGATGCCCCCCGACAACTCGACCGGGATATCGAGCCGGCCCACCACCTCCGCCAGGAGTTCGCGGTTGCTACCGCGACCAAAGGCGGCGTCGAGGTCGACGAGGTGCACCCACTCGGCCCCCTGCTGCTGCCAGGCCAGAGCGGCCTCGGTGGGATCGCCGTAGGAGGTTTCTGTGCCGGCCTCGCCCTGCACCAGGCGAACGGCCGTGCCGGCCGAGACATCGACCGCGGGGAGGAGGACCAGGGACGGGAGTGAGTGTGACGACATGACGACGACCCTAGCCTCAGCCCAGCCCCAGCCCGACAACCCAGGTGCGCAGTAGCGTGGCGCCCGCGTCGCCCGACTTCTCGGGGTGGAACTGCACTGCGCTCAGCGGCCCATTTTCGACGGCCGCCACGAAGGGCTCGCCGTGCTCGGCCCACGTCACCACGGGGGCCGCTATCTGCTCGGACGTAGCGACGAGCTCCCAACGGGTCACCGCGTAGGAGTGCACGAAGTAGAAGCGCTCGTGCTCGATTCCCCGGAAGAGCACCGAGCCGTCTCCCGGCGTCACGGTGTTCCACCCCATATGCGGGAGTACAGGCGCGTGCAGCGGGCCCACCGTGCCGGGCCACTCACCGAATCCCTCGGTGCGCAGACCGTGCTCAACCCCCCACTCAAACAGCACCTGCATGCCCACGCAGATTCCGAGAACGGGCCGCCCGCCGGCGAGCCGCCTGCCCACGATCTCGCCGCCGCGCACCGCGCGCAGGCCTTCCATACAGGCCGCAAAGGCCCCCACCCCCGGCACGACGAGCCCATCGCAGTTGGCGGCGCGGTCGGGGTCGGCCGTGACCTCGACCTCGGCCCCCGCGCGGGCGAGGGCACGCTCGGCCGAGCGGAGGTTGCCCGACCCGTAGTCGAGAACGACAACACGGGGCCTAGTCACGCCGAGAGGGTTCCCTTGGTCGACGGGACGCCAACGACGCGCGGGTCAACTGCCACGGCGTCACGAAGCGAGCGTGCGACCGATTTGAACTGCGCCTCGACGATGTGGTGAGCGTTGCGACCACTCAGCACGCGCACGTGCAGGCAGATCGCCGCCGACGCCACTAGCGACTCGAAGATGTGTCGCGTGAGCGAAGTGTCGTAGCCGCCGATCAGCTCGACGAGGCCCGGCTCCTCGTGCACGAGGTAGGGACGGCCCGACAGATCGACGGCCGACTGCACCAGCGCCTCGTCGAGCGGCACGAGCGAATCGCCGAATCGGCGGAGCCCCGAGCGGTCGCCCAGCGCGTCGCGCAGCGCCTGGCCCAACGCCAGCGAGGTGTCCTCGACCGTGTGGTGGTCGTCGACCGCGAGGTCGCCGGTGGTGCGCACGTACAGGTCGAACCCGGCGTGTCGGCCAAGCTGGCTGAGCATGTGGTCAAAGAACGGCACCCCCGTTTCGACGTCAGTGCTTCCGGTGCCGTCGAGCTCGAGCTCGACGAGCACGCTGCTCTCCTTGGTTGTGCGCTCGATGCGGGCTGATCTAGTCACCGTCGTCCCTCCTTGCACACCGCGGCCATCGCGGTGAGGAATGCCGAGGTCTCCTCGGCCGTACCGGCCGTGACGCGGAGCCAGCCTGGCAGGCCGACGTCGCGCACCAGCACCCCGTGATCGAGCAAGCGCTCCCACACCACCTGCTGAGCTCCCTCGAGGGCTCCGGGAAACCCGCCGAACAGCACGAAGTTGGCATCGCTGTCGATCACGTCGAGGCCCAAGCCTCGCAGGTCGGTGACGATGCGGTCGCGGGCCCCCTTCAGCTCGTCAACGCGCTGCTGCAGCTCGTCGACGTATGCCAGCGCCACCCGCGCCACGGCCTGCGTGACCGCCGACAGGTGGTAGGGCAGGCGCACGAGTGCCAGCGCCTCAACGACCGAGGGGTCGGCTGCCAGATAGCCCACGCGCGCGCCCGCGAAAGCGAATGCCTTGCTCATGGTGCGACTCACGATGAGCCGGGGCCGCCCCGGCAGCAGGGAGACCAGCGAGGGCCCGTGGCTGAACTCGACATAGGCCTCATCGAGGATCACGATTCCTCGCTCGGGGGTGACGAGGGCCTCGTACACGGCGACCACGGTTTCGGCGTCGAGCGCCTCACCCGTGGGATTGTTGGGCGAGCACAGGAAGACCACGTCGGGACGGTGCTCGACAACAGCCGCGACGGCGGCGTCGCGGTCGAGCGCAAACCGTGCGCCCCGGCTGACGTCACGGTACTCAGTGCCGGTGCCCCGGGCGAGGATCCGATGCATGGAGTACGACGGCTCGAAGCCCAGCGCCACGCGCCCGGGTCCGCCGAAGGCCTGCAGGATCTGCTGGAGCACCTCGTTGCTGCCGTTGGCCGCCCAAACGCTTCGGGCGTCGAGCGGCGGGCAGCCGGGCGAGCGGCTCAGGTAGCGGGCGAGGTCGACCCGCAGCTCGGTGGCCTCGCGGTCGGGATACCGGTTGAGCTCCTGGGCCACGGCCGCGACGGCCGCGGCCAACGAGGCCACGAGAGCGTCGCTGGGCCCGTAGGGGTTCTCGTTGGTGTTGAGCCGAACCGGAACGTCGACCTGCGGCGCCCCGTAGGCGCTGATGCCCCGGAGGTCCGAGCGCAGGGGAAGGTTGTCGAGACCGCTCACGCGGGGAGCTCGGGGGAATCGGGGAATCGGATGGTCACGGCCGCGCCATGCGCTGGCAGGTCCTCGGCGCCCGAGAGTGCGACCACGTGCGGCATCGCCTCAAAGAGGGCGGCCTCGTCGTACTCGACCACGTGAACACCCCGCAGAAATGTCTGCACCGAAAGCCCTGAGCTGTGGCAGGCGCAGCCTCCCGTGGGCAGCACGTGGTTAGAACCTGCCAGATAGTCGCCGAGCGAGACCGGTGACCACGGCCCCACGAAAATGGCGCCAGCGTTGCGAACGCGGAGGGCAACCGTTCGTGCGTCACGCGTATGAATCTCGAGGTGCTCGGCGGCGTAGGCGTCGACCACTCGAAGGCCAGCCTCAATATCGTCGACGAGGACGATGGCGCTCTGAGGCCCCGACAGGGCTTCAGCCACACGCTCGGAATGCTTGGTGGCCAGTACCTGCACGGCTAATTCGGCACGCACGGCCTCGGCCAGAGCGGGCGAGTCGGTCACCAGCACGCTGGCCGCGATGACATCGTGCTCGGCTTGGCTGATGAGGTCGGCTGCCACCTGGGCGGCGTCGGCCGAGTCGTCGGCGAGGATCGCAATCTCCGTGGGCCCCGCCTCGGCGTCGATGCCGATGAGCCCCTTGAGCAAACGCTTGGCGGCGGTGACGTAGATATTGCCCGGGCCGGTGACCATCCGTACCGGCCTGATGCGACCGCCCTCGGGCAGGTCGGCCCCGAGTGCCAGCAGCGCCACCGCCTGCGCGCCACCAACCGCGTACACCTCGGTGACCCCGAGGAGTCCGCAGGCAGCCAGGATGGTGGGATGCGGCAGGCCGCCGTGATCGACCTGCGGCGGAGACGCCACCGCCAGCGATTCGACTCCAGCGGCCTGAGCCGGCACGACGTTCATGACCACGCTGCTGGGGTACACAGCCCGGCCGCCTGGCACATAGAGACCGACACGCTCGACGGGTATCCAGCGTTCGGTGACCGTGCCCCCGGGCACGACCACGGTGGTGTGGTCGGTGCGCCTCTGGTCGTCGTGCACGCGACGAGCCCGTGCGATCGACTCCTCGAGTGCCGTACGCACCCGAGGGTCGAGCGCGAGCACTGCCTCGTCGATGGCGGCCTGGGGCACCCGAAGTGACGGAGGGCGCACGCCGTCGAGGCGCTCGGACCACTCGAGGGCCGCCTCAGCCCCCCGCACTCGCACGTCGTCGATGATGGGGCGCACCACATCAAGTGCGTGCTCGACGTCGAGGCCCGCGCGCGGCAGCACGAACGTGGCGTCGTCGAGTCCTCCCGCGGAGTCGGCTGCGGCGCCACGGAGGTCGATCAGGCTGATGGCTGGGGTCTCACCGGACATGAGCAGAGTCTACGGCCAGAGCACCTGCTCGCCAGTGCCGCCGCCCTGCCCGTAGCCTTGGGTCATGAGCGAACGTCTGCTGCCGCTCTTCCCCCTCGGCACCGTACTAATTCCCGGGCAGGTTCTACCCCTGCATGTCTTCGAGCCGCGGTACCGCGAGCTCGTAGCCACCCTCGTTGACGGTCCCGATGACCCCGATCTCGGCCGTGGCTTCGGGGTGGTGGCCATCCGCGAGGGCCATGAGGTGGGCACTGATAGCGTCCGCTCGCTACACGAGGTGGGCACCTTCGCGCGGCTGCAGGCCGTCGAGCGCTACGACGATGGCCGCTTCGACATCGTCACAGTGGGCACCCGTCGCTTCCGCATCGGCGACGTCGACTCGACTGCCTCCTACGCGCGCAGCGACGTCACCTGGCTCCCCGAGTCTGACGGCGACACCGCGGGCGTGCTCGCTCCCACCGCGCGGGCGCTGTTTGTCGAGTACCGCTATCGGCTTGCGGCTGCCGGCCTCCTCGCACCGATCGACCCCGACACGCTCACCCACGACCCCCGCGAATTGTCGTACCTGATCGCCTCGGCGATGGTGCTCGACCGGGCCGACCGGCAGCACCTACTCGAGCGCGTCGATCACGCGGCTCGGCTTCGGGCCGAGGTCGCCCTGCTGCGACGTGAGACCGCTCTGGCCCTGCACCTGCCCAGCATTCCGGCAGGCGACCTCGCCCGCACCGACATCAGCCTCAATTAGTCGCCGCCCTGTTCGCGCTCCCCAAGCGAGTCAATCTGAGGGGCTGATCTGATCGGGATCCTCGGGCTCGTCGTCGAGTCCGTACGAGAAGCCCACCGCAACCAGCGCGATCATGGCGGCAATGGGCCAGGCGAGAAGCACCGGAAGGGCGCGCACCTGGGGCTGGCCCAGCAGCAGCCCCACGCTGACCGCCATGGCAACCCCGAGCAGTGCTCCGACCAAGACCCCGCCAATGAGCGCGAACGGGTGGCGTCGCACCCGCCACGAGGCCACCAGCCCGAGCACGCCCCCGCAGCCGAGCGCAATCGCTCCGAACCAGGCGTCGGAGGTCACCGCGAGCGCTCCGTTGGCGGCGACCTGCTCGCTCGACGGGGCCCACCACGCCCACAGCAGTCCCGCGAGGACACCCACCAGCACTGATCCGAGTACCAGGAGGCTTGCCGAGCGCTGCGCCGCGCGAGAGTCACTCACTGAAGGCAATGGGGCCCGAGCAGGGCCTTGAGGTCGCCGAAGAGCGACGGTGAGGGGGTGACCCGGAGTCGGTCATCGAGCCGCAGCAGCGTGGTGCGAGCGCCGTTGGTGAGCCGCAGTTGCATCTCGGTGACTCCGGGGTGCGCGCCCAGCACCTCCTTGAGCCGGTCAACCAGCGGCGGGGTGCAACGCGCGGCCGCCATGGTGACTACGACCGGACCACGTGGGCCCTCGGAGAGGTCGGGCACGGTGATCTCCAACGCCACGATGCGGGGCGACTCCTCGTCGCGCTTGTCGAGGCGGCCCCTCACGATGATGACCGCGTCGGGCGTGAGGTGAGGGCCCACCGCGGCGAAGGTCTGCGGGAACACCATGACCTCGACCGCGCCCTCAAGGTCCTCGAGTGAGACGATCGCCCAGCGTGCGCCACTCGACTTCGTGGTTTTGAACGACACTGACGTGACGAGGCCGCCCACGCTGACCACCTGGCCGTCGGTACGGTCGTCGGACAGCAGAGCCACCACGGTGCAGTCGGTCGACTGAGCTAGCACGTGCTCGACCCCGAGCAGTGGATGATCGCTGACGTAGAGCCCGAGCATGTCGCGCTCGGCGGCCAGCAGCACCGACTTCTCCCACTCGCCGAGTGGCACAGTCAGTGCGAGTCCCACGCCGGGGGCGGTCTCGGGCTCGGCGTCGGCGAACAGGTCGAACTGGCCAATCGCCTCGGCGCGCTTAGTTTCGACCACGGCGTCGACGGCGTCGGCGTGCACCGAGACCAGACCTCGACGAGTGTGGCCCAGCGAGTCGAAGGCGCCAGCCTTGATCAGCGACTCGATCACCCGCTTATTGCACACGCTGACCTCGACCTTGGCCAGGAAATCGGGGAAGTCGACATAGCGTCCCTTGGCGGACCGGGTGGAAATGAGCGACTCGACCACCCCCTCGCCCACGTTGCGCACGGCCGACAGCCCGAACCGGATGTCGGAGCCCACCGGGGTGAAGTCGGACTCGGACTCGTTGACGTCGGGCGGGAGCACCTTGATTCCCATGCGACGGCACTCTCCGAGGTAGATCGCCGACTTGTCCTTATCGTCTTTGGTGCTGGTGAGCAGGGCCGCCATGTACTCAGCCGGGTAGTTGGCCTTGAGGTAGGCGGTCCAGTACGACACCAGCCCGTAACCGGCGGTGTGGGCCTTGTTGAAGGCGTAGTCGGAGAAGGGGACCAGTACCTCCCACAGCGCCTTGATTGACGAGTCGGAGTAGCCGTTGGCCTTCATGCCGTCACTAAACGGCAGGTACTCCTTGTCGAGGATCTCCTTCTTTTTCTTGCCCATCGCACGGCGGAGAAGATCGGCTTGGCCGAGGGTGTACCCCGCGAGCTTCTGCGCGATAGCCATGACCTGCTCCTGATACACGATGAGCCCGAAACTCTCGCCGAGGATCTCGTCGAGGGGCTCAGCCAGTTCAAGATGCAGGGGCACGATCGGCTTGCGGCCGTTTTTGCGGTCGGCGTAGTCATTGTGCGCATTGGCGCCCATGGGCCCTGGTCGGTAGAGCGCCAGCACGGCGGAGATGTCGTCGAAGCTGTCGGGCACCATCGAGCGCAGCAGCGAGCGCATGGGCCCGCCGTCGAGCTGGAAGACCCCGAGGGTGTCACCCCGGCCCAGCAGTTCGTAGGTAACGGGGTCGTCGAGTGTGAGGGTCTCGAGCACGATGGTGTCGCCCCGGTTGCGTGCCACATGCATGAGGCAGTCGTCGAGCACCGTGAGGTTACGCAGGCCGAGGAAGTCCATCTTGAGCAGACCGAGAGACTCGCAGGCACCCATGTCGAACTGCGTGATGATGGCGCCATCCTGCTCGCGGCGCCACAGCGGCACGACGTCGATGAGAGGCTCCCGACACAGGATCACTCCGGCAGCGTGCACACCCGGCTGCCGCTTGAGACCCTCGAGCCCCTTGGCGGTGTCGACGACCTCGCGCACGTCGGGCTCGGCCTCGTAGAGCGCCCGGAACTCAGCGGCCTCGCCGTAGCGGGGATCGGTGGAGTCGAAGGCGCCAGCAAGGCTGATGTCCTTGCCCATGACCGCGGCGGGGAAGGCCTTGGTGATGCGGTCACCGAGAGAGTAGGGGTGACCGAGGGCCCGGGCGGAGTCCTTGATGGCCGCCTTGGCCTTGATGGAGCCGTAGGTGACGATTTGCGAGACGTGGTCTTCACCGTAGGTCTCGGTGGCGTAGCGGATCATGTCGGCGCGGCGACGGTCGTCGAAGTCGATGTCGATGTCGGGCATCGAGATGCGCTCGGGGTTGAGGAACCGCTCGAACAGCAGCCCGTGCTTGATCGGGTCGAGCTCGGTGATTCCGAGGGCCCAGGCGATGATCGCGCCCGCAGCCGAACCTCGACCCGGCCCGACGCGGATTCCGTTCTCCTTGGCGTGCCGCACCAGGTCGGCCACCACGAGAAAGTAGCTCGGGAAGCCCATCTGGATGATGACGCCGACCTCGTACTCGGCCTGCGCCCGGTGGGTCTCTGGCACTGGGTGCGGAGCGAAGCGGCTCGCCAGCCCCCGCTCGACCTCGACCACCAGCCACGACTCGTCGGAGTGCCCCTCGGGCACGGGGAACTGGGGCATCAGGCTGGCACCCTCGGTGAAGGCCACCTCGCAGCGCTCGGCGATCAGCAGGGTGTTGTCGCAGGCCTCGGGCAACTCGCTCCACACCTCGCGCATCTCAGCGCCTGACTTGAGGTAGAAGTCGCGGCCGTCGAAGCGGAAGCGGTTGGGGTCGTCCATCGTGGTGCGCGTGCCGATGCACAGCAGCACGTCGTGCATGTCGGCGTCGCCCGGATAGACGTAGTGCAGGTCGTTGGTGGCGAGCAGCGGCAGGTCGAGGGCCCGCGCTACGCGAAGGAGGTCGTCGCGGTGCCGGCGCTCGATGTCGAGGCCGTGATCCATGAGTTCGCAGAAGAAGTTGCCGGGGCCGAGGATGTCGCGGAAGTCGGCGGCAGCCTCCAGCGCCCTGTCGTAATTGTCGGCCTGCAGCCACCGGTTGACCTCGCCGCTGGGGCACCCCGTGGTGGCAATCAGCCCCGACCCGTAGGTCTGCAGCAACTCTCGGTCAAACCGCGGCTTGTAGTAGTAACCCTCAAGGCTGGCGAGGCTGGAGAGCCGGAAGAGATTGTGCATGCCCGCCGTGGTCTCGGCGAGCAGGGTCATGTGCGTGTAGTTCTGCCGGCCCTTGCCGGCCGCGGGGTCGTCGCCGGAATTGCCGGAATTACCGGAACCGCCGCCGCCGAAGTCAAAGGGCTTGCGCTCAAACCGGCCCTGCGGGGCGTAGTACCCCTCCATGCCGATGATGGGCTTGATGCCCGCGGCGGTGGCCTTCTTCCAGAACTCGAAGGCGCCGTAGAGGTTGCCGTGGTCGGTGACCGCGATGGCCGGCATCTCTTGGCGGGCCGCCTCGGCGACCAGATCTCCGAGCCGGGCTGCGCCATCGAGCATGGAGTACTCGGAGTGCACGTGCAGGTGCACGAACTCGTCGCCCACACACCCTCCCCTGCTCATCCGTCACGAAACCGCCGGGGGAAGCATCGCACCGGGGTCTGACCATCGTTCGAAGTGCGGGGGAAGTATCCACTCCGAAGCCCCCACCCTAACCCCCGGGCGGGGCCGACCAGCCCGGTTGACACTCGCCCAGGGGCACGGGTGGACAATCGCCCGGATCAGCTGGCTACACCAGGGCGTCGAGCGCGGCGAGCACCTCGGGCGTCAGCACCACACTGGCCGACGCCATGTTCTCCTCGAGGTGTGCCACCGAGGAGGTGCCAGGAATGGGAGCGACGAGCGGCGATCGCGCCAGCAGCCACGCGAGCGCCGCCTGCGACGCCGTGACCCCAGCCGCCGCCGCAATCTCGTCGAGGGGTCCTCCCACACGAGCCAGCGGCCCGGCACCCACGGGGAACCAGGGGATGAAGACGCGGTTGGTGGCCTCGCAGTGGTCGACGAGGGCCTCGCTCTGTCGGTTGGTGACGTTGTAGAGATTCTGCACCGACACGATCGGGACCACGGTCGCGAATTGCTCGACCTGCTCGACCGACACCTCCGACAGGCCCACGTGGCCGATCTTGCCCTCGGACACCATGTCGGCGATGACCCCTGCCTGATCCTCCCACGGCACGGTGGGGTCGATGCGGTGCAGCTGCCACAGGTCGATGCGCTCGACGTCGAGCCGGCGCAGCGACATCTCCACGCACTGGCGCAGGTACTTCGGGACACCGACCGA
>CALQEM020000084.1:0-13061 GCA_943329595.2 Bifidobacterium breve
AGGTCCGTGAGTCGAATCCTGGTCATCGACAACTACGACTCTTTCGTGTTCAACCTCGTGCAGTACCTCGCCCAAATCGGCGCCGAGGTTGAGGTACGCCGCAACGACGAGGTCGGTGCCGAGGCTGCCGATGATTTCGATGGCGTGCTCCTGTCACCGGGACCAGGTACCCCCGAGGATGCCGGCATCTGCCTCGAGGTGGTGCGGCGCTGTGCGGGTCGAGTGCCGATCTTCGGCGTGTGCCTCGGCCATCAGGCGATTGCAGTCGCGTATGGGGCGGTGGTGTCGCGCGCGCCCGAACTCCTTCACGGAAAGACCTCGCTGGTGCACCACCGGGGCGTCGGCGTGCTGACCGGCCTGCCCGACCCCTTCACCGCCACTCGGTACCACTCTCTGGCTGTTGAGCGCGACACGGTGCCGGCCGAGTTGGAGATCACCGGCGAGACAGACACCGGCATCGTGATGGCTCTGCGCCACCGGGAACTGCTGGTGGAGGGTGTTCAGTTCCACCCCGAGTCGGTGCTCACCGAGGGCGGCCATCGGATGGTGGCCAACTGGCTCGAGATGTGTGGAGACTTGGGCGCGGTGGAACGAAGCCGCGGCCTTGCTCCCGTGGTGCACCGCGCCTGAAGGCCCGCCGCTAGGTGGTCGACGGTGAGGGGGTCGTAGGCGTGGGGGTGGGCGTCGGAGTGGGCGGCGGCGGAGGCTCGGTCGACACCGTGATCGTCACGATGCTGCCCTTGCGTGCCTTGACCCCGGCCACGGGCGCAGAGGCCAGCACCGTTCCGGCCGGAACTGTGCCGTCTTCCTGATTCACCACCGTGACCTCGAACCCGGCGTTGGCCAACTCGCTGCGCGCGAGGGCCTCCAACTTGCCGACCACGTTCGGAACCGAGATCTTGCCGTTGGAGACCGTGATTGACACCGAGAAGCCCTGGGCCACCTGCACGCCGGCGGTGGGATCCGATGACAGCACATAGCCCTCAGGCTGCTCGGAGTCGACCTGCTGAACCGGCCCGAGGATCAGCTTGTTCATGCTGAGCGCGGCACGGGCGTCATCGATGCTCGCCAGGCCGACCAACTGTGGAACGGTGGTCTGCTCCTTGCCCGTGCTGACGGTGACGTTGACGGGCTGTCCGAGGTCGCTCTGCTCACCGGCACCCGGCTGCTGGCCGATGATGGTGTCCTTGGGCTTGTCGGGCGACGCGGCCGGAGTCTGCTGCCCGAGGATGAGTCCGGCCGCAGCGAGCTTGGCCCGTGCCTGAGGCACGGTGAGGTTAACCAGACTCGGAACCGCGGCCTTGGTCACCTCGGGGCTCGCGAAGAGCCTGAGGCTGAGCAGGGCGATCCCTCCGATGAGGGCGATGACTGCGATGGTGACCCCGACCCACACCCACGGGCTGCGCGACGGTGGGGGAGGAGGCGCTGATACTGGGCCGACCGCGTTCATGGCGACGGTGGGCTCGCTGACCATCGCCACGACGGCAGCCGTAACCGGCATCCCAGCCAGTGCGCGCTCAATGTCGGCGCGCATATCGGCGGCTGACGCATAGCGGTTCGCTGGATCCTTCGCGAGCGCCTTCATTACGACGGCGTCGATCGCTGGGGACACCCCTGAATCAACCTGCGAGGGCGGAACGGCCTGCTCTGAGACGTGCTGGTACGCGATCGAGACCGGGGAGTCGCCGGTGAAGGGCGGGCGCGTCGTGAGCAGTTCGTAGAGCAGGCAGCCGGTGGAGTAGAGGTCGCTCCGGGCATCGACGATTTCGCCGCGTGCCTGCTCGGGCGATAGGTACTGGGCGGTGCCCAGCACCGTGGAGGTCTGCGTCATGGTGCTGGCGGAGTCGGCGAGCGCACGCGCGATGCCAAAGTCCATCACCTTGGCCTCACCGGTGCGCGTGAGCATGACGTTCGCCGGCTTGATGTCACGGTGCACGATTCCGTGGCGGTGGCTGTAGTCGAGGGCTGCAAGCACGCCGACGGTGATTTCGAGGGCGCGCTCCGGAAGCAGGCGGCGTCCGCTGTTGAGCAGTTGGCGCAGGGTCATACCGTCGACGAACTCCATCACGATGAACGGAACACGGACGGCGTCGGGACCGTCGCCGACGATCTCCTCGCCCGTGTCGTAGACCGCCACCACATTGGGGTGGTTCAGTGACGCCGCAGCCTGAGCCTCGCGCCTGAAGCGGGCCTGAAACGATGCATCGCGCGCCAGATCGGCGCGCATCACCTTGATGGCAACGCGCCTGCCCAAGCGGATGTCACGTCCCTCGTGCACCTCGGCCATGCCGCCGCGACCGATGAGCTGACCGATTTCGTACCGGTCGCCCAGGGCCGTCATGTCGTCGTCCACCATTCCTCCTCGTACTGCCGCTGCCCATCATGCCCGACTGTGTGCTCAGCGCCCGAGAACCGCCTCCATGACGGCGCGTGCAATCGGTGCGGCGAGCTTGTTACCGCTGATCTCAGGCTCCCCGCCACCGTTCTCGAGCACCACGGCGACGGCGATCTGAGGCGCTTCTGCCGGGGCCACTCCGACGAACCATGCGTGCGGTCGCGTGGCGTTGCCGGTCTGAGCGGTACCCGTTTTTCCGCCCACGCTGACTCCCACGATCTGCGCGTTCGAACCGGTACCGTTCGACACCACGTTGACCATCATCGCGATTTCATCGGCAGCGTGCTGGGCGGACATCGCCTGCCTGAACTGAGACGGCTGAGTCTGCTTCAGCACCGATAGGTCAGGTGCCAAAATCTGGTCGACTAGGTAGGGGTTCATGGTGATGCCCCCATTGGCGATCGCTGCCCCCACCATCGCCATCTGCAGGGCGGTGGCACGTACGTCGAACTGGCCGATGGCGCTCTGTGCTGTCTGCGCCTCATCCGGGTTGAGTGGAAAGCGTGACGTTGCCGCGTTCATAGGCACCTGGAACGACGAGTTGAACCCGAACTTTTCGGCCTGTGCGCGGAGGGCCTCTGCACCAAGTTCGTTACCGAGCCAGGCGAAGGCTGTGTTGCACGAGACTGCGAGTGCCTCCTCGAGGGTGACCTTTCCCCCGGGTCCGCAGGGCTGTCCGGACCAGTTCCTGAGTTTCTTCGTGGAGTTGGGCAGTTGATACTCGGCCGGACCCGGAATCACGGTGGTGGGGGTGAACCGACCCGACTCGAGTGCGGCGGCGGCAGTGACCAGCTTGAAGGTCGACCCGGGCGGGTAGGTGACCGCCAGTGGTCGGTTGAGCAAGGGGTTGTCGGGGTTGGACTCGAGCACGGAGTATGCCGCGCGAATGGCGTCGGGCGAGTGACTTGAGAGCACGTTGGGGTCAAAGGAGGGGGACGAGACAAGGGCCACGATGGCGCCCGTCGAGGGATTGATCGCGACCACGGCGCCCTTGCGTCCGGCGAGCGCATTCCATGCGGCCTCCTGCGCGGCTGCATTGAGGGTGGTGACTATTCCGCCGCCTCGAGGCTGGGTGCCGGCGAAGAGTTGCTGCACCCGATCGACCAGGAAGCGAGGGTCGCTGCCAGCGAGTACGTCGTTTTCGGTGCGCTCGAGTCCGGTGGCACCGTAGACAAGTGAGTAGAAGCCGGTGACCGACGCGTACGCTGCCCCGGGGTCGTAGGCGCGTATGTACTTGAGCGAGTCGCTGGTGGGGATTGATCGAGCCACCTGCGCGCGTCCCACGAGGATGGGTCCGCGCGCGCGGTCGTACTCCTCAAGGATCAGCCTCGTATTTCCGCTGCGCGATCGGTAGACATCGGCGTGAAGCACCTGGATCCAGGTCAGGTTGATCAGCAGGGCCCCACAGAGGATTCCGAGCACGACGGCTAGTCGGCGGACCTGCCGGCTCATAGCCGCATCACTTGCGTGAGCGCGTCGTCGGGTGAAACCACCATCGATGCGGGGCGGCGGCTGGTGTCGCTGATGCGCATGAGCAGGGCCACCATCATCCAGTTGGCGACCAGGGCCGAGCCGCCTGCGGCGAGGAAGGGCGTGGTGAGCCCGGTCAGCGGGATGAGTCGGGTTACACCGCCCACCACCACGAACACCTGAAGTGCGAGCACGATCGACAGGCCGGCAGCAAGGAGGGTGCCGAACGAGTCACGGCAGGCCACCGACGCTCTCATTCCGCGGGTGACGATGATCGCGTAGAGCACCACAATCCCGGCAAGGCCGGTGAATCCGAGTTCCTCGCCGAAGGCGCTGATGATGAAGTCGCTCTTTGCGTACGGCACGAAGAGTGGGAAGCCCTGGCCCCAGCCGCTTCCGAGCAGTCCACCACTGGCAAATCCAAAGATCGACTGCACGATCTGGTAACCCTGCTCTGACTGGTAGGCAAAGGGGTCGAGCCACACCTGCACGCGCACGCGCACATGGTTGAACGCGAAGTACGCGCCTACCGAGCCGACGGCGAAGAGGAGTCCGCCGAGCACCACCCATGACCAACGCTGGGTGGCGATGTACAGCATTCCGATGAAGAGTCCGAAGAACAGCAGCGAGGTGCCGAGGTCGCGCTCGAATACCAGCACGCCGAGGCTGATGAACCAGGCCACCAAGAGTGGGCCAAGGTCTCGCCCGCGCGGAAGCTCGAGGAACAGGAACTTCGACCGCACGAGCGCGAGCGAGTCGCGCTTCATCACGAGGTAGCCCGCGAAGAAGATGGTGAGCAGGATCTTGGCGAGTTCCGCGGGCTGGAAGGAGAGCGGGCCGACACGAACCCACAGGGTGGCGCCGTTGATGGTGGCCCCGATGCCGGGGGCAAGGGGCAGGAGCAGCAGCAGTAGGCCGGCGAACAGCGCGGTGTAGGTGTAGCGCTGCAGACGGCGGTGGTCGCGCACGGCGAGGAGGGCCGAGACGAAGAGCACAACGCCGAGCGCGGTCCAGGTGAGCTGCGAGGTGACATCAGGCACGGGGGCAGGGACGTTGTTCGACGCAGAACGGGCTGCCTCCCCGAGGTCAAGGCGGTGAATCATGGTGAGTCCAAGCAGGTTGAGCAGCAGCACCGTCGGAAGTAGCACGGGGTCGGCGTAGGCGGCGAGAAACCGCACGGCGAGGTGAGCGATCAGAGCGAGTGTGCATGCCCCGATGGCGACGGGGGCGAATTCCGGTGTGAGGGTGCCCAGAATCGCGAGGTCAACGTTGGCCCACGCCGCAAGCCCGATCACCAGGGCCAGAACGATCAGCCCAAGCTCGGTGTTGCGGCGCGTGGGCTGGCCGGGGACAAGGGAAGGCGGTCGACTCACGACTGCGTTCCGGAGCTTTCTGGCGCTGGGCTGGTGAGAACCGTGGAGGGGGTGGGGGAGGGGGTAGGTGTGAGGGTGGGGCTTGGCGGTGCCGTCGGAGTGATCGCATTCGGGCAGCCCTGAGTCGGCGCTGTCACGCAGCTGAGTGCCTGTGCCTCGAGGCGGGCCAAAACGCGCCGTGCTTCGTCGAGGTTGGTCACGGGAATCGCTCTCAGCACCGACGACTGGTCGACGTCAGGAAGTGCGGTGACCGCGATGGTGCTGAGTTCGGTCACACTTGACAGTTGACGCCCGGCGATGGATTGTGGCACGCCCTGGTAGATCGCCACATAGCCTGCGTTGCTGCCCACGTAGTACTGCGCAGTGGCCCACAGGCTCAGTGCCGTCGACACCAGTGCGATGAGCGCGAGCACCGCAACGACCGCGACGAGTGGCACCCAGCGCCGACCACGGGTGTCTCGACGATGGTGGGCCGGCGGTGGGGTGAGCTGTAGCTCGACCGGCTCGACCGCTGCCTGTTCACCTGTGGGCGGTCCGAGTGCGGGCTCAACGTCGTCGGGGAAGCGCACGTACGAGAGACGCTCGCGGGTGCGGGCCTCGCTGGCCGCACCCACCACGACCGGTACAGCACCGGTGGCCTGGTCGCCGGGGCGATGGTCTGACGTGACGACCTCGGCCACCACCACAGTCACGTTGTCGGGAGCACCGGCCTCGAGCGCTGCGTCGACCAGTGCGGTGACCGCGTAGGTGGGGTCGCCCTCGGCCAGAAGTTGCGCCAGCAAGGCCTCGGGGATCACCCCGCACAGGCCGTCGCTGCAGAGGAGGTAGCGGTCGCCCACCTGAGCCTCACGTGCCTGAAGGTCTGGCTCGACGTCGGTGATTCCGTCGATGGCACGGAGCAGCAGATTGCGCCGGGGGTGGGTAAGTGCCTCGGCGGGCGTGATGCGGTCGGTATCGACCAGCATCTGCACGTAGGTGTGGTCGTGGGTCATCTGCGAGAGTTCGCCTTCGCGCAGCAGGTAGGCGCGCGAGTCGCCGACGTGTACGAGGTTCGCGAGGCCGTTGCGCCACGCCAGAGCGGTGAGGGTGGTTCCCATTCCGGCGAACTGGGGCCGCTCGCCCACCACCCTGCGGATTTCCTCCGTGGTGCGGGCGATTCCGGCCGAGAGGTCGGTGAGCACCTCTGTTTCGCTCGTGGGGTCAGACTCGGCGTCGATCGTCGCGAAGGTGGCCACCGCTGCCGCGCTGGCGAGTTCGCCCGCAGCATGCCCGCCCATGCCGTCGGCCACGACCAGCATGGTGGGCCCGGCGTACCCGGAGTCCTCGTTGCCAGTGCGCACGAGTCCGATGTGCGATCGCGCGGCATAGCGCAGGGAGAGAGTCACTTGCGCAGTTCCATCGTGCTTCGTCCAACCTTGAGCGGGACGTTGTTTGGTAGCACCGTGGGAGCGGTGATGCGGGTGCGCTCGATCCAGGTGCCGTTGGTGCTGCCCAGATCCTCGACGATCCACTTGGAGTCGTGCTGGTAGAGCCGGGCGTGGTGGTTGCTGGCGTAGTCGTCGTCGAGTACGAGGGTGCTGTCACTGGCCCGCCCGAGTGTGACTGGGGCCGTTCCGAGAGGCACGACCGTTCCGGCGAGTGCACCCTCGGTGACCACCAACGTGCGAGGGGCGCCGCGACGTGGCTTCGCAGGCTTGGCTGCTCGGGGCTGCGTGTTTCGGTGGGCCTCACCCTCGGCGGGTGCTGAGCCGGCCGGACGAGCCTCGCGTGGCGCGCGGAGGTCACGACTGAGCACACCCACGATGGCAAAGATGCCGATCCAGAGCAGGGCGAGGAAGCCAAGCCGGATGAGAGTGAGGGCGAGGTCAGACATCGCCGATCACCCGCTGCGAAAAACCAGCTCGGTGGAGCCCACCTGAATCACCGCACCGTCGACGAGCGTGGACTCCCCCACCTGCTGGCCATTGAGCAGGATTCCGTTGGTTGAGCCGAGATCGCGCACCATGGGCATGGGGTCGAGCACCACCTCGGCGTGACGGCGGGACACGCCCGGGTCGTCGATACGGATGTCGACGTCGGTGCCACGGCCGATGACCGTGGATGTCTGCGTGAGCGGGTAGGCGGTGCCCCGGATAACCAGTCGTGCGGGAGCCGCGATAACCGGCTTGCTCCACGTGGAGGGGGAGGTATGCGAGGGGCCGGCCGACTGCGCTCGTGCCGCGATCGGGGTGGCCCCCGACCGCTCAGAAACCGCGATAACCGCTGCCTTTGCCTCGCTACGAACGCGAAAGATACCGGTCTCAAGCTCGGGGTCGGACTCGAAGCTGATCTCGACGTCACCCACGAGGCTGTATCGCTGCATGTCAGCGTGGGTGCGCACCAGTTCGGTGAGCTCGGTGGTCATCGGAACTCGATAGGCCATGAGTCGCTCGGAGTCGTGGGCGGAGAGATCGATGGTGAACACATTGGGCACGACCGTGCGCCCCTTGCTGACCACGGCTGCGCGGTCGTCGAGCTCACGCTGGAGGGCCGCTGCAATCTCGACGGGCTGCACCTCAGCTTTGAAGGCGCGCGCAAAGGTACCGTTGACAAGCTGTTCGAGTCGATGCTCGAAGCTGTCGAGGAGGCCCATCCACCCATGGTAGCCGCGAGGGCGTTGCGAACGTCGCTCCCGGCCTGCTGGCACGGCACCGGTCGGTGCTAGCGTTTGCCTGCTGGCCGAGATCGCGGGCCGGGTGGGCGCGAGTGGCGGAATTGGCAGACGCGCACGGTTCAGGTCCGTGTGCTCGAAAGGGCGTGGGGGTTCAAGTCCCCCCTCGCGCACCCTCAATCTGGTGAAAACCAGACCACGAAGGGCCGGTCATCGACCGGCCCTTCCGTCGTGTGAGGACGCACCTGCGCTCAGGGGGCAGCTGGCTGAACTCCATCCCGGCTGCACATCCCTAGCCGGCGTCGATGCGGCAACGCCCTCACATGGTCTCATCGCCCATCTCGTGAGTTGGTGTGGCTATCAGGCTCGTGGTGATGGTCAACTGATCTCCCGAGCAATCACGACAACCCTGACGGCGCCGCTCCGCAACCAAGAGCACCTTGTTGTGCGGCCGCTGATCGCTCGTGTTTCCCCCCTCAACTCAACCCTGTGATCGTGTCACCCACCACTGGCACTCCCGGCCCCGCGGCCGGAGGGTAACGATCCCGTGTCGGCCTAGTGGTTCGGCTCGCGACAGCCTGCCGTGGCAGTAACCTGAGCCGATCGGAATGGCACGAGAGTCGTGCACAGCCCGAGAGGAGTGCAGTGGGGCAGAACTCATCGGCGGCCATCTCGCTCACCGGAGTGCGCAAGGAGTTCGGCTCGGTGGTTGCGGTCGACGATGTCAACCTCGAGGTTCGCGATGGCGAGTTCCTCACCCTCCTCGGCCCATCGGGGTCGGGAAAAACCACCGTGCTGCGCATGATCGCTGGCTTCGAGCAGCCCTCGGCAGGCACCATCGAACTCGATGGAGTTGACGTCACCAGACGCCCGCCCTACGCGCGCGACGTGAACACGGTGTTCCAGGATTACGCACTCTTTCCGCACATGACGGTGCAGAAGAACGTCGAATACGGCCTGCGCGTCAAGAAGGTGCCCAAGGAAGAGCGTGCTCGTCGTGCGGTTGAGGCTCTCGAGGCGGTTCGACTCGGCGGACTCGGCGACCGCCGTCCTTCGCAGTTATCGGGTGGTCAGCGGCAGCGCGTAGCCCTCGCTCGCGCCCTCATCAACAAGCCCAAGGTGCTGTTGCTCGACGAGCCGCTAGGCGCCCTCGACTTGAAGTTGCGCGAGGAGATGCAGGTGGAACTCAAGGCCCTGCAGGCCGACGTGGGCATCACATTCATCTTCGTCACGCACGATCAAGATGAAGCGCTCACGATGAGCGACCGCATCGCCGTATTCAACGCGGGTCGCATTGAACAACTCGATACACCCGAAGCGCTGTACGAGCGTCCGGCCACCCGATTCGTGGCCGGATTCGTGGGCACCAGCAATCTCTTAGAGGGTGCTACCGCCACGGCCGTGTTGGGCAGGGAAGGCGTGTATTCGGTGCGCCCCGAGAAGATTCGCGTTGTTGATACGGAAACCCAACCCACTCCTGACGAGCGAGCGGTGGACGGAACGGTTGCCCAGGTGGTCTATAGCGGCATGAGCACGCGTGTGTTGGTTGACGTCGACCCCGGAGGTCGACTCATGGCGGTGCAGCAAAACGCGGACGACCGCTCCCTAGAGGTGGCTGCCCCACGGGGAAGTCGAGTGCGCCTGCTGTGGCGGCGCAATCACGAATACCGGGTGACGTGAATCGATGTCATCCGAACGACAAGGAGGAACCATGAAGGGTTCACGCAGTAGAGCAGTAGGAGCCGTTGCGATTGCGGCCGCCTCCGCTATCGCCCTGGCAGCCTGCGGGTCGAGTGGCGGCTCGGGATCGGCATCACCTTCGGCATCGGCATTCGCCGGACCGGTGGGTCAAGGAGAGGGTCAGATCAACATTCTCGCGTGGCCGGGCTACGTCGAGAACGGAACCACCGACCCCGCGGTCGACTGGGTAACGCAGTGGGAGAAAGACACTGGCTGCAAGGTCAACGTCAAGACGTTCGGCACCTCTGATGAAGCGGTGAAGTTGATGCAGGGCGGCGGCTGGGACGTGGTGTCGGCCTCAGGCGACGCAACGCTGCGTCTCGTGTACGGCGGCAATGTGCAGCCCGTGAATACCTCACTGCTGCCCAACTACGCCGACGTATTCGCCGGTCTTAAGGACAAGGCGTGGAACACCGTGAACGGTGTGAACTACGGCGCGCCCCACGGACGCGGCGCGAACCTGCTCATGTACAACAGCGAAACCGTATCGCCGGCACCCGATTCGTGGGCGGCCACGTTCGACGCAAACTCGCCGTACAAGGGCAAGGTCACCGCGTACGACTCGCCCATCTTCATCGCCGACGCGGCGCTCTACCTCAAGGACACCAAGCCTGAACTGGGCATCACCAACCCGTACTCACTCGACAAGACACAGTTTGACGCTGCCATCGAGTTGCTCAAGCAGCAAAAGGGTCTCGTGGGCGAGTACTGGTCGGATTACCTCAAGCAGGTGCAGGCGTTTAAGAGCGGCACCAGTGCTATTGGTACCTCGTGGCAGGTGATCGTCAACCTGGCGCAGAGCGAAGACGTGAAGGTCGACGCCGTGAAGCCCAAGGAGGGCGCAACCGGTTGGTCTGACACGTGGATGATCGCCAAGGACACCAAGAACATCAACTGCGCCTACAAGTGGCTCGACCACATCATTTCGCCCGAAGCCAACGCGGCCGTGGCGGAGTGGTTCGGTGAGGCTCCGGCCAACGCCAAGTCGTGCGCCCTCACCGCCAACAAGGATCACTGCGCTGTGTTCCACGCCGACACCGAGGACTACTGGACTGACGTGTGGTACTGGAATACGCCCACCGCTGCGTGCCTCGACGGACGCACCGATGCGCAGTGCATTCCCTACAGCGACTGGGTTACCGCCTGGAGTTCGCTGCGTAGTAGCTAGTTCACCCTGTGGCGGGCTCGGTGCGATTGCCCGGGCCCGCCACAGGAATGTCAGCACCACGAGGAGGTGACGATGGCCGACGTAGCGCGCACGAAGTCGGGTGGGTTTTGGTACCAGCACCCACGCCTGCGGCTCAGCGCCCTCCTCGCCGCGCCCATGTTTTGGCTTGTGGTGGTGTATCTCGGGTCACTAGCTGCGCTCTTCCTCACCGCGTTCTGGACCATCGACGACTTCACTGGCCAGATCGTGCGCACGTTCACCCTCAAGAACTTTCAGAACCTGTTCACCGACGTCGGCTACCTGCAAACGGTGGGCCGCACCGTGCTCATCGCACTCGGTGTCACGGTGCTGTGCGCAGTGCTCGCAATTCCGATCGCGTTCTTCATGGCGCGCATCGCTGCGCCGCGATGGCGCCCGCTTCTGGTGGCGCTCGTGCTCACACCACTATGGGCCTCGTACCTGGTGAAGGTGTATGCGTGGCGGGCAATGCTGCAGCCCGAAAGCGGAGTAGTGGCGTGGTTCCTCGCCCCGCTCGGACTCGACAGCCCGGGTTACAACCAAACCGCGGTGCTGATCACACTCACCTACCTGTGGCTGCCCTACATGATTCTGCCGGTGTATGCCGGTCTTGAGCGGCTGCCGATTTCACTGCTTGATGCCTCGGGCGATCTCGGCGCCAAGCCCTGGCGCACGTTTCGCTCGGTGGTCACTCCCATGATCTTCCCGGCCATCGTGGCTGGCTCGATCTTCACGTTTTCGCTCAGCCTCGGCGACTACATCACCGTGCAAATTGTGGGCGGCACCACCGTGATGCTCGGCAACATCGTGCAGCAGACCTACGTCACCAACCTGCCCTTCGCAGCCGCGGTTGCCACACTGCCCGTAGTGATCGTGCTTGTGTACCTCGCGTCGGTGCGGCGCACGGGTGCATTGGAGAACGTGTAGCGATGAACATCGGTACATCATCGAAGGCGGTCATCACGCTGATGGCTGCTGTGGTTCTCGCATTCATCTACGTGCCGCTCGGTGTGGTGCTCATCAACTCGTTCAGCGTTGATCGTTCACTCACGTGGCCACCGAGTGGATTCACTACTAAATGGTGGTCGCAAGCCGTTGACAACCAGGGCGTGCGCGATGCACTCGTGGTGTCGGTTCAGGTGGGTCTGGCCGCTACTGCGGTTGCCCTGGTACTCGGAACCCTCGCCGCGTTCGCGCTGGGTCGATTCGCGTTCTTCGGCCGCGACTATGTGTCGCTACTCATCATCTTGCCCATCGCGCTGCCCGGGGTGGTGACCGGTGTTGCGCTCAACAACGTGTTCACCACGTTCCTCGGCGGACTCACATTCATCACCCTCGTTGTTGCACACGCCACGTTCTGCATCGTGGTGGTGTACAACAACGCCCTCGCGCGGTTGCGCCGACTCGGTGGCAACTCTGAGGAAGCGTCGGCCGATCTTGGTGCACGTGGGTGGACCACGTTTCGATTGGTCACGCTGCCGCAGATGCGTTCGGCCCTGTTGGCCGGAGCACTGCTGGCGTTCGGTTTGAGTTTCGACGAAATCATCGTCACCACCTTCACCGCGGGCCCGGGTATCACCACGCTGCCCATCTGGATTTATCAGAACCTCTTCCGCCCCAATCAGGCGCCGATTGTGAATGTGGTGGCGGCAGCGCTCGTGATCATTTCGATTATTCCGATTTACGTGGTGCAGAAGTTTTCGAGCGCCGATGAGCGCGGCGGTGCATTGCGGTAGCACCTGCGTGTCGCCAATGACGGTCGCGGGATCGTGGCATTCATGTCAGGTGACACGCAGTTCATCAACGCCCGCTCCTTGCACAAGCTCGGGCTCGCGGTGGCTTGCGGCGCGTCATCATGATGGGGGCTGATCTCGCGCGTTCCTGGCGACCCCTCGTGCGAGCGGTTCGGCCAGTCGGCCCCCGAGGCACCGACGGCTGATGTGCGTTACTGACACGAATCCCTACGTGAGTTCGGATTCCGAGAGTCCTAGTCCGAACTCGCGTAGGGATTCGGCGGGGTTCGGCTGGATTGGTCGGGGTTGGTCGGGGTTGGGAGTTGGCTGGCGGGGTAGCCACCCGGGTCCCGCGTACTCATCGCGCTCGCGGTGGTGGTGGGATGGCGACATGACCTCGCCGAACAGTGCCGAAAGCCGCCCCCCACGACCGCCCGCACGCAAGCCCGGGCTCGTGATCGCCGGAGCCCTGATGCTGCTTGTCGGTGGAGTCTGGTTCATGCAGGGACTCGGC